>JBFEKH010000160.1:0-3933 GCA_041552775.1 Allopontixanthobacter sp.
AAACGGGATGCTGGGGATCGGTCCGTTTCCCTATGACGAAGACGTCGATCCCGATTTGATCAATGCGGGCAAGCAGACAATCAGCGAATTGCCCGACACCGCCTATTTCGATAGCGCGGCCAGCTTCGCGATGATCCGCGGAGGCCATATCGACCTGACCGTGCTTGGCGCGATGGAAGTCAGCCAAAATGGCGACATCGCCAACTGGATGATTCCGGGCAAGATGATCAAGGGTATGGGCGGCGCCATGGATCTGGTCGCAGGCGTCAAGAAGATCATCGTGGTCATGGACCACTGTGCCAAGGATGGCAGCCCGAAATTCATTCCTGAATGCACGTTGCCGCTGACCGGCCGCAACGTGGTGGACATGATCATCACCGACCTCGCAGTGTTCCAGCGCTCGGACCATGACAGCCCGTTCAAACTGGTCGAACTGGCACCCGGCGTGACGGCCGAGGAGTTGGCCGAGAAGACCACCGCGCATTATGTAAGTTGATTGGAACGTGCGCCGCGACTGGAATATTCGTGGCGCAACCAAAAAGGGCCCGCAGCGATGCGGGCCCTTTTCAATGTTACAGGAATTCGGCCTGATCAGGCAGCAACCGCGGCCTTGAGCCTGTCGACCAGGTCCGTACGCTCCCAAGGGAACAGATCGCCTTCGGAAGTGCGGCCGAAATGGCCATAGGCGGCCGTTTGCAGATAGATCGGCTTGTTGAGACCCAGATGGGTTCGGATACCCTTGGGGGTCAGCTTGACCATATCCGGAATCAGCGCCTCAAGCCGGCTTTCCTCGATTGTGCCTGTGCCGTGCAGGTCGACATAGATCGACAGCGGTTCGGCCACGCCGATTGCATAGCTCAACTGGATTGTGCAGCGGCGCGCCAGTCCGGCAGCGACAATATTCTTCGCCAGATAACGGGTCACATAGGCGGCCGAACGATCGACCTTGGTCGGATCCTTGCCGCTGAATGCGCCGCCGCCATGCGGGGCCGCACCGCCGTAGGTGTCGACGATGATCTTGCGGCCGGTCAGCCCGGCATCGCCGTCGGGCCCGCCGATCTCGAAACAGCCGGTCGGATTGATATGGTAGACCGTGTTTTCGGTCAGTAGTTCCGCAGGAAGAATGTCAGCGATCACGCTCTTCACATAATCACGCAGCTCGGCATATTTCGCCGCATCGCCTTCACCCTTGTGGAAGAAGTAACCCGGCGCATGCTGGGTCGACACGACAATTGCGGTCGCTTCGACGGGGCGTTCATTGGCGTAGCGCAGGGTCACCTGGCTCTTGGCGTCAGGCTCCAGGAATGGTGCCTTGCCCGATTTGCGGTCCGCTGCCATCCGCTCGAGAATCTTGTGGCTGTAATCGAGCGTAGCCGGCATCAGGTCTGGGGTTTCGTCGGAGGCATAGCCAAACATGATACCCTGATCACCCGCGCCTTCGTCCTTGTCAGCGTCGGCATCGACGCCTTGTGCGATGTGGGCCGATTGCGGGTGCAGATTGTTTTCGAAGCGCAGGGTTTCCCAGTGGAAGCCCGTTTGTTCATAGCCAATGTCCTTGACCGTCTGGCGCACGGTGGCTTCCACCTCCTCCGCAACACCTTCGGCCCAATTGCCGTCCGTATCCATGATACCCTGGCCGCGGATTTCACCGGCCAGAACCACCAGCTGGGTGGTTGTCATGGTTTCGCAGGCGACGCGTGCTTCCGGGTCCTTCGACAGAAACAGATCGACAATGGCGTCGGAAATCTGGTCGGAGACCTTGTCCGGATGGCCTTCGGAAACGCTTTCGGATGTGAACAAATACGTATTGCGCATAATACCTCAGCAGAATGTCGTGAGAAGATATAAAGACATCTTTATGTGTCGCCGGGGTTACTAGCGGCGTCGCTGACGCGTGGCAACCAGTGATCCGGCAAGAACTGCAATTACACAGGCGATTGCCCATGCCAGCGGCAGGAAATTACCCAAGCGGGCGAACCAGGTCGGCGGATGGGCGGGCGGCACCAGACCGTCTATGCGGCCCGGGCGGTGCATGCCGATGTATGCCCGGACCATCCCATTTGCATCGATCACCGCGCTGATGCCGGTCGTGGTCGAGCGCAGCACTGGCAGCCCCTCTTCGATCGCGCGCATCCGCGCCTGCGCCAGATGCTGCGGCGGGCCCCAGCTACCGAACCAGCCGTCGTTGGAAGGATTGAAAATATAATCAGGCCGGTTGCTGCGGTCCACCACCTGCCCCGAAAAGACGATCTCGTAACAGATCTGCACACCGGCGTTGCCCCACGGCCCGAGCGGCAAAGTCTGCGGCCCCGGTCCCGGCAAGAAATCCAGCGAGCCCGCCACCAGTCGCGACGCGCCGATCGGTTCGAGGATATTCCGCAGCGGCAGATATTCCCCGCCCGGCACCAGATGCGCCTTGTCATACCCAGCCACGATTGCCCCATCACTACGGATGGCGGTGACTGCATTGCGCGCCCCGATGGCCCGCCCGTTTTCGATCTCCAGATCTACCGCACCGGTCAGCAGCATGCCGCCATCACCGATCGTCCGCCCGATCCGGTACCGGGCGAATGCAGGGTCGCCCGCTGCGGTCATCTGGTTGT
This sequence comes from Allopontixanthobacter sp., assembly GCA_041552775.1. Classification (GTDB taxonomy): domain Bacteria; phylum Pseudomonadota; class Alphaproteobacteria; order Sphingomonadales; family Sphingomonadaceae; genus Allopontixanthobacter. The sequence goes on from JBFEKH010000160.1 coordinate 2,604, forward strand.
AATAGCGCTGCGGATAGCCATCGCGCAGATAATCCGGCACCCCCGATTCGGGCCAAAGCACCAACCTGCGCTCCTTCTCAGATTGCCGAGCAGACAGGCGCGCAATCCGCTGGAACTGGTTTTCGAATTGCGATGCGTCGTTTAGGTCGTCCTGTGCGACATTTGGCTGAACCAACGTGAACGGCAATTTGCCCTCAACCGGTTTCACTCCTGGCAAATACATGCCTGCAGCAACCAGTGCAGCAACCAACAGTGCCAACAGCCGGCGCCGTTCGCGCAGCAAGGCGACCACACCCGCACCCAGCAAAACAGCCAGTCCGGACAAGGCATATGTACCCAACCATGGCAGGAGCGCAGCAAGGCCGGGCCGGTCAAATGATCCCAGCAGAACGAGCCCCAGCGGGTCCCATGCATAGCCGGAAAACACCCAGCTTCTGAGCCACTCACTGATGGTCCAGCAACCTGCGAAGCCGACACTGCCAATCAGAAACGACGAATTTCGGCCAAGCCTATGCCCGAGTGCACAGGCGAGCGCGGGATAGATCGCAAGGTACAGCGATAGCAGCGGCACCGCGAACCAGCCCACCGCTGCAGGCATTTCTGCCTGATAGGTAAATGCCGTAGCAATCCAGTTATTGGCGAGCGTGAAATGGGCAATGCCGAAAAGCCAGCCGAGGGTGGCTGCCTGCCTCGTCGTCGGCGCAGCGCGGATCAACCAGGCCAGCCCACCAATCGCGAACAGCGAAACGGGCCAGAGGCCAACAGGCGGAAATCCCAACGCTGCGAGAAGGCCAAGGGCCAAGGCCGCCACGCGCGGCCTGGCAATGATGCGCGAAGCATATGGCAGCCATTGGCCGGCTCGGGTGACGCGGTCCATGCTAGGCGCTGATGCCTCAGGCAAGAGCCGCGCCAAGCGACAAGTCAGACAAGGGTCTCACTGTCATCGGCACGCTTGCGGCGCGGTCGGAGTGCCGGCTTTTTCGCTGGTGCATCATCTGAACTCTTGCCGATTGCAGGCGGCAAGACAGCGATATCAATTTCGCCGCGGCTATCGGACGCGGGCTTCGGGGCCCGCGGTTTGCGCGGTGCCCGTTCGATCTTTGCGCGGGCCTTGGGCGCAGGCGCATTGTCCGAATAATCCGACGAATCGTCGTCCTGATCCCGGTCCGAACCGTTGCCGCGTCCACGGCCGTTATTGTCACGTGAGCGGCCATTGCCAGACCTGTCGCCATCATTGCGGCTACCCTGGTCCTGACTGCCACGATCGTTGTTCCCGCGCGAGCCTTCGCCGCGATCATCATAGTCGCCGTCATCGTCACGGAAATCGCCT
>JBFEKH010000161.1:0-3918 GCA_041552775.1 Allopontixanthobacter sp.
AGACTCTTGCATTCGTATGCGTGATTGTCCGCCCGCCCATATCGTGCGAGCTAGCATCATTGGCGCGAGGTGACGGAAAGTTCACTAGCGCATGGGCGAGGGAATTTACGGATGGAAAAGCCGGTTCAGGGCCTGGCAGGTCTGTGGAATATCAGCTTCGGGTTTTTCGGAATACAGATCGGCTTTGCGTTACAGAACGCGAATATGAGCCGGGTCTTCCAGTCTCTCGGCAGTGCGATTGATGATCTGCCCGCGCTGTGGGTCGCGGCGCCGCTGACCGGTCTGCTGGTCCAGCCGATCATCGGATATCTCTCCGATAAAACTTGGCTCGGCAAGTTCGGACGTCGCCGACCCTATTTCCTTCTAGGCGCATTCCTAGCAGCGCTTTCGCTGTTCCTGATGCCGATCTCCGAAGTGCTGCTGATGGCCGCGGTCCTGCTCTGGGTTCTCGACGCCAGCCTGAACATTTCGATGGAGCCATTCCGCGCATTCGTCGGCGATATGCTGCGCAAGGACCAGCACACTGCAGGCTACGCTGTGCAAACCGCCTTTATCGGCGCAGGTGCGGTTGTGGGATCGATTATCCCATGGGCGATGGGCGAGATGGGCGTTGCCAACGTCGCGCCGGACGGCGGCATCCCCGACACCGTTCGCTACGCGTTCTGGATCGGCGGCGGCGCGCTGTTTCTATCCGTGATGTGGACTGTGTTTACGACGCAGGAATACAGCCCCGCCCAAATGGTTGAATTTGGCGACGCGCAGGGAGGTTCTGCGCTGGTTCAACCGGTCCGAGCGCTTGCATCAAAAAGCTATCTAGGTAGCGGAGTATGGATCGCCGCAGGCGCGCTGGTCGCGCTGGCGGTGAACAGCTTTTCGCTCGAGAAAGAAGTCTTTTTGCTCGGCGCACTGCTGGCCGCTTACGGTATCCTAAGCGCCATCGCGATTTCCATGGCGAAGCAGGGCAACACTACCGGCATGCTCAGCTCCATCATTGGCGATTTTTCCGGCATGCCGGACATTATGAAACGCCTCGCGCTCGTGCAGTTCTTCAGCTGGTCGGCGCTGTTCATCATGTGGATCAACACCACGCCGGTCGTGACGCAATATATGTATGGCAGCACCGACACCGCCAGTGCCCTGTATAACGAAGGTGCAAACTGGGTCGGCTGGCTGTTTGCGGTCTACAACGGCGTCGCGGCGATTGCCGCGCTCACTTTGCTGCCATTTCTGTCCAAGCGTTTCGGCAAAGCGAAAACCCACATGTTCGGCCTGCTTTGCGGCGCCGCGGGCTATGCCAGTTTCTTCTTCATCCGCGATCCACAAATGCTGATTATCAGCGAGATCGGCATCGGCATCGCGTGGGCCAGCATTCTGGCTATGCCGTACGCTATCCTGGCCAGCAGCCTGCCTCAGGCGAAGCTCGGTATTTTTATGGGCCTGTTCAATGTCTTCGTGGTCGTGCCGCAATTGCTGGTCGCCACGGTGATGGGCACGATCATGAAAATGTTATTCCCCGACGAGCCGATCTGGACAATGGCCTTTGCCGCCGGAACACTGGTGCTGGCCGCATTCGCAATGATGCGCGTTGCAGTGCCGGGCGAAGAGGTCGGGACGGAAGCATAATTGGCGTACGGTTGGCGCTGGCGCTAGTCAGAAGGCCGCGTGCAACGCCTGAATTGCTTATTCTCCCCTTGCTTGTCTTTTCCCATGTTTGATGGCTCATTGCTCGACCGTCTGCAAAGTTGTCGTGTCCGGAACGGCAGATATTTTGCTCACGCGGCGGTTAGCTGACTATCGGCTCGATGGAAGGCATTGTGACCGCATCCGCCGGGTGGGTTCAACCGGTCACCGCAACACATGCATCAAATCGCATTGCTGGTGTATCGTACTCCAACGTTTTTCTTGGGCGCTCGTTCACCGCTGGCGATTGGCAATTTGATGCCGGGCGTGTCTGGGCGGAGGAGCGCAGTGCCTTTTCCAATCCATCGACGTTCAGCAGGCCGCAATCGCAGCAAGCTAAGCTTGCCAGATGTTTAAAAAGCTCATCGCTAGTTCTGCCATATTTGCAGCCATTCTCACCATTCCAAATACAACATTGGAGGCTGCCGGTCCTGCTGCATCCGAGTGGTCGATAGGTCCGATTATCAGAGGGCGGAACTACTCGGTAAACATGCCGCGGACCATGCAGGATACACGCGATGGACCGAGCTTTGATTTTCCTTATCCCTCCGCCGCAAATGGGCATGTGCATTACGTGACAGTTCCAGTGCAGTCACTTGAAGGGGCGAAACGGATCACTTTGACTTACCGCATCGATGCGAAGCCTGGAACGCGCTTTCTCGAGCAAGAAAACCCCGCCGGACCAGCAACTCTCTCACTTTATTTTCAACGAGCGGGAGACCGCTGGTCTGCTCGAACGCCGCATCATCGGTGGTATTCGCCAGCAGGTCGGGATTTGCCTCTGAACCCGGGCACTCACACTGTCTCAATATCTTTGGCCGAACCTTGGATCGCGATGATGGGTGGCGATGCGAGTAGTCTCCCACAGGCATTTGATGCGGCCATCCGTGATACCGCGCAGGTAGGCTTCACCTTTGGTGGCAATTCGGGCCGGGGCCACGGCGTATTTGCGACGGCGCCAGCTCGTTTTACCGTTCTGAGCTATCGAATCGATTGACCCGCCGCAATTGCTTGTCGCTGGTTTCCTCCAGCCTATGAAGGCTGGCCACAGGCAGGGCCGGAAAATTGGTGCGGCGAGTGGAAGAAAAAAGGCCCCACCCTTTCGAGTGAGGCCTAAAGTCTAAGGCTGATTTTTATCTGCCTTTGGGTCGCTACGGATCGCCTTACGGCTGCAAAAGAATTAGGATAATAAGTATATAACCTGATCGCAGTGGGCCAGTTTTCGTCGGTTCTCTTGTCGCTTGGCTCTACAATACAACGCACATTCTGCCCGCGAGCCTCAAAAATTCAGTGAAAAAATTCCTGAAGCTGATCCTGAGAATTAAGCGCCCTTGGTTCGAATTGCTCTAACTCTGCAGCCAGAGTTTCCCATCGCTCGGCTGCTGACAAATGCTTGTCCCTTACCATTGGCAGTGGTGCCGTGCTGGCAGCCTTCCGTTGTGCATTTGCGAACTGGCGATAATCAGTAGAAACACCCATGCCGTCCTCCGGTTAAACAGCAGTCAACCTTCCGGATACAGGCGGGGCATTTCAATAAGCCTAACGAAACTAGTTACGATTTTAAGGCGTTCGAATTTGAACGAGCTATGCAATCGTTCGAAGATAACTCGCTATTGCGAAAGCATCAGCAGAACGCCCCCACGCTTCCAAGCGTTGCGATTGCCCCTTGGCGCACCTGGACTCTTTTTCCCGCGCATCCTGCACCGCTTCCGTACGTCATTATCGCTTAAAGGAAGGCCCGCACCGCACATTCCGACTGCCACACTGAATGCACTGTAAGCGTCGCTCGACGGCCTGCATTTGCCGCGACCATTGGCGGCGCTGGCATAGCTGAACGATTTGCCAAGGATCGAGGACTGCAACGCGCTTGCAGCTTTTGCAATCCACCCTCAGCATATATCCGTGGCGGCTATAATCGGCTATCGACTCGAGACGCTTGCTGCCCATGGGCCATTAGAACGAATGAAGAACAAATTTGCAATGCTAGTTAGTCCGTCACGCGTCCTGAATTACATCAAGGGGAACGATTTGGGCCGTATGAGCTTTCACACTTATGGAACCTCGACTTCTCATTGCTTATGCTCTGATCGCGCTGATGATTGCGGGATTTGTAGCGCTTATCGTATCGGTAAAAATTAGAGCGAAGCGGCAGCGTGCTGCACGGCGCGGCCAGCGTAACTGGATACCATAAAGGTTGGACGCGCCACTCGACATTGCAACCCGAACAACGCGCCCGAT
>JBFEKH010000162.1:0-3899 GCA_041552775.1 Allopontixanthobacter sp.
CGCGCCCTTCCTTGCCGGGATCGCATCGAGAAAAATCTCGACCGCTACAACCGGCCCATCGACATCGAATGCGGCGAGCGTCTTGGGATGGAGCGCACCAAAACGGGCGAGCACATTCTTGGGCCCGAGCCGCAAAGTGCCCGATTGGCCCGGATGGAACTGGCCGCCCGCGTCTCCCATTGTCTGGAGCTTCCCAACGGGCGCGCCCGCTTCGGCGAGCAACGCCAGTGCTTCGGATTTGGCATCGAACGCATCGAACAAGATTGCCTTGCCGGTGGACCAGCGCCGCGCCACCTTCTCGCCGGCGAGCACCACGCCCAGCGTCAGCCGTTCGTCACTGGAACCATCGGCATTGCGGAAATAGCGGCGGCCGATTTCGAACAGCCGCAGGCTGGACGCACCCCGATCCTGATTGCGCTTCAATGCGGACAACAATCCCGGCAGCAGTGATGGCCGCATGGCCTTCATGTCTTCGCTGATCGGATTGTCGAGGATCCACAGGGGCTGGCCCTCGACTGCAAAATGTTCTGCTTGCCCAGTCGGCAGGAAAGACCAAGTCACCGCTTCGTTCAGTCCCCGAGCGGCCGCAGCACGGCGGACGCGGCGCTCCAGCATTTGCTCCGGCGATGCGGTCGGTGCGGCCACGCCTTCAGCGCGCGGCAGCGGGGCGCTGGCGACATCGTCTATACCGAATATCCGCACGATTTCTTCCACCAGATCGGCGGGGCCTTCGATGTCATGCCTACGGAGCGGCACATTGACCGTCCAAGGGATGCCTGAGCCATCGACCGCAAAATCCAGCGATTCAAGAATTCCCTGCTGCTGGGTCAATTCGACCGACACACCGCCCAGCCGCTTGGTAAGCGCGGGATCGAATGCGACGGTCTTTGCTTCGCCTGGCGGCGATCCGGCGCGGGCCATTTCGGACGCCTGCCCGCCGCCCAGCTCGACAATCAGGCCAGTAAGGAGATCGAGGCCGTTCTCGAGGAAATCGGGATCAACCCCGCGCTCGAACCGGGTGCGTGCGTCAGAGCTCAGGCCCAGCTTGCGGCCGGTTGCGCCAATCCGGTCGGGATCGAAATAAGCGATTTCGAGCAGAACGTCAGTGGTGCTGTCCGAACAACCAGAACCTTCGCCGCCCATGATCCCGGCAATGTCATGCACGCCCTGATCGTCGGCAATCACCGTCATGCTGCTATCGAGCGTGTAAGTCTTTTCATTGAGCGCCAGCACCTGCTCTCCGTCCTTGGCACGGCGCGCGAACACGGCACCATCCAGTTTGGACAGATCATAGGCATGTGCGGGACGGCCAAAGCTGAGCATCAGATAGTTGGTCAGATCGACCAGCATTGAAATCGGACGCTGTCCGGCGCTGGCCAGCCGTTGCTGCAACCAGTCGGGGGATGCGCCATTGCTGACCCCCTTGATGACCCGGCCATAAAATGCAGGGCAGCCTTCCGGATCGTCGGTCCTGATTTCGACCGGGCAAGCGCCCTTGGCCCCGAACGAAGGCATCGCAATCGGCTTGAGCGTACCCATGCCGGCCGCTGCCAGATCGCGTGCGATGCCGTAAACGCCCATGCAATCAGGACGGTTCGGCGTAATCGCCACGTCGAATATCGGGCTGGTGCCGTGATATTCTGCAAAGCTGGTTCCGACCGGCGCATCGGCGGGCAATTCGATGATGCCGTCATGCTCGTCGCCCAGTTCCAGTTCTCGCACGGAACACATCATGCCGGAGGATTCGACCCCGCGGATCGCGCTTTTGCGCAGGACCATGCCATTGGCAGGGACAACCGCCCCGGGCTGGCCGAGGACGCCTTTCATCCCGGCACGCGCATTGGGCGCGCCGCAAACGATCTGCTTCGGATCGCCCTCGCCGGTACTGACGGTCAGCACCTGCAGCTTGTCCGCATCCGGGTGTGGGGCAGCTGTCAGGACTTCAGCCACGGTGAACCCGGCCAGGCGCTCAGCGGGATCTTCCAGGCCTTCGACTTCCAGGCCGATACGGTTCATCGCCGCCGCCAGGTCGGCAACGCTTGCGGTGGTTTCGAGATGGTCTTTCAGCCATGTGAGCGAGAACTTCATGCGCCCGCTCCCACGCCGCCGGAAAGGGTCGGCTGGTCGAACGGGCTGAACCCGTAATGCTGCAGCCAGCGGATATCGCCGTCGAAGAATGCGCGCAGATCGTCCATCCCGTATTTCAGCATCGCCAGCCGGTCGACACCGACACCGAACGCAAAACCCTGCCATTCATCGGGATCGAGCCCGGACATTTCCAGGACCCGGCGGTTGACCATGCCGGAACCGAGCAGTTCCATCCACGCATGGCCCGGCGCATCGCCGCTGCCGCCTAGAACCCGGCGACCATTCACTACCTCGAAGCCGACATCGACTTCGACACTGGGCTCGGTGAAGGGGAAGTAGGACGGGCGCAGGCGCAGCACGATATCATCACGTTCGAAGAAAGCTTTCAGGAAGGTTTCCAGCGTCCATTTCAAATGGCCAAGGTGGATCCCCTTGTCGATCACCAACCCTTCGATCTGATGGAACATCGGCGTGTGCGTGGCATCGCTGTCCGACCGGTAAACCCGGCCCGGGGCGATGATCCGCACCGGCGCGCCTTCCGCTATCATGGTGCGGATCTGTACAGGCGAAGTGTGCGTGCGCAGCAGCATCCGGCGGTTCTGGTCGTCATGATCGGGGAAATAGAAAGTGTCATGCATCGCCCGAGCCGGATGGCTTTCTGGCATATTGAGCGCGCTGAAATTGTGCCATTCGTCCTCGATTTCCGGACCGGTCGCGACAGCAAAACCGAGATCAGCAAAAATCTCTGCAAGCTCATCCATCACCTGGCTGACCGGGTGGACCGTACCGCGCGGCATCTCCGGTGCGGGCAGGGTCAGGTCCATCGTTTCGGAAACCAGCCGCGATTCCAGTTCGGCATCTTCGAGCGCCAGCTTGCGGGCGGCCAGGGCATCGGCCACTTCGGCGCGGGCAGTCTGGATGGCCGGTGCCTGTGTTTGGCGCTCATCTGCGGTCATCTTGCCCAGCGTCTTGAGCAATTGGCTGATCCAGCCCTGTTTGCCCAAGGCATCGATTCGCAGCGCCTCTACGCTGTCCAGCGTGTCGGCGGCAGCGATTGCAGCCAGGCTATCTGCTTTGCGTGTTTCCAATTCATTCATAGGCTGGCCCGCTAGCGCCAATTGCCGCGCAACGCAAAGCGCGTTTGCCCAAACCGCCGCCGAAATTCAGCCGGGAGGATCAAGTGTTTGGACCGGCGAGCCCAGAGCCTGTTTTCGTTCGCGGACGAAAGCCGACAGGATCGGATGGTCAAGCGCGGCATATTCTCTCGGTGCCATGCCCAGGAAATCATGACAGTCGCGCACGAAATGCGACTGGTCGACATAAAGCGAATCGATAGCCCTGATCCAGCCGAGCGAGGGCTCGAGCATGAAGCGCGACAGGCTGCGCATGAAACGCTGCCGGCGTAACAGCAGTTTGGGCGGAAATCCGAAATGGCGCAGACACAATCGCTCCAGTGTGCGCGGGTGGACGCTGCAGAGTTCAGCCAGATGCGCGACCGTCGGCAATTCAGCTTCAACCAGTGCCGCGTGGGTTGTCTGGATTCGTGCGTCACCATTTCCGAACTGCGGTGCGTCGTTGCGGAAAAAATCCTCCATGATCGAAAACATTTGTGCCGGGTTATTCGATCCTTCCGGCCTGTCATCGGCCAGCAGGCGTTCGGCCAATGGTTGGAAGTGGGAAAACACATGGCTCGTCCGGCCATTGTTTACCGTATTGGCGAACCGGTCTGCAGGCTGGCCCACAAATGTTGCCCAGCCAAGCGGGAAAAGCCCGAAACCCCAAAGACGGGTCGTGCCGATGGAGAAATGCAG
>JBFEKH010000163.1:0-3884 GCA_041552775.1 Allopontixanthobacter sp.
CCTGATTCGGTCGGCTGACCTTGCGCTATATGCAGCCAAGAATGGCGGGCGCGGGCAATTCCGTTTTTATGCCGCCGATTTGAAGGACGAAGAACAGGAACGCCAGGTCGTCCTCGATGATTTGCGGGAGGCGCTGGAGCTAGGTCAGTTATATCTGCAGTACCAGCCGGTGGTTTCCGTCAGTAATGGCCATGTCGTGGGCCTGGAGGCGCTGATGCGCTGGGAACATCCGGAGCGTGGCTTTGTCAGCCCGGGCCAATTCATCCCGGTTGCCGAAGATAGCGACCTGATCAACAATCTGGGCGAATGGGCACTGCGCACCGCCTGCGAAGCGGCCATGAAATGGCCCAAGAGCCTGCGCGTCGCGGTGAATGTCTCTGCAGTCCAGTTTGCCAACTCGGGCCTGCCCAGCGTGGTCGCGAATGCGCTAGCCAATTCCGGGCTGGAACCCGACCGCCTGGAACTGGAGCTGACCGAAAGCATCTTCGTCGGCGACAATGACGAGACCGAGAAAATGTTCGCCCAGCTCAAGGGCCTCGGCGTACGGCTGGCGCTGGATGATTTCGGCACCGGTTATTCCTCGCTCAGCTATCTGCGCTCGGCGCCGTTCGACAAGATCAAGGTAGATAAGAGCTTCGTCGACAGCTGTACCCAGAAAGACAAGAACAGCGCCAAGATCATTGCTGCTATCGTCGGACTGTCCAACGCGCTCAACATGGAAACCACCGTCGAGGGTGTAGAGGCTTTCGACCAGCTCGAAGTGGTCAAATCCCACGGCGCGAAGCTGGTCCAGGGCTTCATCTATTCTCGACCACTGAACGAAGAGGTCGTGCTGGAACGCATCGAGAGCGGCGAATTCACCATTACCCCCGATGGTCCCGATACCTATCGACCGGATCGCCGCTCGGTATTCCGCCGCATCGGCGTGATCCACGAGGATTATTACTACAACGCTGTCATGCGCGACCTGTCGCGCAACGGGGCGGGACTGGAAGGCATTGTCGGCGTCGATGTCGGCACGCAATTGGTGCTGGACCTGGGCGAAGGCCAATTGGCGGTTTGCACTGTCATGCGTTCACAGGATGCGGAAATCGGTGTGGAATTCGAAACCCAGCTGACCAGCGACGGATCAGGCGGCCTTTGCACGCGCCACCGCATTTCCCCCTATACGGTTGCCGCTGCGGGCCTGCCGAAAAAACCCGGCACGGCCGGTCCGACCGAGGGTAAGCGCGACCAGTCGAGGCCGAAATTCATGGAAGTCACCCCCTGATCCAAGCAAGCAGAAGATCTGCCGGTCCAAAATAAAAAACCCGCCGGATCGCTCCGACGGGTTTTTCCAATCTTATCGCGGGTAATTGCGATTAGCCGACGATTTCTTCCGGCTTGAAGAAGTAAGCGATTTCGATCGCTGCGTTTTCGTCCGAATCCGAACCGTGAACGGTGTTGGCTTCGATGCTTTCCGCCAGCTCGCCGCGGATAGTGCCGGGGGCTGCATCCTTGGGGTTGGTCGCGCCCATGATGTCGCGGTTACGCTGCATGGCGTCTTCGCCTTCCAGAACCTGGACCACAACCGGGCCGCTGATCATGAAATCGACCAGTTCACCGAAGAAGGGACGTTCCTTATGCACGGCGTAGAAGCCTTCGGCCTGTTCTTTGCTCATGTGGATACGCTTGGATGCAACGACGCGCAGGCCGGCTTCTTCCAGCATCTTGGTGACGGCACCGGTAATGTTCCGGCGGGTGGCATCGGGCTTGATGATCGAAAAGGTGCGGGTAACCGCCATGGGATGTTCCTAATGTCGAGATGATTGAGGGGTTGTGTTGGGCGCGCCCCTAGCCCCGCGGCGGAATTATCGCAAGACTTCCTTGTTTGATCTGGCGAAGCCGCTGCCGGCAACGATCACCCCATCTCGCGCCATTTGCCGCCGTCTTGCTTCCAGAAATGGCGTTCCATCGCATCGTTGTGGCCGATCAAGGTCCAGATTTCGCGGGCCTCCTGCCGCCGGTCATCGCCAAATAGCAGAAATACGCGGGCGAAATTTCTGCTCTCCTCGCGCCATTTCCCGTCGGCCAGGATTACAAATTGTGCCTGATTTACCGGTTCCATCAGATCGGATAGCAGGACCGGCTGCCGCTCCTCCTGCCCTTCCCCTGAAATGCCGTGTGCCAGGAATGCCTCTGGCGCGGTTTCCCACAAGGCCTTGTCGATCCGGACCATCTGTTCTGCATCGCCCGATACCACCAGCACCCGCTCCCCGGCATGCTTGGCGGCGCGCGCGAGCAACGGAATGACCGCCTCTGCCGGGTCACGGTCCAGCAGGTAGAAATCAACTCGCATCGACATCCGGGGTGAAGATAATCGGGTTTTTCTTCGACGCGCTGCTCACCGCGGTGCTGCTTTTCGACCGGCGGCAACGATCCGAGCAGTAGCGGACATTTTCCCACTCGCGCGCCCATTTCTTGCGCCAGTTGAACGGCAGCCCGCAAGTCAGGCAAATCTTGCTAGGCAATTCTGCCTTATGTGACGTGCGGGCCATAAATTTTCCTTAAGCTTCCAGAGTGTCGCGGATGTACTGATCCATCAGCCGCACACCGTAACCGGTCGCGCCCTTGTCCCAGGTCGTTCCGGCCTTGTCGGCCCAGGCCATACCCGCGATGTCGCAGTGCGCCCACGGTGTGCCCTTGGCAATGAAGCGTTGAAGGAACTGCGCCGCAGTGATCGAACCGCCACCGCGCGGGCCGACATTCTTCATGTCCGCAATGGGACTGTCGATCAGCTTGTCATAGGCAGGGGCCAACGGCATCCGCCACAATTTGTCGCCAGTGGCCTTGCCCGCCGCCTCGAGCTTTGCCGCCAGATCGTCGTCGTTGGAAAACAGCCCGGCATATTCATTGCCGAGCGAAATGATGATCGCGCCGGTCAGCGTCGCAAAATCAACGATGGCGAGAGGGGAAAACTCCTGCTGCGCCCAATGCAGTGCGTCGCACAGGACCAGGCGGCCTTCCGCGTCGGTGTTGATTACTTCGATCGTCTGGCCGGACATCGACGTAACCACATCGCCAGGACGCTGCGCCTTGCCGTCGGGCATGTTCTCGACCAGGCCCATCACGCCCACAACATTGGCCTTCGCCTTGCGCTTGACCAGCGCCAGCATTGCTCCAGCAACCGCGCCCGCGCCGCCCATGTCCCACTTCATGTCTTCCATGCCCGCCGCAGGCTTGATCGAGATACCCCCAGTATCGAAAGTCACGCCCTTGCCCACGAAGCACATCGGTTTCGCGCCAGCCGAGCCGCCGTTCCAGCGGACTGCCAGGATGCGCGATGGCTGTTCGGAACCAAGCCCAACGCCGAGCAGCGAGTCCATGCCCAGCTTTTCCATCTGATCATCATCCAGCACGATCAGCTCGGCGCCGGTGCCTTCGAACATCTTGCTGCATTTTTCCACGAAGCTGACCGGGAAAACCTTGTTGGCCGGTTCCGCCACCAGATGGCGGGTGAATTCGACACCTGCCGCGACGGCAGAGGCATCTTCCCAGGCCGCATCAATGCCGTCCGGAGCGCCGACAATTGTCACGGATTTCAGGGTAATCTTCTGCTCTTCTTTCAGCTTGGTGCGATATTCATCGTGGCGCCAGCTACGCAGCCTTAGGCCCAGCAGCACCGATGCTGCCTCGGCTGCGTTCAGCCCGCTACCCGAAAGATCGAGGACCATGGATGTTTCGCCCGAAGTCAGGAATTTCGCGGTTAGCGCAGCCCCGGCCTTTTCAAGAGCCGTCCGACGGTCAACGCCATTGGGAACGCCGTTTGCGCCGCTGGACGGATCGCCTGCGCCAGCAATCGCAATGCGTACCACGTGGCCCCCGCGTTCGACAAAGCCGTCGAA
>JBFEKH010000164.1:0-3794 GCA_041552775.1 Allopontixanthobacter sp.
TTCAGGGCATTGATCTGGCCCATCGCGCTCATCTGCGCTTTCGTTGCTTTGCCTGCCGTTTCCATAGCCGGAGAACAACCGGCGGTTTGCTCCGTCAGCGGCCCGGCAGACCGCAGTCTGGCCCAACTGGCCGCTGCCGGACCAGCATGGAATTGCGGGGCGGCTGATCGCGACCTGTCGCAGGAACGCACGATATTGCGGATCGAATTGGGTGGCGATGCTGGCGCAGAGACTTCTCCTCTACCCCGCTTTGTCGTCGGCCGCAGCGCGACCTTCAAGCGAATGGATATCCTCGCTCAAGATCGCGACGGATCCATGCGCGCACGCGGCTATTCCTTCAGCGAGATGCAGCCCGGGCTGCCGGATCTGCAGTATTCCGCCGCTCTCCCTCCGGTAAATGCGCAGACGCACTACATCTATGTCGGGGTCGAAGGCGCCGGTCAGAAGATCGTCTTCGATCAGTTGCGACTGGCTTCTCAGTTGCCGGGAAATACCCGGCTTGAGCGCGGTCAATTGCTTTTTCTTGCCGTCCTGTGCGGGATGATCATGATGCCGCTGGCCTTCAATCTCACTTTCTACCGCATCCTGCGCGAGCCGTTCCTGTTGTGGCACCTGGCCTTGTCCAGCTGCGCTCTGATCCAGATATCGCTGACTGCGGGATTTTACACCGCGATCATTGATCTGGGAATGGAGCAGGTGCGCGCGGGCGTGGTGCTGTCCCTGGGCGGCATGATCGTGTCCGCTTCGATGTTCGCAGCGCATTTTATTGAACCGGACAAACTGTCACCGCGCATGCGCAAGGCCCTTGTGGGCGGCGCGCTCTGGGCGGGCTTCATCTCCATCGTCCATGGCAGCGCCTTTGAGTCTCTTGGGCGCTATTCGTCGGACCTCTTCTATCTCGGCTCTGCAATAATGCTGCCCCTGTTGGCCATGGTCATCTGGAGCGCCATTAGGAATGGCAGCCGCTCGGTCTGGTTCCAGCTGATCGGCTGGACTCCGCTGTTCATGGCCGGGTCGGTGCGCGTGGTCAGTTACTTTGTCCCGGAATTGCCGCAAACCGATGCAAACGGACTGTTTCATTTCGGTATAGCCCTGGAATGTTTCGCCACTGCAATGGGCATCGCGGACCGGTTCATGATCATCCGCCGCCAACGCGACCAGGCGATTTCAAAGGCGCAGTTGTCCGAGACATTGTCGGAGCGCGATCCCCTTACCGGCCTGATGAACCGCCGCGCAATCGAGCCGCGCTTTGCCGATTTGCGGGCGCAGGGTTTTGATACATTCGCGCTGATCGATCTCGACCGGTTCAAATCGGTCAACGATACGCATGGTCATGCCGTGGGCGATGAAGTGCTGCACGCTGTCGCCCAGGCGCTGGAGGCGGACGAAAATGTGCTGGCGATGCGCCTCGGCGGGGAAGAATTCGTCCTGCTGCTGCGCGGCAAGGACACGCACCGGATGGCCGAACAGCGGCGCATGGCGATCCCCGTGCGTACCGCCATTCTGGTGCCGGGTCTGGGTAAACTTGTTACCGCCAGCATGGGGCTGGTGGAAATGCCCCAAGCAGGACTGAAGCACGCCAGCTTCAACGAACTATACAGCCGCGCGGACAAGCTGCTCTACGAAGCCAAGGAAGCAGGACGTAACCGGGCGATGTTCGAGAAACTGGTCGGATTTCCCGACCGGCGTGAAGGACGCCGCCCCGGCAAGGCTGTCGCCGCTTAAATCTGGGCGAACGGTGCCATGACGTCGGGCCTGACGCGGGCCAACCTGCCACTTTCTCGGTCGAGCATCGCCCACGTGGTGTTCGCCGAAACGATCACCTTGCCGGTGCTGTCGGTGAATTCGACCCGCCGGGTGGATTTGGCTCCCTGTGCTCCATCCGGAATCCAGGTTTCCCCGGTCACGGTTTCGCTTACCGAAATGTTGCCGCGATAATCGATCTCGTGTCGGATCACGAGCCAGACGAAGTCCGCCTGGTCCTCCGCCCGCGCCGCCGCATCCCAATGCGCGGTCGCCATGTCCTGCACCCATTGGACCCACACGGCATTGTTCACATGTCCCATCACGTCGATATGTTCGGGCAGCGCGGTGAAAGTCCTGGAGAAGCGGTTGCTCATCCAGCCGCGTCCTTCGTCATCCCCAACTGCCACAGGATAAAGGCGAATTCTTCCGCTGTTTCGGTCAGGCTCTCGAAGCGCCCCGATTTACCGCCATGGCCTGCGCCCATGTTGGTCTTGAGCAGCAATTCATTGTGGTCGGTTTTCAGTTCACGCAATTTGGCGACCCATTTGGCCGGCTCCCAATAGGTTACGCGCGGATCGTTGAGGCCCGCCGTCACCAGCATCGGCGGGTATTCCTGCGCCTTGACCTGATCGTAGGGGCTGTAGGACTGGATCAACTCGAACGCGACCTTGTCCTCGATCGGGTTGCCCCATTCGGGCCATTCGCCCGGCGTCAGCGGCAGGCTGGCATCGAGCATCGTCGCCAGCACATCCACGAACGGCACATGTGCCACGACCGCGCCGAACAGGTGAGGGTCCGAATTGATCACCGCCCCCATCAATTCGCCGCCTGCCGATCCGCCCGAAATGCTGATCCTGCCCGCCTGCGTCAGGCCGCGTTCGATCAGTCCGTTTGCGATATCGACGAAATCGTTGAAGGCATTGGTCCGGCTTTCCAGCTTACCCGCCTTGTACCACGCCCGCCCCAGATCATCGCCGCCGCGGATATGCGCGATGGCATAGGCGAAACCGCGGTCGACCAGACTGAAACGGGTAGTCGAAAAGCCGGGCGGAATGGAAATACCGTAGGCGCCGTAACCATACAGATGCAGCGCCCCCGGTGCCTGCCGGTCCTTGCGGTACAGCACGCTGACCGGAACCAAGGTGCCATCGCGTGCGGCGATCTCCAGCCGCTCGGTCGTGTACAAATCCGCGTCATAGCCGGACGGGATTTCCTGCACCTTGAGCGTTTCAAGCGTCTTCGCCGCGACATCGTAATCGTAAGTCGTGGCAGGGCTGACCATGCTTTCATAGGACAGCCGCAGCTTTTCCATGTGCCATTCGCGGTTATCGCCCAGCCCCGCGCTGTAGCTCGCTTCTGGGAAGGTGATCGGCTCGACCCGCGACGGATCATCGTAATAGCGCAGCTCGATCACATCGAGGCCGCCGCGGCGCCCCTCGACAACATAGAAATCGCGGAACAGTTCAAGCCCGGTAATGTAAAACTCGTCCGAACCTTCGATCAGGTTGGTCCAGTCACCCGGCTTTTCGAGTGGTGCGGTGGCCAGGCGAAAATTTTCATGCGTGTCGTTGGTGTGGATGAACAGCGTTCCGTCCCGCTCGTCCACGTCATATTCCACGCCCTTGCGCCGCGCCTTGACCAGTAGCGGAGCGGCCAGCGGATCGTCAGCCGGAATGATGTAGCTCTCGCCCGTTTCGTGATCGCCAGTGGAAATGACCAGCCATTTTTCGTTGGAGGTCAGGCCGGAGCCGACCCGGAAGCCCTCGTCATCCTCGTGATACAATTCCACGTCGTCGGCGATCGGCTGGCCCAGCCAGTGCAGACGGGCATTGTCCGTGCGCCATTGTTCGTTGGCCAGGCTGTAGACCAGCGCCCGGTCACCCGCGCACCATACCAGTGATGACAGGGTGCCGGGAATTTCATCGTCCAGCATCTCGCCGGTGGTCAGATCCTTGACCCGGGCGGTGAACCGTTCGGACCCATTGTCATCGACCGAAAACGCCAGCCTGGTGCCATCCTTGCTGACCGCCAGCGCGCCAAGGCGGAAA
>JBFEKH010000165.1:0-3782 GCA_041552775.1 Allopontixanthobacter sp.
GGTCTATGCCGTTGAGGATCCTGATCCGCGCACGGCGGGTGAAGGGGCGAAACGGATCGCGGAAACGGGAACGAAGGTCCGGCAATTGCACAGTCCGGCAGCGATCGACAGTCTATCCGGCTATCTCGTTCGCAAGCTTCTAGGCCGACCGCATGTAACCCTGAAACTCGCGATGTCGCTCGATGGATGCATTGCGCTTGCCAATGGAGACAGCCAGTGGATCACCGGCGAGACTGCCCGCGCCCATGTACATTCGCGCCGCGCCATGTCCGATGCCATCCTGGTGGGCGGCGGCACCTGGCGCAGTGACGCGCCCCGGCTAGACGTGAGGCTGTCGGGCCTGGAAGGGCGCAGTCCGCAACGATATGTGTTGACGCGCGGCGCGGCACCCGGCGGGGCGCAACGTATTTCGTCGCCGCAGGCAATCTTCGACATCCCGGACGCGCAATATCTCTATGTCGAAGGCGGCGCGAAGACGGCCGCTGCTTTCCTGGCAGCAGATCTGGTGGATACGGTCCACCTCTACCGCGCTCCGATATTCATCGGCGGGGGCGCGCCGTCGGTCACGGATATCGGGCTGGATAATCTGGCCGCCGCCCATGATCGCTGGACGCTGAGCGAACGGCGCCAGCTTGGCAGCGACCTGTTCGAAGTATATCAGCGCCGGGCCGACAAGAGCGGCACCTAGGAAAGAAACTGAATGTTCACCGGAATCATCACCGCCGTCGGTACCATCGACCAGATCGAGCAAAAGGGCGACCTGCGCGTTCGTATCGCCTGCCCTTTCGATCCGGCGCACATGGCTATCGGTGCCTCAATTGCCTGTTCCGGTGTCTGCCTGACCGTGGTCGAGCGCGGCGGTGTCGCGGGTGACGCGTGGTTCGCCGTGGACGTATCGGGCGAAACGGTTTCCTGCACTGTCCCGGAAATGTGGACGCAAGGCCGCAAACTCAACCTCGAAGGCGCCCTGCGCATGGGCGACGAATTAGGCGGGCATATCGTAACCGGTCATGTCGATGCCGTGGGATCGGTGGTCGAAATCACCGCGATCGGCGATTCCCACCGCTGGCTGGTCAGCGCCCCCAAAGCGCTCGCCCCTTTCATCGCGGCAAAGGGTTCGATCACCATGGAAGGCGCGTCTCTGACTGTGAATACAGTCGAGGATCAGCCCGACGGATCAGTCCATTTCACGCTGAATATCATTCCGCACACATCGGAAGTGACGACGCTGGGCAGCATGAAAGCCGGCGATCATGTCAATCTGGAGATCGACATGATGGCCCGCTATCTCCAGCGGATGCAGTCCTTGATGGGCTGAAAATCAGGTTGGGGTCTTAGCCCGCGACCGTTTTCAGCGCGGCGATAAAGTTCGCGATATTGCCGCTGTGCAGCCCGGCCACGTTAATGCGGCCAGACCCGGCCATGTAAACCGCGAGATCTTCACGCAGCGTCACGATCTGGTCCTTTGATAGCGCAAGCATCGAAAACAGCCCGTTTTGCCGCGCCAGTACGGTCAGGTCGAGCGGGCCGATCTGTCCAGCCGCCGCCATCTGCGCACGCACACTGCCGATGCGGCTCCGCATGTCGGTGAGCTCGTCCAGCCATTGCTTGGTCATGCCCGCATCGTCCAGAATCACCCGAACCGCTGCCGCGCCGTGATCAGGCGGCATGGACCAGCTCGCCCGCGCCAGCGCGTTCAGGTTGGACATGATGGCAGGCAATTGTTCAGCCTTGTCGGCCAGCACGTAAAGTGCGCCAACCCGGTCACGGTACATCCCGAAGTTCTTGTCGCAGCTATAGGCTAACAATGCTTCCGGCACGGCGGCCAAGACCGCCCGCACACCATAGGCATCATCGTCCATCCCCGTGCCCAACCCCTGATACGCCAGGTCGAGGATCGGCAAAGCCGCGCTGTCTGCAAATGCGGCAGCGATTGCATCCCATTCCTCTGGCGAATAATCGATCCCGGTCGGGTTGTGGCAGCAACCATGCAGCAGAACCGCCTCGCCCGCAGCCGCACACTTGATGATGGTCAGGACCGTTTCGACATCGATGTTGCCATCCGGGGTAGCGTGGTCGAACAGTGCCGCGTCCAGCATGACATCGGACAGGATTTGCGCATGGTTGGGCCAGCTGGGCGTGCCCATATGGACCCTGTTAACGCCAGCTTTTCTGGCCACAGCCAGCGCCAGCCGCACTGCGCCAGTACCGCCGGGCGTCTGCATGCCCTCTACCCGGCCGAGATACGCCGCGTCCCTGCCGAAAACATACGGCATTAGTGCTTTCACAAAGCCAATATCGCCCTCGGGCCCGAGGTAGCTCTTGCTATCCTGCGTTTCGACCAGATTGGTCTCTGCCGCCTTGATTGCAGCAAACACCGGGGTTGCCCCGTCATCGGTTCGGTACACGCCGACTCCAAGGTCGATCTTGTCGCTGCGTGGATCGGCAGCATACATCTTGATCAGCGCAAGCAGCGCATCGGGCGATTGTGCGGGGAGTTGGTCAAGCATCATGCCAACCCCATGCCGAGGGAGGCGCGCTCCCGCAACATCTTTTGGCGATCAATTACGCCAATTACCGCCCGCCGGATTTTTTCAACCCTGGCAGGCGGAGGTTTTCGCGACTCAGAAGGGCAGCCAGCGCTGCTTCTCTGAAAACTTCATGTAACCGGCATTCACGCCCAGCCGCAGCCCGGCACCGACGCGAATGGGAATCAGGACAATATCACCCCAGCGCATGTAACTCGCTGTCAGCCCGCCCACCAGATATGCCTGACCTTCGCCCGCAGGGAAGCGCTTGTACAAATCCTCGCTGTCGTAAAGATTGTAAACCAGCACAAAGGTGTTGCCGGCGTTGGCCCCGGCATCGAAACCGATCGAAGGTCCGGTCCAATAGACGGGACGCTGGCCTTCCACCTTGTGATACAAGGTGCCCGAGCCATAGCGTGCGCCTACGATGAACGCCCCGCTGGCTTCGCGGCCGACGATATAGGCATTGGGCTCGCCCTGCTTCTCGAGCAGACCCTCGATCATCCGCGCGAGGCCTTCGGCCCCCTTGCCGAACACGCCTTCTGCTGCACCGATCAGGTCGTCCTGGGCATAGGTGTTACCCTGCGCTGCTGCGACTTCCGGACTCGCGGATGCCTGCGCGGCAGCCACGGAAGGATCATTTGATGTGACCACCGGTTCGGACCACGCCTCTGCCACGGTTTCGCGGCTGCCGGCTGCTTCAGTCTGGGTGTTGGCCGAAGGATTCGCGGCTTCTTCCGTGACTGGATATTCATAAACCGATGAATTGCCCGGCGCTTCCACCAGATCGCCGTCGATCGCGGTGTTGGGGTCCATTGTTTCGATTTGCTGCGCTGCCAATGGCGCTGCGTTGAATGTTGCAATTCCCAGCAGCGCAAGACAGGCCCCGCTGACTGCTTTGCGGAATGGTTTCGCGATTGGGGCGGCGATTTTCATGTTCCCTCCAAGGGGCAAAGCTGACGTATGACGCCCAAGTTGAGTCCTTTGCCGCTTAAGCAGCAATGAATGGGCGACGAAGCGAATCGATTTTACGGTGAGCCGAGTCGGTCACGGGGCAAATCGCTCCCAATTGACGGCGGGATGGATAAATATGCCTGCACGGCCCAGCATGACTTGCCGCAGCACAAGACCGCCGTTATAGCGCCGCACTTGCTACTGCGATCCGGAGACGTGGGTGAGTGGCTGAAACCAGTTCCCTGCTAAGGAACCGTGGGGGTAACCCCACCGAGAGTTCGAATCTCTCCGTCTCCGCCA
>JBFEKH010000166.1:0-3765 GCA_041552775.1 Allopontixanthobacter sp.
AGGGATGAACCTGTTAGCCAAGCGGAAAAATTGGGACATGAAACCTCGGAAATTTGCGGCGCGCAGGACCGACTACTCGGAACCGATGCCGAGCGCACCAACTATGCGCAAAATTCCTTGGTGATGATCACGCCCGTGGCGACTGCCTTTGGGAACTCAGCGCTTCGGCAATGTGGATGCGGCCCACTTCCTGCGTGCCCGACAGATCGGCAATGGTCCGTGCCACGCGTAGCAATGTCGTGTATGTTACAAGCTTTGAGGGCGTCGCCCAGCTACCGGAAACATGAGCTGGTCCAAAAGGTTGGCGCTGTGAGGCGGCTGGCAGCTTTTGGGCGTAAGAAGGCGAATAGTTGCCAGTCAGCAAACGACCCAATTCCAGACAAAAGTTACGTCTTCCCTCTCGTCCGGCCCAATTCACATATTCTGGCAGTAAAGGATCGTCGCTATCAACGTTGACCCGTCTCTCATGATCCCAGCCCAAGGATCTCCTCGGCCGATTTGACTGCATCTACTTCTGCGCTCTTGCAACCAAGACCTTGAGCATAGCCTTTGAGAAAACTCCGGCGAGCCACCCCGGCGTAGATGGCGGTTTGCCACTTTGCCCGCTCCGCATTTGCGCCCGAAAGCTGCCGCACCAGCCCCCGGAAGGGGATGAAACCGCCGAGCATATTGCCCCCAAACTTCAGCCCCTTGTTGACGATGCCTTCCTTGTCAGGCGGCACATCAGCGTCAGGTCCGAGCACATCTTCCAAGCGTCCGATTTCCGTTGTCACGGCGCTGCAGCCATCGACGGAGAACAGGTCGTAAGGTGCCAGTTCGGCAGCCTGAAGGATCAGCGGGATATCTTTGCTGCGCAGATTGAGATCGGATAGCGGCTGCGTGATAGCATCGACAGTATCTCCCCCGACGCTGTCTTTTTTTTCGCCGCTCTGGGCCGTCGCAGGAACTGCAATCGACAGAAGGGCCACGCAAACGGGAAGCGCAAGGAGCATGCTCCTGCGCTTCCCGCCCCGATGCTCGGACGACCCGCAGGGCACCGGGAGCCGGTCAGCCATTGTCGCTCTCCGACGACTTGTCTTTGGCTGACGCGGATGGTTTGGACACGGCGTTACGGGCCTTTTGGATCAGGCTTTCGCTAACCTGTGAAACGCGGGCCTTGATTTGCCCCAGATCAACCGCTTCGATTTCGTCCTTGACGTGATCGACAACATGTTCGCCTTTCGCGCGAATGCTATCGAGGTCGACTGAGGAAGCCATCTTGCGGGCTCGGTCGGACGTGGCCTTGATCCGGTCCATGGCACCATCGGCGGCACCCTGAAGCGTATCAAATACGCTGCCCGCCAAACTGGTGGCCGCAGATTGCTGGAACTCTTCGGTCAAAACCGTGAGGATTGTTGCGACCTGCCGGGGGTCAAGTCCGCTCGCGCTTGACGCCTGGATTAACGCTTTGGCAAGATCGGAGTCCTTGCCCGAGAGCTGCTCGAAAAGCTTGCAGCCGGCCAGTTGCACTTCGGCGATGGGCGTGCCCGTCCGGACGGCAAGATTCGCCATGTTCACGACATTATTCACTGCGGTTCTCCGATGTTAGCGGGGCGCTCGTTCGGTCCGCTTGATCGTCGAAGCGGGATTGGCGGGTCTCGCGGCTGATGGTGGCTTGCTCGCGCATCAAACGCAGTTCGCGTTTGAGATCGGCTTTGTCGGTCAGGCGGGCAAAGCTGCTGCTGAGCAGCCCGAAAAAGGCCATCGCCCCATGCACCATCAGGGGAATGAATTCAGGCTGGCTGAACAGCGTCACAGCCACGGCTGCGAGCGCAGCAATCAAAACAAAATCGGCCGCGAAAATCGCAACGATACGGGTTCTGATGATCCCCCCAAATGTCAGCAAACCGCCGAGGACTGCCCACAGCACACCTAGAATTGCGGAACCTGTTCCTGGCTCGATGGCGGTGAGCGGAGCAGCCAAGTCCGGCGAGACGAGCTGCACCACACCGAGAACCAGAATGGGAACGCCGGAGGCCGCAGCGATATGATCAACTGCGCCTCCCGTTCGAGGTGCTTTGTGCTGATCTGCGCCGAACGGTTTGATAGTCTGTTTCTTGAACATGGTTGTTCTCCTCGGGAGTTGATCAGCTGCGCGCCTGGCTCAGGCGCTTGGCGTCGGCCATCATCTCTTGTCCGCGATCAATCTTGGACTGAGCCTTGTCGACTGCCGCTTGGGCCTTGCGCTGCTTTTTCGATGCCTTGTCGAGGTCATTCTTAGACGCTTGGGCCCGGTCGTTGAAATTCTCCCACGCCATGGCAAACTTGCTGATTTCCTGCCCGTAATCACGGGCACGGTCTGGGTCTGTGATTGACATCGCTTGTGAGACGAGGGTCTGAAATTCGGAACGGGCATTCAGAGCCTGCGCCTGTGCTGCATCGCGCGCATTCTGTGCATTCACCACATCGGCACTGTATTTGACGAGAGCTTTTTGGGCTTCCTGACGCTCCGCGAGGCCTTGCGCTTCCAGGCCACTACCCTTGTTCCAATCGCTCTGGTATTTACCGGTTACGACGATGGGCTGTGCTTGCGCGCTGTCCTGAGCGACAGCACCGGTGGGCATGGTAGTGGTGGCGAGCGCGAGGCTCACTGCTGCAAATATCGATTTCATGTAAATTCTCCTGAAGAACCTTGTGAACTCTTTGTAGGCGAGCTCATTAATGCGGCAAAGCGGGATTGCCAGAAGTATAAATTCAGTATATCTGAATTAAATGGATATCGCGACCTTGCGCACGTTCTTGGCTGCTGCGGAAACCGGAAGTTTTGCCGGCGCGGCAAAGCGCGTGAACGCCAGCCCCTCAAGCGTTACCGAACGAATCAAGCAATTGGAGCATCAACTTCGCGCGCGACTGTTTGAACGTGACAAGCGCGGGTGTCGTCTGACGGCAGCGGGTAGGAAGTTTCTCGTACCGGCCACGCAGGCGGTGCGCGCGCTCGATATAGCGCGGCACGAAGTCGCCCTGCCAGACAAATTTACCCAGTCCATTGCATTTGGCGCGCAATATGCTCTGTGGGATGATCGGCTTCTGGAATGGCTTGCATTGGCCCGGATTGCCCACCCCGAAATCGCATGGCGTGTTTCCAGCGGGGCATCGGCGCGGCTGAACCGCGATTTGACTGAGGGGTTTCTCGACATTGCCGCGCTGTATGACCCCGTCTTCCGGCGAGATTTCGGGTCCGAAATCCTGTTCGATGACGAGCTGATCCTTGTGACCGGAGGTGACGCTGACCATTGGCGAGATAGCTATGTCCGGATCGAGTGGGGTCGCGAGATGGCAGCGGAAATTGCCAGCCGCCTCGACATTACTCCTCAGTCCGGCCTGATTCTCGACCTCGGCGCACGATCGGCAGACTGGCTGAAATCTCACTCGATGGCCGGGTTCATGCCCCGGCGCTCGGTTGGGAAATCTCTTCTGGACGGAACATTGAAGATCGTGGCTGACGTACCGGCTTTCCCGTTTCCTGCCTATGTCTGCTGGAACAGGGGATTGGAGCCTTCGCTGGTAGCGCAGATTGTCATGTCATTGAAGGCGGCGGTGCTGCGGATCGATTAGCGAACGTATGGCGGCCAGCGCGCTTTGTACCCGCTCACGGCTTTCGCCCACGGCCTTGTCCGCCAGCCCGACAATATTGAAGCGCGGCAGACCCGGTGCGACTTGACACTGCACCTCGACAGCGCGTGCCTCCAGCCCGAGATAGGCCATTGTACGGACCAGCGACCACGA
>JBFEKH010000167.1:0-3731 GCA_041552775.1 Allopontixanthobacter sp.
CCGCCACCACCGCCGCCGCCACCAGTCGTAGCTGCTCCTCCTCCTCCGCCGCCGTGCAACAAGGGCCCGTACATCGTGTTCTTCGGCTGGGATAAGTCGGACATTACGCCAGAAGCAGCGACGATCCTTGACAATGCTGTGTCGGCTTACCGCAATTGCGGTACCGCATCAGTCATGGTTGCAGGTTACACCGATACGTCAGGTTCCAAGACCTACAACGTCGGACTGTCCAACCGTCGTGCTGAAGCAGTCCAGTCCTATATGGTCGGCCGCGGTATCGGTGCCTCCAGCATCTCCACCGAAGGCTTTGGCGAAAGCAACCTTCGCGTTCCTACTGCAGACGGCGTTCGCGAATTGCAGAACCGTCGTGTGGAAGTAACCTACGGTCCAGGTTCGGGCATGTAAGTTTCGCGGAAGCGATAAATTATCGAGAAGGGGCCGGAGCAATCTGGCCCCTTTTTCGTT
Source organism: Allopontixanthobacter sp. (assembly GCA_041552775.1). GTDB lineage: Bacteria > Pseudomonadota > Alphaproteobacteria > Sphingomonadales > Sphingomonadaceae > Allopontixanthobacter. The sequence continues at coordinate 466 of JBFEKH010000167.1, forward strand.
GTAATGGCTATACAAGACCGCGAACGCCAAAAGGAGACTTCTTCAATGATCAGACCTTCCATGCCCGCCCTTGCACTGGCCCTGTTTGCACTCCCCGCCTGTTCTACTGTCGCAGACCTTCCGTCTGAGCGAATTGCATCTGCAACCCTGACGCGCACCAATGGTGTGCCTGCCGGAACGGTTCAACTTTTGGCCAACGGTAATCAACTGTCGCTGGCAGTCGCAGTTAGCGGACTTCCTGAAGGTATGCATGGGTTCCACCTGCATTCAGTTGGCGCATGCAAAGCTCCTGACTTTTCTTCTGCCGGGGGACATCTCAACCCGACGGCGAAAGACCATGGGAGCATGAGCCCAGGTGGAAGCCATCTAGGCGACTTGCCCAATCTGCAAATCGGCAAAGGAACGGTAACGTCCACGACCATTGATCTTGGCACCGACCGGTCCCAGATCCTGTCATGGCTGTTCGACGATGACGGGACAGCTGTGGTGGTTCATGCCGACCCCGATGATTACCAGACCAACCCTTCGGGCAATGCAGGCCCACGTATCGCTTGCGGTGTTCTGAAGCGGGTCTAGATGTCCGGCTCACCTGCCGCCCGTGCCCGTTCGATCAATGTTCGTTCAGCGGCAGGTACGCTTCGATAGGCCAGTATCAATAATACCGTCCCTATCGGCGCGACAATCAACATAGAAAGCACCCCAATCGACAGGCTGCCGGTCATCGTTGATACCTGTCCGGCCATATAGGGGCCGAGTGCAAGGCCGACGAGAGTTGTCGAAAGAAAGAAAGTCGCCGTTGCAGTGCCGCGCATCCGCGGAAGCACGAGATCCTGCGTGGTGGCAGCGGCTGCGCCGAGTGCCGAACTCCCAAACAGCGAAATCAGGAAGTTCAGGAAATAGAATGCTGCGACATTATCAGTCGTAAAGGCAAATATCAGCGGAAGTACCGGTGCCAGAACACCAAACATGATCACCAGAATGCGGCCAGCAGGATTCCTTTCCCGCAGCCAGTCAGACACTCTTCCGCCGATGATAACCCCTGCAAATCCACCAAGTGCACCGCCGCCGCCGATCCAGAAACCAAGTACGGATTTCGAGGCACCGAGTACCCGTTCCGCATAAGGGGCTGCCCAGAACGACACGGAATAGGATGCGAAGGCGACCATACCGTACCCAAGTATCGTGTAGAGAAAGGCCGGGCTTCCCCAGATCAGGCGGAACGTAGGCAGATCCCGATGGCGGAGCGAATTCGCCCAGGAAAACACTGCATAATAGCCGATTCCTACCGCGATCCATTGCTGAAAATTCCCCGTGGCCGTGCCCAGCAACCAAGCAAGAAGAGCGATCACGATGGCAGCAACCACATTGATCAACAATGCGCCTGTGCTTCGCTGCCAAGCAGAGATAAATGTGAATGGCGGGATGACCGCAAATAATTCGGTCAAGAAGCCGCGAAAGGGTTGTTCGATTCTTGGCTCGGGCAATCCTTCAATGGCCCCGCGCGCTGGCTCCCGTAGGGTGTAGACCCACACAGCCAGCAACAGGCCAGGGATCCCGACAGCCATGAATGCAGCTTGCCAGCCAACGAGCCCAAGCGGGCCGCCGCCAGGATAGGCCTTGTTCCACTGCTCCACAACTAGTCCGCCGATGCCAAGCGAAATACCGGCACCCAAGTATAATCCACCCGAATAGATCGCGAGCGCTGTGCCGCGCATTTTTTTCGGAAACCAATCTGAGATCAATGAATATGCAGAGGGACTGGCTGTTGCCTCACCAACGCCCACGCCAATGCGTGCAGCTCCAAGAGCAACGCCGTTACGCGCAAAGCCCGACAATGCAGTCATTAAAGACCACAAGGCGAGGCCGACGGTCATCAGCCTGATACGGTGCCAGCTATCGGCCAATCGTCCCAGCGGTATTCCGAACAGGGCGTAGAAAACGCCGAACGCGGTTCCGTAGAGAAAGCCAAGATCGGCGTCGGTGAGCCCCAAATCGGCCTTGATGTCATTTGCCAGGATCGAAAGAATGTTCCTGTCGATGAAATTGAGCATGTAGACAAGCACAAGCACACTTAGAGCGTACCAGCTATAGGCCGGCGCCTTCGTAGCCAGGCCGGTATCAGTCGCATCAAGCGTATCAGTCTGCGGAGTTGGCATAATTGATCCCATCCTGGAGGGCCGCATCGGCAAACCCTTTTTTTCGCAAGCGGCAGCTATCACATAGACCGCATGCCTGGCCGTTTTCATTAGGGTTGTAGCAAGACCAACTCATCCCGGGATCAAGGCCCAATCGGTTTGATTCCCGAGCAATGTCTGCCTTCGTCATATGCTGCAGAGGTGCGTGAATGGTCAGTCCCATCCCTTCCACACCCGCTTTTGTGCCCAGCCGTGCGGTCTGTTCGAAGCTGGCTATAAACTCTGGCCGACAATCCGGATAGCCCGAGTAATCGAGCGCATTCACGCCGATGAAGATATCACTGGACCCAAGTGTTTCAGCCCAAGCCAACGTGAGCGACAGGAACACCAAATTGCGCGCGGGAACATAGGTGACAGGAATGCCATCACCGATCCCGCCAATCGGAACATCAATGTCATCCGTAAGGGCAGAGCCGCCAAAAGTGCTGAGATCGAGCGGCAGTTCGATATGCCGCCTGGCGCCAAGGTGTGCCGCAATGCGCCGGGCAGCGTCTAATTCAACCGCGTGGCGCTGGCCGTAATTGATCGTCAGGGCGTTTAGCTGGAAGCCAGCCTCCATCGCAATTGCGGCAGTGACCATTGAATCGAGCCCACCTGAAAGCAGCACGACAGCGGGTTTCACCGATGTTTCTTGATCCTGTCCCATCGGCAGTGGGCTAGGCGGAATTCCCGAATTCGGCAATGGGCAGTGTAGCTTAAAAAGCCAAGTTCAACGGCAGCTACCGATCCTGCGAGCCTCCGCAGTGAAATCGAAGGCCTGGGAAGCTAACAAGCCAGAGGCTGTGATCTGCACCAGACTAGGTGTTTCCTTGCGAATGCTAGTCAAACCAAACCCACTACCTGGGCAGGTATATTGAACCGTCGCAAGATTTGCCGTGTCATCAACGACAAATTGGCTGCAGCGCCGGTTAGGGTGGCGCAATTGAATTAACTCCCGGCCGGTTCGAAGGCAAATCTTCCGCGTTGGGCTTCCGTCCCGGAAACGCAGTTCCCACTCTCCTCGCTGGAGTTGGTCGAGCATCGTCAAGGATGGTGCCTGAGCCGCGGCAGGTGCAAGCAGGAGCGCGGCGG
>JBFEKH010000168.1:0-3716 GCA_041552775.1 Allopontixanthobacter sp.
CCTGACCCATTTCAAATTCTTCCCTGCCATGGCCGCCGGCGGCTTGCCCGCGCTCAAGGCGCTGGCGGCGCCCTTCGGCCAGTGCAAATTCTGTCCGACCGGCGGCATCAGCCTGGCCAACGCACCTGAATGGCTCGCGTTCAAACCGGTGCTGTGTGTGGGGGGCAGCTGGGTCGCACCTGCGGGCAATCCTGACATGCCCAAGGTAGAAGCCGTCGCCCGCCAGGCAGTCGCGATGGGCAACGCCGCTTTGGGGAAAGCAGCCACATGACCCAATTCGACAACACCATCGCCGGACTGACGCAGCGGTTGCAGGAATTGCATGTGCAGACCCGCGAAACGCCGCTGTTCAATCCGGTGTTCCAATTGTCGCTGGACCTCTCGCGCAAGTTGGAAAACGGCGAGCTGACGCTAGCCAAAGTTCAGGATCTCGTACGCGAACTTGATTGCGACGCGTTACAAAGCCGGGCCAAGCGCCTGCGCAGGCTGGTTGCGCCGGTTTCGCAGCAGACGAATCTTACGTCGCTGACGGCTTCCAACACCGGTGATAGCTTCATCCAATTCCGTAGCCGCTGGGAACAGCCAGCCATGCATGCGGTGTTTACCGCACATCCGACTTTCCTGCTGTCTCCAGAGCAAACTGATGCTGTCGCCCGCGCTGCCAGCAGTGATGACGAGATTTCCGATCTGGTTTGTGCGGTTTCGGACGAGCGGCCTGAAATCACCCTTGCCTATGAACATGGCCGCGCCATGCAGGCGGTCGCCCGTGCACAGGACGCACGTGACCTGATCGTGGGACGGGCGCTGGAACACGCCCGCGACACATGGCCGGACCAGTGGCTCGAACTGGCGCCGCTTCCGGTCCGGTTCGCAAGCTGGGTCGGGTACGACATGGACGGGCGGACGGATATCCGCTGGTTCGATTCCATTGGTTTCCGCCTGTCGGAAAAGGCCGAGCGGCTTGACCGTTATGCAGCCACACTGGCCAGTTTCGACAGCCAGCATCCGCTGCTCGCGCAATTGGAAGCCGCCGCACAATACACGCACGAGCGGACCAGTGATTTCCGAGGCGATTTGTCCGACCCGGCCGAGCTTTCTGCCACCGCCAACCGCCTGACGCGGGATAATCCGGCCAAGCTCCTGTCGCTAACGCCATTGATCGATACGCTGGAAGCGGAGGCAAAATCGGCTGATGCCCCCCGCGCGGTCCAGCTCAAGACGCTAGCTTCGGCGATGCGGGCCGACGGATTAGGCATGAGTTGGATCCACTTCCGGGTGAACTCCAGCCAGCTGCACAACGCGATCCGCCGGTTGATCGATCCGGAAAACACCCTTGATCTGGGCAGCAAGGGCGCGATGGCGACCTTGCGAGAATTGCTCACCAATGTGAAACCGCTGCGGTCCAATTTTGCCGCGCTGGCGATCGAAAGCAGCACCGCGATCCGCCAATTTCTGGCGATGGCGCAAATCCTCCACCATGTGGACGGCGATGCGCCAATCCGGATGCTGATTGCCGAATGCGAACAGCCCAGCACAATCCTGGCCGCGCTATATTTCAGCCGCCTGTTTGGGATCGAAGACAAGGTCGATGTTTCGCCGCTGTTCGAAACCGAAAGCGCACTGGAACATGGCGGGCGGTTCCTCGATGCGCTGCTGGCAGAACCGATTTACCAGGATTACGCCCGGGTTCGCGGGCGGGTCGCGATCCAGACTGGCTTTTCCGATGCCGGGCGGTTTGTCGGGCAAATCCCTGCCAGCCTGGCGATCGAACGGCTGCAAGGCCGGATGGCCGATGCCATGCGCAACAACGGCCTGACCGATGTCGCTGCACTGATTTTCAACACTCACGGCGAAAGCATGGGCCGCGGTGCCCATCCGGAAAGCTTTGCGGACCGTCTGGCATGGCCGCTCAGCCCGTGGACCCGGCGCCGCTTCGTGCGTGCGGGTATCCGACTGGAACCAGAAGTCAGCTTTCAGGGCGGCGACGGCTACATGTTCTTCGCGACACCCGAACTCTCGCTGGCAACACTGAGCAGGATTGTCGAAAACCGCCCTTCAGACACCGATCCGGACGCGCCGACCGATCCGTTTTACCGGCGCACTGATCTCAGTCTCGATTTCTATCGTGCGATTCGTTCGCACCAGCGGGACCATCTGGAGAGCTCCACGTACAGCCGGGCGATCACTGCATTCGGGCTCGGACTGCTAAACGAAACCGGCAGCCGGAAATCACGCCGCCAGTCGGACCTTTCCGCCGACCGCGATATGAATCTGCGGCAAATTCGCGCCATCCCCCACAATGCGATCCTGCAGCAACTGGGCTATCCGGTGAACGTGATTGCCGGTGTGGGTAGTGCAGCGGACGGTAATTACGAAGATGTCGCGGCGCTGCTGCAGGACAGCGAACGGGGCCGCCAATTGGTTCGTCTGCTTCGTGCGGCCAACGCGCTGGCCAGCATCAAGACGGTGGCGGCATTCGGTGAATTGTTCAATTCCGCCTATTGGGCCAGCCGCCCCTATCGCGGCACCGAAAGCCATCTGTCGGATGCCTGCGAGGCACTGGCCGAATATCTGACCAAGGATGACCGGACCGGTGTGTTCCGCCGCCTGGCCAGCCGCCTGCGCGTGGATGCACTGAAACTGCACCGGCTGCTCGACCTGATCCCGGACGAATCTCCCTTGCCCGACCGCGAGCATACACGGCGCACCATCGGCGTATTGCAGGCGCTGCGACTCGCACTGCTTCAGCACATGTTCCTGAAAGCTGTGTCGATCCCGGCCTTTAGCCGCGCCAACGATATCAGCCGCGATGATGTGCTGGAAATGGTCTTCACCCTGCGGATCGACGATGCGCTGGCGCAATTGCGCCGCGCCTATCCAACCAGTTTTCCGCGCCTCGGGGATTTCGATGTCGAGGAACCCAGTGACTACCCCGATGGGGACGGAACCGGCTATTCCGCAATCCAGCGCGACTATATCGACCCACTGGAACGCGCATACGACCTGACCCGCCAGATCACGACCGCGATTGCCAATGAATTCGGGGCCCATGGATAGCGGGCACGGATAGTGGGCGCGGACGGCGCGTTAATGTTTCCGCTTTCGGCGTCTCTTGCTGGGACGAGTGCTCGACAGCACTGGCGAAATTGCTGGTTTGGGGGCAATGTGCGAGCATGAACCGGAAGGCAAAATGGATTGGCGGCGCGGCGGCGGCCTTGGTGCTTGCGCTTGGCGGTGCGGCAGTCACAACCGATTTGTTGACCGGCAGCGCGGACGATTCCTTGCAGGCCGAAGAAGTCGCTTTGGTAGCTGGCGCGCAGCAAATGATTTCCGAACCAATGGTTCAACCCGTGGCCGAAACACCCCCAACCCCTAAGGCTGAACCCTTCATCATCAAGCGGATCCTGCCCATTTCAGGGCCGATCAAATATGGCGAATGGCATTGGGACGATGAAAACGTGCCGGACGGACCGATCGTGATGACAGTCGATCTCGAAGCCCGCGTGATTTCGGTTTTTCAGGGCGGATATGAAATCGGTGCCGCGGCGGTGCTGCTGGGGACCGACGAGTTTCCCACGCCATTGGGCACTTTTCCGATCCTGACCAAGGAACGGCACAATATCTCGGAAAAATACAACAATGCGCCAATGCCCTGGACCCTGCGACTGACGTGGGACGGGATCTCGGTTCATGGCGGTTCTACGGTCGAAAACGGC
>JBFEKH010000169.1:0-3643 GCA_041552775.1 Allopontixanthobacter sp.
ACACCCATCGAGCAAGCGCAGCCCGAACGCATTCCAGCGCCAAAGCCCGTGGCGACTACGCCGCCGCCGCGCGCTGCGCCGACTCCAGCGCCGAGCAAGGCCGCCGTCCAGCCGCGCGCCAACGCTTCTCCTGAACCGCCACGCCGCCGCCCGGATCTCCCCGCTGCCAAACCGGCTACCAAGCCTGCAGGCGGCAGCCGCATCGGCGCGGATTTCCTACCGGGTGCCGGAGCCAGCACGAACACCAGCGAGACGCGCGTGCCTGCGTCCCAGATCGGTGCGAGCGCCAAGGCATCTCTGGCACAGGCTATCGCAAGACAGTTGCGGCCCCATTGGACTGCCCCGCAGGGTGTCGATGCGGAAAAACTGGTGACGATATTGGCATTCGACCTGAATCCCGATGGCAGCTTGGCTGGACGCCCGCGTGTGGTAAGCCAGACGGGCGAAACGCCGTCGAACGCTCCGCAAAAGGATCTGCATGCGGAACGTGCTATACGGGCGGTTCAACTCGCCTCGCCCTTCGATCTTCCACCAGAATATTACGAAGCGTGGAAACGCGTCTCTGCATTCCGGTTCGACAGGAACTTAAATTGATGAAAAAGCTGTTTGTTCTCTTCTCGCTGATGTTTGCCGCGCCCCTGGCGGCGCAGGATCTCGGCACGGCGCCGCCTCCGGTTGAGCAGGTTGAAACGCTTGAGGATCAAGGCGGGCTGACAGGTTCCGTCACCGACACCAGCGATTGGCAGGACCTCGGCATCGCTATCGCCGGTTTTGCAACTGACCGCGATACGCAGACTGCCGCTAATGCCAGTGGCACTGCGGCGCTGGGCAAGGAACTGGCCCGCGTAATCACTGCCGATCTGAAGAATAACGGCCTGTTCAAGCCCGCCGGGCCTGACGGATTGCCGCAGCCTTCCTTCGCGGAAGTGACTGCGCCGCAGTGGGCCATCTGGTCCAATCGCAGCGCGGAAATGCTGGTACATGGGTACGTGAAGGCCGGTACGGATGGCCGGCTGACGGTCGGATGCTATCTCTATGATGTGGCGTTAAAGTCCGAACTCGTCCGGCAGGGCTGGGTCGTTCCTGCACGAGACTGGCGGCGGGCAGCGCATAAATGTGCCGATCTGGTCTATTCGCGCCTGTCAGGCGAAAGCCCGTTCTTCGACAGCCGGATCGCCTATATTGCGGAAACCGGTCCGAAGGATAACCGCACGAAGCGGCTGGCGATCATGGATTCCGACGGAGCCAATCACCGCTTCATCACCACGGGCCGCTCGACCGCGCTGACCCCGCGTTACTCGCCCGATTACCGCAAGCTGCTGTATCTCAGTTATGTGGACGGCAATCCGCGCATCTATGTCTATGATATCGGCGCGGGCAAGCAAACGTTGGTGACGCAGAGCACCAATCCGACCTTCGCTCCGCGCTGGTCGCCCGATGGCCGGTCGATTCTCTATTCCATGGCGATTGCAGGCAATACCGACATCTACCGGGTTTCGGCCGGTGGCGGGCAGAGTACGCGTTTGACCAATACGCCGGGGATCGATGTCGGCGGATCGTACTCCCCCGACGGCAAGAAGATCGTATTCGAAAGCGACCGTTCCGGTAGCCAGCAGATATATGTGATGGATGCCGATGGCTCCAATCAGAAGCGCGTCAGTTTCTTTGGTGGCCGCGCTGCCACTCCTGAATGGAGCCCGCGCGGCGACCAGATCGCCTTCACCCATATTGCCGGGGATTTCCGAATTGCGGTGATGAGCCCCGGGGGCGGCGGCCTGCGTTTCCTGACCGATTCCTGGCAGGACGAGGCACCGACATGGGCGCCAAACGGCCGCATAATCCAGTTTTTCCGGACCGAACGCAATTCGGGCCGCACTTCACTGTGGCAGGTCGATCTGACCGGGCGCAACGAACGCCGGCTGGATACTCCGGCTGACGCATCGGACCCTGCGTGGGGACCCATCCTGCCCTGAATTCGTTATAAGTGTATCTAGCGGGTCGCACCGACCGAAGACATAATCAAGGAGATGCTCCATGAACCGTAATCTCGCCTTTGCTGTTATCCTGACCTCATCGGTCGCACTTGCAGGCTGCAAATCTTCCGCACCGAAAGAATTGCCGCCGCAGCAGGCCACCGTGACGCCAACCGCAGCGCCGACCCCGACACCAGCACAAGCTGGCGCCGTGCTGGGTACTCAGGGCCATTTCGTGAACGCCGTTAACGGCCAGAACATCATCTATTTCGATACAGACCGCTATAATGTCGACAGCGCTGATGCAGCTGCCCTGCAGACGCAGGCACAATATCTGATGCAGTACCCGGAGATCACCGTGACCATCGAAGGTCATGCCGATGAACGCGGCACGCGCGATTACAACCTTGCACTGGGCGAACGCCGCGCAAATTCAGCCAAGAATTACCTGGTTGGCCTGGGTGTTCCGGCGAACCGGATTGCGACTGTCAGTTACGGCAAGGAGCGCCCTGTAGCGCTTGGTTCCAACGCTGAAGCATGGGCACAGAACCGCCGTGCGGTGACGGTCGTGATCAGCTGATCCCCGGGCCGGAAATTATTTCAGCAGGACGCTGAAGAAAGATGGCGCGGCGGCTTCGGCTATCGCGCCATTTTTATGGTCGGAGCCCTGACCTGCCGGCGCATGCGCCGGAGACATCGACAGCGCGAATGCGGACATCGTCATTACGGAGAATGCGATCGATATGGCCAATTGCTTGCTCAAGATTCCGGTCTCCATTGCGGGCTTTGACAAGCCCGGCAGGGAATTCAATAATTATGCTGCACTGCACCACAATGTTTAACGTACCCTTTGTATCCCGGGAAAAACGAGCGGTGGCGATTTTTCGTCCGAGGCCCTATATGACCGGACATATGACACGAGAGATGAACTGATGGTCGGTGCACGCCGATCTAACGACTGGGGTTTTCCCCGCTGGCGCAGCTATGGCAGTGACCAGGCGGCGACGGCTCAGCGCACCTGTGACCGCCACTTGTGTGACGAGCCGGGCCTGTGCCCTGCACCAAAGGCTTCCAACAGCCCGGACCGGTGGTATTTCTGCCAGAAACATGCCGCCGAATATAATTCCAAGTGGGATTATTTCGAGGGACTGGACAAGGCCGAGGCAGATGAACGCGCGCGGACAGAGAATCGCGACAATTCCGGCTATGCCGAAGCATCACATTACGGCTGGGCCGGATCGGGCGATGGTAGTCGCAGCGGCGACGAAATGCGCGCGCTTGAGGCGTTGGAGCTAGAAGCCGACGCCGATTTTGATGCGATCAAGAAGAGCTTCCGCGCCAAGGCGAAGGTAGTGCACCCCGACGTAAAGCCAGGCGATGCCGCTGCCGCGCAGGAATTCCAGAAGATCCAGGTCGCCTACGAAGTGCTGAAAGCGGCCGAGGAACGGCGGGAGTGGAAGGGCTAGGCGCCTTTGTTCCCAAAGTACGGCCGCGGCCATGGGCGCAGGGTTGAGGTGTCCAGTAATCAGACGTTTGAGGCCGGGGCTTCACCGGACTTCAGAAAAACATAACCGAAAAACAGCATGAATATGAAGTCGTTAGCGCCGTAAATGGTGTAGAATACGCCAGCAAGAATATCTTGTGAATAAATGGGGCCGAGCGACTGTGAT
>JBFEKH010000170.1:0-3643 GCA_041552775.1 Allopontixanthobacter sp.
AAGCATATTCATGCCAGGTTCCACTACCGACCTTGGGTCGACACTGAAACGGTCTAATTCTTGAAAGCAGTGATTAACTGCCGAGAACTCGGACCGACAGCAGCCCGGTTGCCTCCGCCTCCATAGGAGTCATTTAGCCCGTCGCATCACCTGCTACTTAGCTGCACACCAATGAAAGCGGCCATACTTTCAGGTTCCGTTGTGGGCCCAAGACCGGCCGTTTTTGGGTCCGGGAAAATCAGTGCACGATGACGGAAATGTCGTGGTCAGCTGCCGCTCATGCGTACAGCTTCGGTCACAGCTTGGCAGTCCGCAGTCGCAGCGAATTAACCACCACCGAGATGGACGACGCGCTCATGGCAAATGCAGCGAACATCGGGCTGATAAGGATACCGAAGAAGGGATAAAGCAATCCTGCCGCGACAGGCACCCCGGCAGCGTTGTAGATCAGCGCGAAAAACAGGTTCTGGCGGATATTGCCCATTGTCGCCTTCGCAAGGCGGCGAGCCCGCACGATACCATCGAGGTTGCCCCTCACCAGCGTAATTCCCGCGCTCTCGATTGCGACATCGGCGCCAGTGCCCATCGCGATACCGACATCAGCTTGAGCGAGTGCTGGTGCATCATTGACCCCGTCCCCGGCCATCGCAACTTTCGCGCCTTGGGCCTGGAGCTCGCGGATGATGCGGGACTTGTCCTCGGGCAGAACGTCGGCGCGGATCTCGTCGATGCCAAGCTGCGCCGCGACCGCTTTGGCCGTTCGCTCGTTATCGCCGGTCGCCATGATGATACGCAGTCCCAGTGCGTGCAGTTCTTTCAGGGCGGCAAGGGTAGTTTCTTTCACTGGATCAGCCACTGCGACGAGACCAGCGATGGAGCCGTCCACTACGACAAACATCACCGTCTCACCATCGTCGCGCATGGCGTTGGCCTTCTGCGTCAGCGCCGCTGCTTCGAGGCCCATGTCATTTATCAGCGCAAGGTTACCAAGGGCAACGGACCTGCCATCGACGGTCCCCTTTACCCCTTTGCCGGTAATGGCCTGGAAGTCGCTCGCGTTTTCCATGGCAACACCGCGCTCCTCTGCGCCGCGCACGATCGCTTCGGCCAGCGGGTGTTCCGAACCGCGTTCGAGCGAGGCTGCAAGATGCAGCACCTCCGCCTCGTCATGTCCGGCTTCGGGCATCACGGCCACCAGCCGAGGCTTGCCCTCAGTCAGCGTGCCGGTCTTGTCGACGATCAGGATATCAATAGTCTCGAAGCGTTCGAGAGCCTCCGCGTTCTTGATCAGGACGCCAGCCTGAGCGCCGCGCCCGGTTGCGGTCATGATTGACATCGGCGTGGCTAGGCCCAGCGCGCAGGGGCAGGCAATGATCAGTACCGAGACCGCCGCGATCAGGGCATAGGCGAGCGCAGGATCAGGTCCCCAGATTGCCCATGCGACAAAAGCCATCGCCGCCACGCCGATCACCGCCGGAACGAACCAGCCTGCAACCTTGTCAGCATATTTCTGGATCGGCGCGCGCGAACGCTGCGCTGCCGCGACCATCTGGACGATTTGCGCCAACATCGTGTCCGAGCCGACACGGGTCGCCTCCATAACCAGGCTGCCGGTACCGTTGATGGTCGCGCCGGTAACCTGATCTCCGGCGACTTTCTCAATTGGGACAGGTTCGCCGGAAACCATGCTTTCATCGATGGACGACCGTCCTTCAAGAACGATGCCATCGACGGGTACCTTTTCTCCCGGACGAACGCGCAGGTGGTCGCCCACCTGGACGTCCTCCAGCTCGATTTCCTCCTCGCTGCCGTCGGCCCGGATAACGCGCGCTGTTTTGGCCGCGAGGTCCAGCAGGGCACGGATGGCATTGCCGGTACCTTCGCGGGCGCGCTGTTCCATGACTTGGCCCAGCAGGACCAGAGTGACGATCACCGCAGCAGCTTCGAAATAGACCGCTACATTTCCTTCCGCATCGCGAAAGCCGTCGGGGAAGATGCCGGGAACAAGCACGGCGACCACGCTGAACAGCCACGCCGCCATGACGCCCATTCCGATCAGCGAGAACATGTTGAGGTTCATCGTCCGGAACGAATTCCAGCCGCGGACGAGGAACGGCCAGCCGCACCACAGGACAACCGGCGTGCCGAGTGCGAACTCGATCCACAGCGTCGTTCTCTCGCCCAGTGCCTCGCGAATACCGCCAAGGCCCACGAGCGGCCCCATGGTCAAAATCAGAAGGGGAACCGTGAGGATAGCGCCGATCCAGAATCGCCGGGTAAAATCGACCAGCTCCGGATTGGGGCCGTCCTCAGCCATACTGACGGATTCCCGCTCCAGCCCCATACCGCAAATCGGGCAAGAACCCATTTTCGTCTGCCGCACCTGCGGATGCATCGGGCAGGTATAGACCGTTCCATCGTAACCCGCAGGCACTTTATCATAGCGTCCGTCATCCGGTTCAGATCCGGCCGAATGATCGGCCGCAGGCTCAGGATGACCGCAATGCGCATGTTCAGCACCGACCCCTTCCTTGGCCGCTCCGTTTACCTCGAAGCCGGCCGGAACCAGATGCATTCCGCATTTCGGGCAATCGCCGGGTCCATCCTGCTGGACCTCGGGATGCAGCGGACAGGTGTAAACGGTCACGCCCTCGATCCGCGTCCGAAGAAGCGGTAGAGCGGCACCGCCAACACAGCTATGTACCAGCCGTACATAAAGCTGCCGACCGCCCCAGCCAAAAAGCCGCTCAGGGTAAGCCAATCAAAGCCGGGCAGAAGCGGCGCCCATGCTTCATGCATGTGAAGCCCTGTGGGCATCAGGAGGCCGAAAGCCACGCAGATCAGATAGCTTACGAGCAGAAAAGTGCTCAAAGTCCATCCCCAGCGAGTGATGCTGGCTTTCATGGTCTGAGTGTCCATTGCGGCCTCCTGTTATGAGTATATGGGAGAGTGATTATTCGGGCTTGTGGCCCTTGTGCTGATCATCGTTGGCTTCGGCATCTTTCCCGGGATGATCCATTTGACTGTGGTTCATCTAGGCATGGCCAATCTTAGCAGGGGCTATCGTGCCATGGTCCATCGTAGCATGGCCCATCTTGCTATGTTGCATCATTTCGCGGACCATCTTGCCGTCCTTCATGTACGCAAGTTTCGGAGCCTGCTTCGCGCATTGTTCCTGGGCAACCGCTGGCGAGGCGATAGGGGCGATCGCCCCTATCGCGACCAGAAAATTCTTCATCGCCCTTTTCCTTCAAAAATCGGGCGACCTGCGCCCGCTCAGGGGTAGCTTGCAAAAACCTCTTGCCCGGCCGGGCCGAAGGCAATCACCTGGTAGGGCTGAACACGACCGTCCGCTTCCATGCCTGGAGAGCCGATTGGCATGCCTGGCACGGCCAGGCCGCTAATCCCTGCAGGCCGTTCGCGCAGCAGCTTGGCAATCGCTTCGGCTGGCACATGACCTTCGATCACGTAACCTTCTACCACCATGGTGTGGCAGCCCCAAAGTTCTTGGGGGACGCCATTTTCGGTTTTGACTTTTGCCATGTCGGTTCTGTCGACGGGTTTGACGACAGCTTCCATCCCGTGCTCGACATGATCAGCCCATTGGAGGCAGCAGCCGCATCCCGGATCGCGGAACATGGTG
>JBFEKH010000171.1:0-3529 GCA_041552775.1 Allopontixanthobacter sp.
AATTCGGTGCGGACGATCACGCCTTATGTCGACGCCGACGTTCCGGGGATTGACCTCGCGGTGCCAGGGATCACCGTGGTCGATGCGGAGCGAACTTTCTGGGACAAGGTCGTGATCCTTCATGGTCTGCGCCGATGGTACGACATTCGCGGGCTGCTCTGCGGCAACGGCCAGCGCATTTCGCGGCACTATTACGATCTATTCCGCATACTCCAGTCCGATAGCGGGAAAGCTGCAACGAAGGATACTGCGCTCGGCACCGACTGCGTCGCCCATGCTCGCATGTTTTTCAATCGACCCGATTTCGATCTGGCATCCGCGCAACCACCAACATTTGCCCTTTGCCCGGATGGCGCGATGGTGGACGATCTGCGGCAAGACTATCGTGCCATGAGCGTGATGATCTTTGGCGAACCACCCGCGTTTGACGCGGTGATTGAGGCCATTGCCGCACTGGAGGCCGAATTGAACGCGCGAGGGGCGCAATCGTGACAGGCTTCTTTCAACGGCTCTTTTCGAAGCGGGAAGCTCCACAGGAAACTTCGCCCCCTCCACTCGCAGGCCGGCTCGAAATCGAGGAGTTCGGGCATAATCTTGTCAGCATCGCCGCGTTGGATTTCATCGGGCAGCAAGCCATTTCGCCGAACCAGAGCTATCGCCTGATATGGGCCGACAGAGCACCAGATGGCCGCCGCGGTGGGTATCGCAATGACGGCCACGGGTCATGGACGCTGCTTCTTGATGACCGGATCGTAACGACTGGAAGTCTTGAACGACCGCAGGAGGGCTGTGTTGCTGACAATGGCACGGTGATCCTGCATGACTGGATGTTTGGTGAAGGCCTGCAAGGGCGTTTTGTCGCATTTGCGCCGGACGGCTCCCAGCTGGTAACACAGCAGTTTGCTGCCAATTTGATGAGCAACAGCCTGTCTCCCGACGGGAAGTTCGCGATCTGTCAGACTGCCAATGCGCCCGGCAGCGCCGACAGCTGCCGCTACATGCTCTTCGATCTTGCTGCCGGCTGCGAGATGGCGCGGTGGGACGTCGAGACGGGCTGGGCCGAGCACTATGAATGGAATTGCGAAGAACGGCGGATCTATCTTTGCATGAAGGATGGTGAGCGCGTCGGTTATGATTTCACCGGTTGCATGGTCGAGCGCGAAGCCTGGCAGCTACGAAGGATTGGCGCTGGTGACCTGAACGTCATTCAGGCCGTTCTGGTCGCGACGAGCGCAAACGATCATCCGCTTCGCAGCGAGATCATTGCAGGCCTGGAGGTCGCCGCGCGCGATGGTGAGATATGGCAGCAGGCCCGGGCCTATCGACTGCTCGGCGAACTCCATGAACAGACAGGCGATATCTCACAGGCCGTAAAGGCCTATGGCGACGCGCTTACGATCGACCCAAAGATTGGCGTCGCCCGCCGCGTCGAGCAGCTCCGAAAAACGTTGGGAACAACCGTTGCCAAAGCGGGTGCCAAACGGCTGAGCCGATTCGAGCAACAGGCTGGGCGGCTTGGAATCCAGCACGAAGTGGTCCTGCTTGAAAAGGGAGACGCCAAGGACTGGAGGCACGGAGCAAACGGTCCTTGGACGACAGTCGAAGTCGGCGCTCTCGAGCACTAAAGATCAATCGGATGGGACGGCACCGCATCGGAAGGCGGGCTGATCCTGACGCTCATCAAAGCCGCTTCGTTCGAAGTGCTTGATGCCCGCAATTCTGACACCTTCGTCGAGGCGCTCTATGCCCAAAATGTCGCCTTCGACGAAGAACGCTTCGCCCCGGAGCGACTCATCACAACCGTCTCGAATGCGACCAGGCGCCAGATCGAGAGGAACTGGAAAGTCATTGCTGCAAGCGCCGGCAATTCTCCGGCATATTACCCCAACGTGCGCGAGCATCATGTAACCGGCCTGTTCGATGCGCTGGGACCTGGTCGTCTCGCCGAAATCGCCACCGTGTTCGCAACAGCTCCTTATGACCTGCGGGCTGGCTGGCCTGACCTCACGCTATGGCAAGACCGCAAGGTCAAGTTCGTCGAGGTCAAGGGACCGAGCGACTCTTTTCACGCCAGTCAGTCGCGGCTCATCTCCAAGTTGCTGCTGCCGCTCGGCTTCGAGGTAAGCCTAGCAGAAGTTCGGAAGATATCCTGATGGGCAATTCGGTGATTACCCGGTGATTGCTGGAGCAGTTTCAGGTCCAGTGAAACAACCAAAAAACGAAGCGGAGTCAGATAGATGGTTGAAAAGCGACACAAAATCTGGTATTTCCGTTATCGGCGGAAAGCTTAGCGGCGGCCATGGCATCATTGGGTGTTGCAGCGGGTCCGGTAACTTACTGATAGCAAGCGGCTCACGCAGCCCCGAACGTTGCGGGGCATGGATATCTTCAGCCTCGACACCAGTTCAATCTGGCCATTCATTGCAGTCGGGTTCGCCGCACAAGCAGTGGACGGGGCGATGGGCATGGCGTTTGGGGCCATCGCGAATACGCTGCTGGTCGGATTTCTGGGTGTTCCCCCCGCGCAGGCATCTCACCGGATCCATGTAATCAAGATATTCACGGCCGCGGCATCGGGCGCGAGCCACTTCTTCAGCGGTAACGTGGATCCGGCGCTGCTTTTTCGGTTGGTGGCGACCGGTATCGCCGGGGGAATTGCCGGCACCTTTCTGGTCACCGCAGTCGATCCCGAAATCATCGGACCAATTGTGCTGTCCTATCTAGGGATAATTGGCATCCTGCTGGTTATCCGCGGGATTCGCGGCACACCAACACGCAGGCAGGCCCGATATGTTGGCCTGATCGGCGTGGCAGGGGGTTTTCTCGACGCGGTGGGCGGGGGCGGCTGGGGGCCGGTCGTAACCCCGAATCTACTGATTCAGGGTGCCGAACCGCGCATGGTGATCGGCACTGTAAATGCGGCGGAGTTTTTCCTGACCATTGTCATTTCCGCAGCTTTCATCCTGCATATCGGCATCACTGACCTGCTGGGCCCTTCCATGGGCATGCTGATCGGAGGCGTTGCAGCCGCACCTTTCGGGGCGCTGGTGGCAAAGCGCGCGCCGGCCCGTTTGATGATGGTACTGGTCGGCACAGTGCTGGCCGCCGCGGGTGCCTATGGCCTTGTCACCGCGGCGGCGTAGCCCGCTTCGTTAGCCAACTACACCGGCCGCAGCGAGCACCGCCAACGTCAAGACTTCCGGAGCAATTGCAGTCATCGGCACGATTTGCACCGGTTTTTCCATCCCGATCAGCATGGGCCCGATAGTCGCATCGCCGCCCAGCTCGCGCAGGATCTTGGCGGACAGATTGGCCGATTGAAGGCCGGGCATCACCAGCACATTGGCCGGACCGGACAGGCGGCTGAACGGATACAGCGCCATGACCCTCGGATTGAGCGCAGCATCGGGGGCCATTTCGCCTTCATATTCGAAGCCGGGATCTTCCCTGTCCAGAATTGCCACCGCGCCGCGGATATTGTCGAGCCATTTCCCGCTCGGGTTTCCGAAGGTCGAATATGACAGGAAGG
>JBFEKH010000172.1:0-3522 GCA_041552775.1 Allopontixanthobacter sp.
ATCACCACGTCCTTGCGCGCGATCCCGAGGTCTTTCAGCGCCTGGCCGGTAATCTGTTCGGACAATCCGCCGGAATAGACGTTGGCCGTATCGATGAAATTCACACCGGCATCGACCGCTCCCTTGACCAATTCGTTTGAGGCTTTCTGGTCCAGGTCTCCGATCTTCTTCCACATCCCCTCGCCGCCGCCAAAGGTCATGGTGCCCAGGCACAATTCGGAAACAAACAGGCCGGTTTTTCCAAGACGATTATAGCGCATAAGACGGGGTTCCTGTGAATTTGTCAGGACCTGTGTTTTTGTCAGGGCCTCTGAATTTGTTAGGGCATGTCCATTCAATCATGGGCGGACTTGTCCGTTCCCCCGCACCAGCCATTTGTAAGTGGTCAGCCCCTCCAGCGCGACCGGCCCGCGGGCATGCAGCCGGCCCGTGGCAATGCCGATCTCTGCTCCGAGCCCAAACTCGCCGCCATCGGCAAATTGAGACGAGGCATTGGCCATTACGATGGCCGAATCGACTGCGGCCAGAAATTCCTCGGTCGCCGCACTGTCTTGCGTAACGATCACATCCGTATGTCCCGAACTGTGCTCGGCGATATGGGCGAGGGCGTCGTCCAGCCCGTCGACCACTGCAACCGACAGAATGGCTTCGAGATATTCGGTATCCCAATCTTCCGGCGTCGCGGCGACTATCCGCGAATCCATCGCCTGAGCACGCGTGTCACCGCGCAACTCGCAGCCTGCATCCAGCAAATCGGCAAGCAGGGCTGGCGAATCGGGGAAGGTTGCATCCAGCAGCAATGTCTCCATCGCGCCGCAGACACCGGTACGGCGCAATTTGGCATTATGCGCTACGCTGCGCGCCATTTCGGGATCGGCAGCCTGATGGATATAGGTGTGGCAAATGCCGTCGAGATGGGCCAGCACCGGCACTCGTGCATCGGCCTGCACCCGCGCAACCAGGCTCTTGCCGCCGCGCGGTACGATCATGTCAATCAGTCCGGCAGCTGCCAGCATGGCGCCCACGGCGGCGCGGTCCTGCGTCGGGATCAATTGCACGGCGTCCGCGGGAACCCCGCCTTTGACGAGGCCGCCGACCATGGCGGCATGTATTGCGCGGTTGGAATGGACGGCCTCCGTCCCGCCGCGCAGCAGCACGGCATTGCCGGCCCGCACACACAGGGCGGCGGCATCGGCGGTTACATTCGGGCGGCTTTCGTAAATAATGCCTAGCAGGCCAATCGGTACGCGCACGCGCTCGAGCACCAGTCCGTTGGGCCGCTCGGTCCGATCGATCTTCTGGCCGACGGGATCGGGCAGAGCTGCCACGGCTTCTACCGCGCAGGCGACAGCTTCGAGTCGCCCGGCATCGAGAGTCAGCCGGTCAAGCAAGGCATCGGACAGGCCGGCCTTGCGGGCAGATACCAGGTCCCTCTGATTAGCGGCGAGGATTTCCCCTTGCGCCGCCCGCACACCATCGGCGGCCAGTTGCAGGGCCTTCGCCTTCGCGGGATCACTGAGGCGGGCCAACTTGCGCTGGGCTGCTCGGCCGGCACGGGCGAGATCACCGATCATCGCAGTGGGATTGGTCAGGGTTGCGCTGTCATCAATTTGGGTCATGCACGAGGAGTAGCAAGTGCAGGCGCAATTGTCAGGGGACGATTGAGAATCGCTCCGCAAACATTCTTCTCGTCCAATTGTTCCCGTGATTCTTGCGATTCCTGCAATCAATCATCGCTTCATCCCGAGATTGGGTCGATTCGCCCTTTCGCAGGTTCCCCGGATTCGACCCCATCCGATTCGCATGTTAGCGCGCCGCTCAGAAAAGAACACCGGACGTAAACTAAAAGACGTGGGGTCGCTTTGAACAATAATATATCCGCCAACGGATGGTTGAACCGCATCCGGGCATGGTTTCCTGACCGCGAATTTTTCATGCGGTCGCAAGGCCAGGTCCGTTTCATCAAGATATCATCGAAATTGCAGATGACCGCCGCCGCAATCGCGCTGGCCGCCCTGCTTGCGTGGGCTATTTCGCTCGCGCTGATGGGCTGGGCCCAATATCGCGCGCAAGCTGACATGTCGTCCTTGCTGGAACGCGAAGCAAGCGTCGCAACATCCGAAGAAACCGTCGCGAAATATCGCGGTAACATCAGCAAGGTTCAGAAGGACCTGGTCGCGCGGCAGGAATTCCTCGAAGCAATGGTGCCGACGCTACCGGACGATGTCCGGGCCGACGAAACCGTCAGCGATTCGACCAACGAAAGCGGCGAAACGGTTTCCAAGGTCAGCGCGATGATCCCCGAAGCCGCCGGCCTGGCAAGGCTCGAAGCGAGGCAGATCGCCTTCGCTGAACGCCTGACCCGCTTTGCCGACCGCCGGTCTGCCCGTGCTACTGCCGCAATCATCAAGCTGGGCCTCGATCCCAAAGCCATGCTGCGGTCCGCTGACCGGTCCGCGATGGGTGGTCCGCTCGAAGTCCTGACGACGGGCGCCAATGGCAAGATCGATCCACGCTTCGAACGCCTAGGCCTCAGCCTTGCCCGGATGGCGGCGCTGGAACGCGGGCTGGACGGCGTGCCGCAGGTCATGCCTGCCAGCATCGAGAATATCTCGTCTGGTTTCGGATATCGCCGCGATCCGTTCAATGGTCTTGGCGCGATGCATTCGGGCCTTGATTTCAGAGGTCCGACTGGCGCGCCGATCCACGCCGCTGCCAAGGGCCGCATCAGCTTCGTCGGCCAGAAATCAGGTTACGGCAATGTCGTGGAAATCAGCCATGGAAACGGCTTGTTGACCCGCTATGCCCATATGTCGAAATTCGCCGCCAAGGTGGGGCATAAAGTCGCCGCTGGCGACGTGATCGGCGCAATCGGCAGTACCGGCCGTTCGACCGGCCCGCACCTCCATTTCGAAGTGCGTATCAATGACCGCGCCGTAAATCCGCGCCCTTTTCTGGAGTATGCGCCCGATGTTCTCAAAGAAGCCCGATCCAGCAACCCGCAACCTAATGTCACCCCCCGCGAACATGGGAATTAAACCGATGGCCAGTTCAAATTCCACCTTTTCCGTAATCGGATCCGACGTCACCATTACCGGCAATATTGCCGCCACCACCGAATTGCATGTCGATGGCAACATCGAAGGTGACATCACCTGTGCCTCGCTCGTCCAGGGTGAAGGCAGCGTGGTCAAGGGCGTGATTGAGGCGGAGAGCGCCCGTTTGTCCGGCACCGTAATCGGTTCGATCTCGGCACGCGAATTGGTGGTCCTGAAAAGCGCGCGAATCGACGGCGACGTGCATTATGATGCGCTCACGATCGAACAGGGCGCCACAGTGGAAGGCCGCTTCGCGCCGCGCGCTGCAAAAGCCGCACCTGCTGCACGGGTCGATGCCAGGAACACCGAACCCAAGAATGGCGGCGACGAGCCCAAGCTGACGCTAGCGGGCTAAGTCAGGTTGTCCTGAATTAATCCAGGACTTCCGCGCGCAGGGCCTTGCGGTCCAGCTTGCCGATCATTG
>JBFEKH010000173.1:0-3519 GCA_041552775.1 Allopontixanthobacter sp.
TCGTCAGGGGGTCGTTAAAGCTCAAATAATTGGGGCTTAGAACGCACGCACGAAACCTAACTCCGCGCGCCATTTCTGGTAGTCGTAGATTTCGATCGGGCTCCAGTTGCGCTCCCGGACCAGCTTGGCTTGAGGAGCCCAGCCTCGCCAGCTAAGCGATCTGAAGGTCGCGCCAAGGGAAGCCTGTAGAAAATCGTCCTTGCGTCTGCTCGGATAAATCGCAAGCCGTTTGTCGTTTTCGAGGCGCTGGTAGGTTGCGGAGACGAACACCGTCGTGCGTCCAAGGTCGCGCCACCCGGTCGCTGAGATCTGACCGCTGGCGGTTGAATAAGCAGGGTCGCCTGCGAACTGTCTCGACGCCGCCAAGGTGATACTGATGCCGGTTCGCGCACCGAAAGCCGTCTCGAAGGTTGCGAAGCCATTGAATGTATCGGAATTCTGCAATTTGTTGATGCGATAGTCGAAGTTGGTGAAGCCGAACCCGGCTCGGACCTGTGACCGAGGGCCAACTCCTCGCTGCCACTGCAGATTCGCACTCAGCGCATCATAATAGCGATCGCCACCGAACCAACGTCTCTGGCCGCCCACAAGCAAAGTCGCCCGTCCGCCGTAGAGTGAGAATTCCGGCCCGACCGATGCGATTGCGAGAAGGTTGTTGAAACGACTATCATCGTAGAAGTCGCCTGACAGGCCTGCGCGCGCGAGCAGCGAGGTGCTTTTTGTCAGCCGCTTTCTGAAATAGCCTTGGCTGTCGAACGAAAGCCCTATTCCGGAAGATTGGCGGGCCTCCTCATCGAGCTCGAAATCGCCAATGACAGTGCCCAGCGTCTCCGAACGTGTCGCCCGGTTGACATTCGAATCGGGCGCGATCGCTATCTGCAGGCTGGCGCCAAAGGGCTTGTGTTCGCGCAGTGCGGCGGAAAAACGCTCGACAAGGCGTGCTACATCGGGAGGCAAGCCTCCAGCCTGCGCCTCACGCAGCGTCCGGCGCGATGCGTCGATCTGTCCCATCTCGGCCTGCACTCGCGCAAGCTCAAGGCGGGCCCGGTGGGCTTCCGGTTCCTCGTCGATAATCGCTCTGAGGTAGGTGCCCGCATCGGTCCAATCCTCGCGGCGGATCGACAGCATGGCGAGCCTGAATCGGGCTTCGTTTCGTAACTTGACGTCAGGGTCGGCCAGCAGGGCTATCAAAACCTGAGTTGCCAGCCTTTCGTCGTTCCTCGCAAGCGCTGCATCGGCAAGAGCGAAGAGCTGGCCGCTTGTAGCGGTGACCTGCGTGACCTCACGACTCTCCAGAACCTCGGGTGCATCCGTCGGCGCGGGTTCCGGCTGCGCCAAGAGAACCAAGGGTAGGAGCAGCACTGACTACTCCTTGCTGCCGAGCCAGATCCCGCTCATGGTTCCATTGGCACTGACGCCTGACGAGCTTTCCGCTGGCGCTTGAAACGGCGCACGCCAGCGCGCCATCAACTCTACCGCATTTGGCCCGTTGAAGCTGCCCTCGAACCACGAAGGAACGGCTTCTCCGTTGATTGAGAATTGACCGGAGAATGATGTGCTTCCCGTGGCGTAGACGGTCTGAATGAAACTGTAGACACCGAGCGGATAACAATCCCACGGGCAGATACTGGGTTTCATTTCGCCCTGTAGTGTCCCGGCACTGAAATCAAACCGAAGCTGCGCCGTGCCGTCGATGTAGTCGGTATAAAATGGATCCGAGGGATAAGTCGTATCGGTACTGCCGATTACTCGCGCATTGTACGTGGCCAGTCCCGATTTGGGCATGTCTGCCGCCACAGTCGGGACTCCATATGCGAAGTATCCTAGATTGCCCGAGTTGGCAGTGCCGTTGAACTGATGGTCGTCGCCCCAGCGTCCCCAAGAGGTATAACTGAGCTTCTCGTCGGGATTTAGAGACCCCGCAGGCCAGCTTAGGAAAACGTTCGCATCCTGACGCTCGGTTTCGCCATCGAGCAGATCGTTACCTGTACCGTAAATTGCCAGCCACTTGGAGCTATCGATGAAGCTGCCGCTGTAATATCTCGGAACTAGTGTGCCGGTCCGATAACCGGGCAAGGTGATGACGTATAGGTCATCGGAAGCGCGATAACTAAACGATATGTCCGCACGTTCCGGTTCGTTGACTTTCCAGGTAGTGGCATCAGTTCTTTCATAAGTGGAAGATACGCCCAAAACCGCAAAAGGCTCGTTCGAAACAAGTCCGACCGGACCCGCAGGAGGCGGCGGCGGACCGGGTGGAGGCGTCGGAGTTGGCGAAGGCGTCGGTGTAGGCGCAACGACGACCGGTGGAGGCGCCGATGCAACGTTTTGGCCGCCTCCTCCGCAAGCCGAAAGAGCAATTGGCAGGACGAGCGAGGCGCCGACGGCTACTGGGTATCTTGGCATGTGAGAACTCCGACGAGTTAATTCGTCCAAAGCTGCAAGGAGATTAACAATCAGGCCATGATGCCTTGCCGATGAATCGCCGATCTTTTGCCGAGTGATCTGATTCCTTGAGGCTTTTTGCCTTGTCGGATCAACTCCAATACCGCTTTCGGTATCCGATTTTGGGGCCTCAGGTAACAAACTCGAACGGCGGATCTTGGGGCGCGAAGCGAGCAATCTGCAGGACGTCCGTATTTGGGTCGGCTTCTGCCGGTCTGCTTTTGGGACCAGCCATTGAATGCGGCAGTGTCAACTTCTGGGTGGTTATCGGTCGCACTCTAGAGTTCGATGCCTCGCCTCTTGCGCGCAATGCTTGAGACTTTGCAATCGTCGTCGCTGGCCAAAATCAGGCTATAATCGGGGCTACGCAGTTGGACGAAATAATGCTCGTTTTCGCTGCAATCAGCGTGTTGATTGGCAGAGGAACTCGGTAGAAACGTCCAACCACGGAGTTCCAATGCCCGCGTAGCTCCGCCGACAGTCATCCCTAGTCGCGCCCCATCGTAGCTGCTGAAAATGCGGTCCGCAAAAACCAGATAGTAGGTGACACCGACCGCGAGGGTCATAGTTCCGGATGCAATTAGCCATTTCATTACACTGTTACTGCCCAATCGCGTGAGCGCCCGCAATGTTGTCGTTTCCTGCCGGTCTGCTTTTAGGTCCAATTATAGGCGGGTGGAACGTCAAAAACTGGGTGGTAAGCCGAAGATCGGCTTTCGGGTGGTCAAGGAGCGTTAACGGACATTGGCGCGGTGATTACTGGTCGATAGGGAAGTCGGCACAATGTTGGTGGATCGATGATTTAAGTCTTTCACCGATCCACCTATTTTCTGTTTCATACGAAATTTTGCACGTTGAATATGTTTTGGGTAAATACAATTACGCCACTAGTCACAACAAATCCAAGCAATGCAGAAAGATATGTTACACGCACACTTGACATGATATTCTCCTTTCTATCGCGTTGATGTATGAATTTAAGCGGGAGAGATTTCAGTGTGCGAAGGCTCTCCGCGTCGTTCAAAGCCTCACTTTTGGACGACTAGAACTGCATTGGGAACATTGCCAACGTCA
>JBFEKH010000174.1:0-3513 GCA_041552775.1 Allopontixanthobacter sp.
ACCCTCGAAATGCAGACGGGTGAATGTCATCCGGTCATATTGATCTGGCAGAGACCGGGCGAAGCGGGCTTCCGGTTCCTCACGCCAGTCGATGTCGAACAGCTTATCCGTCGGTCCAGTCGTTTTCCGAAACGCGAATTGCGGTTCGCAGCAGAATTGCCAGTCCGGCTCTCGGGGCTGGGTGAAAAATACCATGCCGTGTTGCATAATATTTCTCAGCAAGGGGCGATGATCGAAACCGGGGACAGGCTGGCGATTGCCCAGACTATCAGGATCGAAAGCAAGGCGCTGCCCGATATCGAGGCCAAGGTGCGCTGGCGCAAAGGCGAACACTACGGGCTGATCTTCGACACCACATTCCGCCTGCACGATCTGGCCGAAATCGTTCATGCGCTGCAGAAGCGGCCTCTGGCAAAAGGCACGCCTCCATTGGCGAAATAAGCTCCGGACAGGTCCAATTCCTGCGATCAAATCCGCGAAATTAATCTTCCCCTAACCATTTTCCTTCACTCCCGGCTTACAAGATTGACCGGGGGCACTAATGAACCACGATACTGCCAAGCAACTGACCGTAGATGTCGCCATCATCGGCGCGGGGCCCGCCGGTCTGACAGCAGGCTACCTGCTGACCAAGCGAGGCAAGACCGTTGCGATCATTGAAAAAGATGCCACTTATGTTGGCGGTATCAGCCGGACGGTAGAGCACGAAGGTTACCGGTTCGACATTGGCGGGCACCGGTTTTTCTCCAAAAGCCAGCAGGTCGTCGATCTGTGGAATGAAATCCTGCCCGACGGTTTCATCCAGCGCCCGCGGATGAGCCGGATATATTATGAAGGCAAATTCTACTCCTATCCGCTGCGCGCCTTCGAAGCGCTGTCGAACCTCGGCATCCTGCGCTCGACCGCATGTATGGTCAGCTATCTGCGGTACAAATTGTTTCCCGTCGCCGAGGTGAAAAGCTTCGAAGACTGGACTACCAACCAGTTCGGTCACAAGCTCTATTCGATCTTCTTCAAGACCTATACGGAAAAGGTCTGGGGCATGCCCTGCAATGAAATGAGCGCCGATTGGGCCGCACAGCGCATCAAGGGCTTGTCTCTATGGAGCGCGGTCATCGACGGCCTCAAGCGCTCCTTGGGCCTCAACAAGGTTCCCAATGACGGCCAGGCGGCCAAGACCCTGCTGGAAACGTTTCGCTATCCGCGGCTCGGCCCCGGTATGATGTGGGATGCTGCACGCGACAAGATAGTTGCTGCGGGCGGTACGGTAATCATGGGCCACGGCCTCGAACAGCTCGCCAGCGATGGTGCCGGCGGCTGGCGCATGTCGGCCAATGGCCCGGACGGCAAGATCGTAATCACCGCGAAAAACGCCATCAGTTCCGCGCCCATGCGCGAGCTGGCAGCGCGCCTGCACCCGCTCCCGGATACCACGCTCAACGCAGCGAAATTGAAATATCGTGACTTCCTGACAGTCGCTCTCAAGATCAAATCGGATGATCTGTTCCCGGATAACTGGATCTACATCCATGACGACCAGGTCCAGGTCGGCCGCGTGCAGAACTTCCGCAGCTGGTCGCCCGAAATGGTTCCGGACAAGGATGTTGCCTGCGTCGGCCTCGAATATTTCTGTTTCGAAGGAGACGGGTTGTGGTCATCGTCGGACGATGATCTGATCGCGCTCGCGACCAAGGAAATGAACATTCTTGGCTTGTGTGATCCCAAGGACGTTATCGGCGGCGCAGTTGTGCGGCAGGAAAAAGCCTATCCGGTCTATGACGAAGATTACGCAGCCAATGTGGAAGCCATGCGGCAGGAACTGGAAGCAAAATTCCCCAGCCTGCACCTGGTCGGCCGCAACGGCATGCACCGTTATAACAATCAGGATCACGCGATGATGACCGCGATGCTGACGACCGAGAACATTCTGGCGGGGAAACGGGTATATGACACCTGGTGTGTAAACGAAGACGCCGAATACCACGAGGCAGGCAATGAGGGCGCGGAAGCCGCCATTCCTGCTCGCGAGACAGCGGACGTGAAGATCCCGGTCACCGAAGATCAGGCCGCAGCGCTGAATTCCCTGCGCGGTGTGCCTGAACGAATCGGACCGCAAACAGGCACATCCAAGTCAACCAAGGCGGCTTGATAGTCGCGGCTTAAGGACAGCAGGGGGCAAATGATGACAGCATATCTGACCAGGCTGCGTGATGTCCGGCTGATCCGCTATCTAATCGCCAGCGTAGGAGCGCTGGCAGTGGATTTCGGCAGTTTCCTTGTGCTTCTGGCGTTAGGTATGCTGGCGGCGCCAGCGTCTGCGCTAGGCTATACGCTGGGCATTCTGGCGCATTGGTTGTTGTCCAGCCGTGCCGTATTTCATGATACCGTGGCCCAACGCGGCCGTGAACGGCACAAGCAGAAGGCCTTGTTCGTGGTTTCCGCTCTGATCGGCCTGGTGTTGACGACCGCAATCGTCGGGTTGGCCGATTCAGTCGGGATTGATCCGCGAATGGCTAAACTCGCGGCAATTTGCGCCAGCTTCACCGTGACCTGGGTGCTGCGCGCAAAGGTCGTGTTCCGGACAAGATCCGGCTGATGATCGAACGCAGGCGTCCTTTATTTGCACCGGAGCTGTTGGCACGAGTCGCCCTGGCGTGGGTGATGATCTGCGCACTGATGCTGGTGACCAATTACGGCTCGATTGCCGCACGGCGTTTTCCCGATCCCGACGACGTCATGCGCCTGATGCAGGTGCGGGACTTGCTGGCGGGCCAAAGCTGGTTCGATGCCCACCAGTACCGCGTCGATGCGGCGGCAGGCGGCGTACCCATGCATTGGTCGCGGCTGGTCGATGTGCCGATTGCCGCGGCGATCTGGTTTTTCTCATTTTTCATGGCGCAATCCACGGCGGAGATAGTCGCCGCGGTCGTGGTGCCTTTGATCACATTCGGTTTTGCGCTTCTGCTCGCCGGACGAATTGCATGGCGGCTGGTCGGGGCCGAGGCTGCGGGCCTTGCCTGCCTCGCGATGGCCCTGTCTGTACCGCTGATTTCACACATGCGGCCGCTGCGGATCGACCATCACGGATGGCAGATCGTCTTCGCACTGCTGGCGGTTAACGGACTGATGGCACGTAGCCCGCGTTTGGGCGGTTGGATGACCGGTTTTGCCCTTGCGCTATGGGTGTCCATTTCGGTCGAGGGATTACCGTTAGCGGTGGCTATTTGCGGAATTGCTGCACTGCGCTGGATTCGCGACCGCCGGGGCAGCAGCTGGTTCGTCAATGTCATGGGTTCGCTCGCGGTCAGCTCTGCCGTTATCTTCGTCGGCACACGCGGCTTTGCCGATTTGGTGCAGCATTGCGATGCGATCTCGCCGGTTCACCTGGCGATCTTCGCCTGGGGCGCGGCCGCTGCATTTGGCTTGTCCCGGTGTGAGCCGATCCCGCGTATTGGCCTGCTGTGCGGGCTGGGCCTGATCGTGGCAGGCGGGGGCGCAATTGTGTTTTTCGCA
>JBFEKH010000175.1:0-3492 GCA_041552775.1 Allopontixanthobacter sp.
GAAACCCATGGTCAGGCGGACGTCGTGCATGGCAACAATGTCCTTGCGCATGTGTCAGACACCAATGGTTTTGTTTCCGGGATTGCAAAGATCCTGAAACCTGCAGGTGTCGCGGTGATCGAGGTGCCCTATCTCCTGCCACTGATTGAACACATAGAGTTCGATACGATCTATCACGAACATCTCTGCTACTTCTCGCTCACGGCGCTGGACAAACTGTTCCGCAGGCACGGGCTGTTCCTGAACCGGGTAGAAGAACTCTCGATCCACGGCGGGTCGCTGCGCATTTTCGTCGAACCTACGCAAAAGGTCGAAGAGAGTGTCAGCATCATGCTCGCCAATGAGCGCGCGATGGGGCTCGATCAAGCCGACTTCTTCGCCGAGTTTTCCTCGCGTGTGGATGAGCTGCGAAGCGACCTTCTGGCGCTCGTCTCTGACCTCAAGGCCAAGGGGCATTCGATCGCTGCCTATGGTGCCGCTGCAAAGGGGGCAACCATGCTCAATTATTGCGGTCTGGACCGGACCCAGATTGACTTCGTGGTGGATCGCAACGTCAACAAGCAAGGCAAGTTCATGCCCGGTGCGCACCTGCCGATCCTTGAACCTGACGCTCTGGTCGAGCGTAAGCCCGAATACGTGCTCATGCTGGCCTGGAACTTCGCAGATGAGATCATCGCGCAACAGGAAGCATATCTGGCACAGGGTGGACATTTCATCGTACCCGTACCCCAACCGAGGATTCTCTCATGAACCTGGGCAATAGCTCGCTGGTGGCGCAGGCCATTGCGGAAGCCGATGACGTTTCGGAGGGGTTCACCTGCCCAACTTGCGGGTCCGGCAGGACCGAGCTCTTTCATGAGGTCGAATGCGTCCCCACTAATTCGTGCATCCTTTTCGAGACCCGGGAAGAGGCGCTGAATTGCAACAGGGGCTCCATAGCGCTGCGATTTTGCCATGGCTGCGGCTTTATCTACAACGCCAGCTTCAGGCAGGAATTGACGGAGTATTCCGGTCGTTACGAGGAGACCCAAGGCTTCTCGCCAACATTCTCCCGCTTCCATCGCAACCTTGCCGAAGAAATGATCGAGCGTCACGGCCTGACAGGCCGGGATGTGATGGAGATCGGATGCGGCAAGGGCGAATTTCTCGTCCTGCTATCCCAGCTGGGCGAAAATCGCGGCGTTGGGGTGGACCCCAGCGCGTTGCCGGAACGGCTCGAGGGAGTGCCCGGTGCAGAGCGGGTCACGCTTGTTCCCGAATATTTCGAACCGCGGCATTGCGAGGTTCAGCCGGATTTCCTGTGTTGCAAGATGACACTGGAGCATATCAGGCACACTTCCGGGTTCATCGAAACTATCCGTGCGGGATTGGACGAAGCCAAACGGACGATCGTGTTCTTCCAGGTGCCCGAGGCAGGTCGGATCATCAGGAATTGCGCTTTCGAGGATATCTACCATGAACACTGTTCCTACTTCACGGAGAGCTCCCTGCGTTACTTGTTCGAACAAAGCGGATTCGAGGTCACAAGAACCGCGGTTGAATATGACGATCAGTATCTGACCATTGAAGCAGCGCCTTCCTCGAAGCAATCCGCTGGCGATACAAGCGAAGCGGTCGAGGAACTTGCCGCGCTCATCCGCAGTTTTCCTCAACGGCTTGATCTCCACAAACAGCATTGGCGCAGCACTGTCGAACGGGCCAAGGCCGAGGAAAAGACCGTGGTTCTGTGGGGATCAGGATCGAAAGCGGTATCTTTCCTTACGTCGCTCGGCATTGCGGAACAGATCGATTTTGTAACCGATATCAACCCCAATCGCCACAATCACTATATGCCCGGTACCGGCCAGCTGATTGTCCCGCCGGAAAATCTGGCGGACATCCAGCCGGGCCTAGTGATCGTCATGAACCGGATTTACGAAAACGAGATTTCACAAGCGCTTTCGGGAATGGGGGTGTCCTGCGATGTTGCATGCCTGTGATGGAAAACGGATCACCCGTCCGGGTGGATCGCACTTGAAGTTGACGCTGATATGAAGATCGCGATCACAACGGCAACCGACAGCGGTTACCTGCCGGCCGCTTGCTGCCAGCTGAAATCGGTCGCCGATCATTTGCCCGAAGGTTATGACGTCGATCTGAACTTGGTCTGCTGCGATGTCAGCGAGTCGGATATCGCGGCGGCGCATGCATTCTTTGAGAACAAGGGTGTTGCGGCAAGGATCATCGTCCCCGATTTCGTCGATGAACAGATCAATCCCATCAACCAGAGATGGCCGCGCGCTGCCTATCTGCGACTCTATTTCGACATGATCTTCGGGACGCAAGTCGACCGACTGATCTATTTTGATGCCGATACGCGGATCATGGCATCGCTCGAGCCGCTGCTTGCCACGGACTTGCAGGGTTATGTCGCAGGCGCCGTTCACGATTTCGTGTATTATCTGACTGGTAACATCCGGCGGCGGCGCCGTGATCTGTTTCTGTCCGATGATGCGCCCTATCTCCAGTCGGGCGTAATGGTCCTTGACTGGCCGAAACTGTTAGCGGACGGCGCGCTCAAACGCGCACGGCGGTTTCTGGTCGAGAACCCTGAAGGCTGCATGGAAGCACCCGACCAGGATGCACTCAACCACGCCCTTGAAGGAAAGTGGTTGCCGCTCGATCCGCGGTGGAACCTGCATGAAACCTATCTGAACTTCGGCGGCAAGCTGATCCCTTACCTGGAACACTATACGTCGACCAAGCCATGGTCGAAAAAGCGGCCACCCCGGTGGGCGGATGCGGCACAATGGTATCGGGACGAATTGCGCGACACGATTTGGTCTGGCTTCATTCCAGAACAGACCACTGGCGACAAGATCGGCTCGCAGCTCGACTTTCTGAGGTTTCGCTATGCGCCAAAAATCCGCAACGCGCTTGCCTCCTATGCGCCCGTTGTCCTGGATATGATGAATGTGCCGAGACATCGATCGGACAATTCCGAACTTCCCTGGGCACCGCGAAACAGCAAGGACGTAGAGGACATGGCTCATGCGCTGGTATCCGAAGCGCATGGCAAGCGCGGCTTCATCCGCCCGCCAGAAGGGGTGCTGGACGGGTATGGCAAGGGGCGCCCGATCGGCCTCGCCTGACCTGTGCGAAGGCCAATCCTGCAAACCGCGCAGGTGTGATTGCGGAAATTCAACCAGGCAAGTTTCGGTGGTCGGCGCTTTTGACCTGGGCCTCGGGCTGATGGCGGCTTTTCCGCCTGGCTGCCATTCGCCGGACCAGGGTTACAACTTCGGTGACAGGTCCTTCGGGCCGTCCGGTTGCGAGCCATCCCGCGCAGATGGCCCCCGCGTAGAATGCGCCTCCCGCCAGAATCTTTGCAGCCAGTTCGATGAGAACGCCGTTATCGGCGGCCGCGAGCATAAGGTCGATCACAAATACTCCGAAAACCATCGAAACAAGACCGCAGATAGTCAATCCGTGATGCTTCACCTGATGCGCCAC
>JBFEKH010000176.1:0-3474 GCA_041552775.1 Allopontixanthobacter sp.
AGTGGACGGCAAGCGGGCCTATGATCTGGCGCGTGCAGGCGAGGAAGTTGAGTTGAAGACGAGGGCAGTGACGATCTATTCGCTGCAGCCTGTTTCGACTTATGAAGCAGGTGAATTGCCCGATTCCACCTTTTCCTTGAGCGCCGGGCGGCCCGATCCGTACAATCCCACTGGGCCGCTGGAAATGGCAGACGCGGTCACGCTGGTTACAAATGTCAGCAAGGGTACTTATATCCGGTCCTTGGCGCGCGACATCGCGCATGCGCTCGGCACGGTCGGTCATGTGACCTATCTGCGCCGGATAAAAGCCGGTCCGTTCGATGAGGTCCAAGCGATTTCGCTGGACAGATTGAACGAAATCGGTAAGGGCGCGCGGCTTGAAGACGTAATTCTGCCACTCGAGGCAGGGCTGGACGACATCCCGGCTCTTACCCTCAGGTCCGACACGGCAGAGGCGGTCCGACAGGGCCGCGTCCTCAACGGACTGCCCCAAGCTGACGGGCTCTATCTTGCCAAGCACAATGATGTGCCTGTGGCGCTGATGGAGATTTTCGGCGGGACGGCGAAAGTCGTCAGGGGTTTTAATTTTCCCGATGTCGCGGAGTAAATTTGAATGACTGTATCTGCAGAACGTAAGCAAGAAATCATCAAGGACAACGCACAGGCCGAAGGCGATACTGGTTCTCCGGAAGTCCAGGTCGCGATCCTGACCGAACGCATCCGCAATCTGACCGATCACTTCAAGGCGAACCACAAGGATAACCATTCCCGTCGCGGTTTGCTGATGATGGTCAACAAGCGTCGTAGCCTGTTGGCATATCTGAAAAAGATCAATGTCGAGCGTTACAACGCCCTGATCCAGAAACTGGGTCTGCGTAAGTAAGAGTTTCAAGGGGCGGTTCCGATAAGGAGCCGCCCCTTGCATATTGGCTGTATCGCAAAAAATGGACGCCGCTTCCGGCTTCCGCGATCGCGCCAAAAAGTAACGGGCACCCTCTGCAATTCGGCGGAGAGCCTATGGGGCGCAAATAGCCCCACACCGGTCCGGGCCGGTATCCCCGGAAACAAGAAGGCCCCGCGCGGCAATATGGCTGGCGGGTTCAGAAGGAAAATACATGTTCGACACAAAAACCGTATCGATGGAATGGGGCGGCAAAACCCTCACCCTCGAAACCGGCCGCATTGCCCGTCAAGCCGATGGCGCTGTGCTGGCTACCTATGGCGAAACCGTGGTGCTGTGCGCCGTGACCGCCGCCAAGAGTGTGAAGGAAGGCCAGGATTTCTTCCCGCTGACCGTTCACTACCAGGAAAAATTCTCCTCCGCAGGCCGGATCCCCGGCGGCTTCTTCAAGCGTGAACGCGGTGCGACCGAAAAGGAAACACTGACAAGCCGCTTGATCGATCGTCCGGTCCGTCCGCTGTTCCCTGAAGGTTTCTACAACGAAATCAACGTAATCGCGCAGGTCATGTCCTATGACGGCGAGACCGAGCCTGATGTTCTGGCGATGATCGCAGCGTCTGCTGCGTTGACCATCTCCGGTCTGCCTTTCATGGGCCCGATCGGTGCGGCCCGCGTAGGTTACGTAGACGGCGAATACACGCTGAACCCTTCGCAGTCCGTTGCTGCCGACGGCGCCCTCGACCTGATCGTGGCCGCAACCGGCAACGCAGTGATGATGGTGGAATCGGAAGCGAAAGAACTTTCCGAAGAAATCATGCTCGGCGGCGTCATGTTCGCGCATGACGAAATCAAGAAGGTCGTTAACCTGATCATCGATCTGGCTGAAAAGGCTGCCAAGGAACCTTGGGAAGTAGCTGTTTCCGACAATTCGGCAATCAAGGAAAAGCTGGCCGGTGTAGTTGGCGGCGATATCGCTGCAGCCTACAAGCTGACCGACAAGTCCGAGCGTTCGAACGCACTGAATGCGGTCCGTGCCAAGGCCAAGGAAGCCTTCGCTGGCGAAGATGGCCAAACGCAGATGGCGGCTAACAAGGCCGTCAAGAAGCTCGAAGCCGAAATCGTTCGCGGCGCTATCCTCAAGGACGGCACCCGGATCGACGGACGCAAGACCGACGAAGTTCGCCAGATCGAAGCCATCGTTGGCTTCCTGCCCCGCGCGCACGGTTCATCGCTGTTTACCCGCGGTGAAACGCAGGCAATCTGCACCACCACGCTGGGTACCAAGGACAGCGAGCAGATGATCGATGGGCTCGAAGGCCTGACCTACACGAACTTCATGCTGCACTATAACTTCCCGCCATACTCGGTGGGCGAAGTGGGCCGTTTCGGCGCACCAAGCCGCCGCGATATCGGCCACGGCAAGCTGGCATGGCGCGCATTGCGTGCGGTGCTGCCTTCCAAGGAAGATTTCCCCTACACAATCCGTGTTCTGTCCGACATTACCGAAAGCAATGGCTCGTCCTCTATGGCGACGATTTGTGGCGGCTGTCTATCGATGATGGATGCTGGTGTTCCGGTCGTTCGCCCTGTTTCGGGTATCGCGATGGGCCTGATCCTGGAAGGTGACGATTTCACTGTGCTGTCCGACATTCTGGGTGATGAAGATCACTTGGGCGACATGGACTTCAAGGTGGCCGGTACCGAAGTAGGTATCACCACGATGCAGATGGACATCAAGGTTGCCGGGATTACCCAGGAAATCATGACTCAGGCGTTGGCGCAGGCCAAGGCTGGCCGCGCGCACATCCTGGGCGAGATGGCCAAGGCACTGACCGGCGCACGGACCGAACTTTCGGCCCACGCACCGCGCATCGAAACGATGCAGATCGACAAGTCGAAGATCCGCGACATCATCGGTACCGGCGGCAAGGTCATCCGCGAAATCGTGGCTGAAACCGGCGCCAAGGTCGACATCGATGATGAAGGCCTGATCAAGATCTCCTCGTCCGACCTCAGCCAGATCGAGGCGGCCCGCAAGTGGATCGCCGGGATCGTGGAAGAAGCGGAAGTCGGCAAGGTCTACGACGGCAAGGTCGTCAACATCGTCGATTTCGGTGCATTCGTAAACTTCATGGGCGGCAAGGACGGTCTCGTCCACGTGTCCGAAATGAAGAACGAGCGCGTCGAAAAGGTCTCCGACGTCCTGTCCGAAGGTCAGGAAGTCAAGGTCAAGGTTCTCGAGATCGACCAGCGCGGCAAGGTCCGTCTGTCGATGCGGGTAGTTGATCAGGAAACCGGCGAAGAACTGGAAGACACCCGTCCTCCGCGCGAAAAGCGTGAAGGTGGCGATCGTGGCCCCCGCAGTGGCGGCGGTGATCGCGGTCCACGTCGTGGCGGCGGCGGCGGTGGCCGTGATGGTGGTCGTGACCGCGGTCCACGTGGCGGCGGCAATCGCTCGGATGGCGATCGCGCTCCATCCGGTGAAAGCAGCAGCCCGGATCACATGCCGGACTTCCTCAAGGACGACTAAACCCGTTGCTTGACTGAAATTGAAGGAGCCGCAGGGAGCGATC
>JBFEKH010000177.1:0-3441 GCA_041552775.1 Allopontixanthobacter sp.
AGGTAGGGTAACCACACAAACGCACTGATCAGCACCTTGGCGACGTTGCCCCACAGCAGATCACCCAGTGCCAATGCCACATCGGCGGGCAATTCGGGCAAGGCGCCGATGTAGCGCGCGATCAGAAGCTGGATCAGTATGTCGAGCATCCAGCAAAACGCCAGCATACGCGGAAACAGCGTGACGGAATGCAGCGCAAAGGCGAAGGCGACCATGTAGAAGAACGCCATCAGCCCCACATCGCCCGCCATCAGCAGAAACAGATCACGCCCCCAGCTGGGCGCCTGTGCGCTCAGTGC
Organism: Allopontixanthobacter sp.; assembly: GCA_041552775.1. GTDB lineage: Bacteria > Pseudomonadota > Alphaproteobacteria > Sphingomonadales > Sphingomonadaceae > Allopontixanthobacter. The sequence continues at coordinate 300 of JBFEKH010000177.1, forward strand.
GGGCATGGCGATCAGGAATTCGAAACTGCGCAACACGACGTTGAGCAGCAGACCGATCAGCAGTGACGCCATGAAGCCCGCCGGGCCGAACAGCGGGTGGGCACGTACCTCTGTCACGGCGAGCTTTCGCCAGCGGCCCCAGGCGGACAGGCGAACGCCGGGCGGGCTCAGCCGGGCGTCTTGCGGGAAGCACGCTTCACCCAGCAGGAAGCCAGCGAGCGGGGCCAGCGCAATGGCCGAGTAGGGGATTAGCAAACCCAGCCAGTCGCCCGGATCATTGGCAAATCGCGGCGAGGCGAGGATCCGAAACGATGCAAATGCAACAAATACCCCTGCCCAACCGATTGTGAGTGCAACTGTTAATCGCCCAAGAGCGCGGGGGATTGCTTCGCTGCGCGCGATAAGGCGCTGGCGGTATGACGACCAAAACTTGCCGATACTATTTCCGGCCATAAGGTTGATACTCCAAGGTGATTCGTTTTTCGGGCGCGAATCGGGAGTATCCACCGGTTCCCAGACGCGTTGCAAATACAACGGGCAAGTGCTAATTAACGCTAGTTATTAATTTTAGATGCGGTTAACCTTTTGAGAACCGGAGTTAATTTAAACGTAACTATTTTTTGTTGACCCCCGCTCCTCCAATCGGGACACTAAGGGCAGTTACGAAGCGTGATTTCGAAGCGAGCTTTTAAGTCTCGGTTTGATAATCGAAATAATAATAGGGTCGCTTCGAACATCACTCTTCTGGCTGGCTTGCCGGGTTTACTTTCCCGAACGGCCTTTGAACATCATGCGCTGCGGTCAATCCACCGCAGCATGGTTAACGGGAGTATTAACATGACCTTCTTTAAGAACTTTCTTACCGACGAATCGGGTGCCTCGGCGGCCGAATATGCTCTGATCATCGCCATCGTTGGCGTCGGCATTGGTGCAGCAGCACTCGTGCTAGGCAACAACGTGACCAACGCAATTGGTAACGCTGCGAATGACGTGAACAACTGCAACACCAGCGGTGCGGCAGATGGCACCTCCTCCGTTTCTTGGACTCCTGGACTTGATTGCACTAGCGCTGTCTAAGTTGGCTGAAATGCCGGCCTCCCGGGTTCGTTCCGGGAGGCCGGATTTTTGGATTCTTAGGGGGAAAATGAGATGCAGGGGCGGAACGTAATCATGGTCGGCGCGGCGCTGGTTCTCGGCATTATTGCCGTCATCCTCGCGAACGCCTACTTTTCGGGCGTTGAGGAAAAACAGGCAGCCGTCGCTAAACAGCAGGCACTCACCCGCATCGTCGTCGCGACGCAGCCGCTCGAATTCGCGCAGCCGCTGACCCAGGAAAACATCCGCCTCCAGAATTTCCCGGCCAACTCGGTTCCCGAGGGGGCCTTTCTCACGATTCAGGACGTCCTGAAGGACAATCGCGTGGCGCTTCGCCCGATTGTTCCGGGCGAACCCATTTTGCGCAGCAAAGTCAGCGGTACCGATGGCCGCGCTACGCTCGCCGCGCTGTTGCCCGATGGCTTCCGCGCGATCACCATTCCGGTCAACAACATCAATGGCGTGGCGGGTTTCGTGCTGCCCGGCATGATGGTCGACATTCTGCTGCTGCGCCAGATCGAAGGCGACGGCGCCGACAGCAATGATCAGCGCGCCGACCTCATCATGGAAAGCGTACAGGTCCTCGCGGTCGACCAGTTGGCCGATGAAAAGACCGGCAAGCCCAAGGTCAGCCGCAGCGTTACCGTGGCGGTAACCCCGCAGGCCGCCTCGCGCCTAGCCATCGCCAACCGCATGGGCACGCTGCAGCTTACCCTGCGCAAGATGGAGCCGCAGTTCGACATTGAAGGCGAAAGCGGCGTGGCAAGCGCCGCACGCACCACGACCAGCCGCCAGCTCGGCCTGCCGCGGCTGGTGATTGGCCGCAAGAACTCTGGCGGCGGCGGTGGCGGCGGTGGTGGCGGAGGCCGCGCTTCAGCGCCGCTCCCCTCGCTTGCATCAATCAACCCGCCTTCTTCGGTGGCGGTGGTACCTGTCTATACCGGCCCTGCGATGACCGTCGTGCGGGGCACAGAGCCGACTAGCTATCAGGTCGGCACGATGGGAGCTCCACGATGAAATCCGCTCGTACTCTGCTCGCCGCGCTTGCGCTGGCCAGCTCCACCTGCCTCGCCACGCCTGCCTTCGCGCAGGACCAGGGCATCCACGCTGGCACCATAGAAGTGCCGGTGAACAAGAGCCAGGTCGTGTCCGCCGACCGCGCGATTGCCCGCGCCATGATCGGCAATGCCGAGATCGCCGATGTGGTGCCGATCTCGGAACGGTCGGTCTATGTCCTCGGCAAGGCCTTCGGCACCACCAGCCTGACGCTCTATGACCGGACCAACCGCGTGATCGCGGTGATGGACGTGGAAGTCGGCCCCGACGTCGAGGGGCTGCGCACGCAAATGGCCGACCTTGTGCCCGGCCAGCTGATCGAAGCGCGAATCTCGGCGGGCAATCTTCTGCTGACCGGCATGGTCAACGATCCCGGTGCCGCCAACCGGGCCGCCCAGCTCGCCAAGGCCTATGCCGGTGACAATGTCATCAACCTCATCACCGTCGGCGGCAGCCAGCAGGTGATGCTCGAGGTCAAATTTGCCGAAATCAACCGCCAGATGGGCGAGAGGCTGCAGGTTAGCGGTTTCGGGCTGTCGGACGGTGGGACATTCCGCGGCGCACTGGGTGAAGGCGCAAGCCTCGACGCGGAGAACGGACTGCGCCTTGGAGCGATCGCCGACGCATTCGGGATATTCAGCAAGGCGTTCAGCATCGGCTCGCTCAACCTTGACGCAACGCTCGATCTGCTCGAACGCAAAGGCCTATCCAAGACGCTCGCCGAACCGACTCTGGTCGCGCTGTCAGGCGAACGCGCCTCGTTCCTCGCTGGCGGTGAATTTCCGGTTCCGGTGCTTCAAAGCAGCGGCGGCGGCGGCGGCGGCAGCACCGGGATCACGGTCGAATTCAAACCCTTCGGTGTCAGCCTCGCTTTTACCCCAACCGTGCTGGGCGACAAGGTCATCAGCCTGATCGTCGAGCCCGAAGTCAGCTCGATCGATCCGTCGGCCTCTGTGACGGTCAACGGGCTGGTCGTTCCGGGCCTCCAGAC
>JBFEKH010000178.1:0-3422 GCA_041552775.1 Allopontixanthobacter sp.
GTGGTGAGCCCTGCTGGGTTCGAACCAGCGACCTACTGATTAAAAGTCAGTTGCTCTACCGACTGAGCTAAGGGCCCACACTTTGGGGTAATCGGTACGGCGGCTCACCTAGGGGCGGGGCGCGGGCGGGTCAAGCGGGTATGAAGCTGTTTTATCGTCAGGCGGGTAATCGGATCACGCCAATCGGCGGCAATGGTGCTGGCGGGGCGAAGAACGAAGCCGCGCTCGCGGTATGCAACATGAGGGACGATCAGGCTGGGCGATGCCCAGGTCCCGCCGGTCCACAGGATGATATCGAGATCCAGAACGCGCGCAGACCAGCGCTGTCCGCGGCGGACTCCAAACTGCCTCTCGATCCCCTTTAATCCTTCCAGCAAGGCTTCTGGAGTTAGTCCGGTTTCCAGAATTAGCGCAGAGTTGGCATAGCGGCGCCGCGATGGGCCGACCGGCAGACTGTCTACCGTGGGGGCAACAGCCACGACCCGCCCGGTCATCTGCAGGGCCTCCACCGCCCTGGCCAACACCCTGCGCGAAGAGCCGATTGTGCGGTGCCGGACATTGGAGCCCAGCGCAATCAGGTAGAGATCGCTCAAACATCCTCGCAGATACGGCTGTAAAGCTGCGGGCGGCGGTCGCGGAAGAAGCCCATGCCGGCGCGGTGTTTCGCGGCCAGCGCCAGATCCAGTGTCGCCACCAGCACGCCGTCGTCCTCCCCGCCGAATTCCACGATCAGGTCGCCCCATTCATTGGTAATGAAACTGTGGCCGTAAAAGCTCTGCTCGCCTTCGGTGCCGATACGGTTCGCAGCGACCACCGGCATGCAATTGGACACCGCATGCCCCTGCATAGCGCGCCGCCACATGTGGCTGGTGTCGAGTTCGGTGTCGTAAGGCTCCGACCCGATGGCGGTGGGATAGAACAGCATTTCCGCGCCCATCAACGCCATCACCCGCGCGCATTCGGGGTACCATTGGTCCCAGCAAATGCCCACGCCGATGCGCGTGCCGAAGACGTCCCACACTTTGAAACCATCATTGCCTGGGCGGAAGTAGTATTTTTCTTCATAGCCCGGCCCGTCGGGAATATGGCTCTTGCGATAAGTGCCCATCACCTCGCCATCCGCCCCGATCAGGGCGAGCGTGTTGTAATAATGGTGCCCGTCCCGCTCGAAGAAGCTGGTCGGGATCGCCACACCCAGCTTCTTCGCCAGCTTGCGCATGGCGATGACGGAGGGATGCTCCAGGGTCGGCCGGGCGAGCGCGAACAGCGCCTCGTCCTCGGTCTGGCAGAAATAGGGACCGGAGAACAATTCGGGCGGCAGGATCACCTGCGCGCCGCGCGCCGCAGCGTGCTCCACCAGCTGCGCGGTGGCATCGATATTCTCGGCCTCGTCTGCGGAGCCGAGCGGAAGCTGGAGGGCGGCGACAGTGATCTCTCTCATGGCACCGCCCCTTAGGCCTATTCTGCCTTGCGGAAAAGCAGGGTCATCCGGTCGCTTTCACCCATGCCCTTCAGGTCTTCGCGCTTGGTGGCTAGGACCGGCGGCATTTCCCACACGCCTTCGGCGTGATTGGCTGTGTCCATCGGGTTGGCGTTGATCTCGCTCGAACCGACCAGTTCGAGACCGTTAAGACGCATGAAATCGACCACGTCCTGCTGTTTGAGGTAGCCCTTCGTACCGTTGGCATAACTCCACGCGGCATCCGCCTTCGCCCGGTGCTGGACCAAGCCGATCATGCCGTCATCCTTCAGAAGTTCCCGCATGGCGCGGATTTCGGTGTCGGCTATTCCGCTGCGGGTGATGCCGTGAAGGCTGCGGATCACTAGGATGCGGTCAAAAGTACCGCGCTGGTCATCGGGAATATTGTCCAGTGTAAGGCCGCCGAAGCGGTCTGCCGGCAGCCCTGTGTAACCGGCAACTTCTGCCGGGAATCCGGCGGCCGCATCACGCAGGCGCTGCTGGCGGGCAGCATCGGCGGTGGCGGTGAGTGGGTTCGCATAGATCCCGACCAGTTGCCCTTCGCCGCCCAGATAGTGGCCCAGTACCCGTGAATACCAGCCCCCGCCCGGCGCATATTCGCCCACCTTCATGTCCGGCGCGACCTGGAAGAAGCTGAGTGTTTCGACCGGGTTGCGGAATTGGTCGCGTGCCTTGTCTTCGGCACGGGTGGGATGATTGATCGCGCCCGACAGCGCTTCCGCGTACTGAGCACCGAAGGCCGCTGGATCAGAGGTGTGGTGTGCGTGACCGTCGGCCAGCGCGGGTGCTGCAAGGACCATTACGCCGACAGCGGCGGCAAGAAAGAGCTTCTTCATTGTGATACCTCTCGGATGAATTCGAATATTTGGCCAAACGCCGCGATGGCATTTCTGGATTACGTTCCTATGTTCGCACGAAAGCCATGGAGATTTCAATGAGCAATACACAGCAAGCCATTATCGCAGGCGGATGCTTCTGGTGCACCGATGCGGTGTTCCGGGATGTAGTGGGCGTAAGCGAAGTCGAAAGCGGCTATATCGGCGGCAGCGTCGAAAATCCGACGTACAAGCAGGTCTGCAGCGGCACCACCGGCCATGCCGAGGGCATTCGCGTGACCTTCGATCCCGAAGTGATTTCCTACGCAGAAATGCTCGACGTGTTTCTGGGCACGCATGACCCGACGCAATTGAACCGGCAGGGCAATGATGTCGGCACCCAGTACCGCAGTGCGATCTTCCCGCTCGATGATACCCAGCGCGCCGAAGCCGAAGCGGCCATCGCCCGCGCAAACGAAGACCATGGCGACAACGTGGTCACGACCATCGAAGCGCCAACCACCTGGTATCCGGCAGAGGATTACCACCAGGAATATTGGGACGGCGAAGGTCAGCGCAATCCCTATTGCCAGGCGACTATTCCGCCGAAGCTGCTGAAATTGCGCAAGAGTTTCCAGAACAAGGTGAAGCAGGGGGTTTGATGCGGTGTTTGCGGCGGAGCGTCACTGTCGGCGCTCCGTCGCAGCCTGACCTCCGGAGAGATGTGCGCAAGATGCGCGACGTCCGATTGTTGCAATATTCGCCGAAAAGCGGACCCTTAAGCCACAGACTGCCAATCCTAAAACCGGACTGTCCGCTAATGAACTTATTCTATTGAAAAACTCTCGGCGCGTAATTTTACTGCGTATGGCTGCATAAATTGAATAATCTTTAGCAAAACGGTGAAGCAATGAATCGTACCGGGAATGCTAATTAGAAGGAAATTAATAGGCCTTCTAAATGACCAACTTTTTCAACAGAACAGAACTAGTATGAGCCGTCCTACACCGTCCAGCGTCCGATGAAGAAGCCGTCCATGCCGCCGGTTTCGGGCAGCATGGTGGGGTCGGTGTTCAGCCAACCCGCCGCATCCGGCACCAGTCCAGTGGGCAGTTCGGCGGCGGTGA
>JBFEKH010000179.1:0-3387 GCA_041552775.1 Allopontixanthobacter sp.
CTGCGTTTCCACATAGTCGGAAATTCGGGAAAAAGCCGGATCGCCGGGGAGCGGTGCTTGCATGCCGGGCAAGAACGCAGCTTCAGCCTGGGGTTCCCGAGTTCCCGCGCGCTTGAACACAAGCTGCTGCGCGCCCTGCAAATCGATTGGTTGCGGTGCGGGCATTGTTTGCGCCGGAACATAGGCTGGCTCACCCGGTACATTGCGGTTGGACCGTGAAGCGGACCCTATGCCGATCTTTTCCTTGCCCGCGATAATGCCCCCCGCCGCGACTGGAATCAGGGCCGCAACGCAGCCTGACACAAGCGCTGGCAACAGCGCGACGGCAGCAATTCTGGCCGTTGCCGTCTTCATCAATCGTTTAACCGTTTATCTCTTCCGGACATCAGGCGGGTTCGCGTTCCCGCACAGTGCGAAATTCGATCTTCTTGTCATAGGGCGCGCCGACGATCATCCGCTGGACGTAGACACCGGGCAAGTGGATGCAATCGGGATCGAGGCTGCCGGTTGGAACGATTTCCTCGACTTCCACAACGCACACCTTGCCGCAAGTCGCGGCTGGCAGGTTGAAATTGCGTGCTGTCTTGCGGAATACCAGATTACCGGATTCGTCAGCTTTCCATGCCTTCACGATCGCGAGGTCGGCAAAAATGCCCTGTTCAAGGATGTAATCCTCGCCGCCGAAACTTTTTACTTCCTTGCCCTCGGCAACCTGCGTGCCGACGCCGGTCTTGGTGTAAAACCCGGGTATCCCGGCGCCGCCCGCGCGCATCCGTTCCGCCAGCGTTCCTTGCGGGCAAAATTCCACTTCCAGTTCGCCGGACAGGAATTGACGTTCGAATTCCTTGTTTTCACCAACATAGGACGAGATCATCTTGCTGACCTGTTTGGTGCGCAGCAACTTTCCGATGCCTTCATTGTCGATCCCGGCGTTATTGCTGGCAAATGTCAGCCCCTTCACGCCGCTGTCGCGGATCGCGTCGAGCAGCCGGTCGGGAATACCGCACAGGCCGAAGCCGCCGGATGCAATCAGGATGTCATCGCGCAGCAAGCCGTCGAGCGCGGCCTTGGCATCAGGGAAAAGCTTTTTCATGGTACCTCCACATTGGATGGTGGATTTCTAGGGCGGTGCAGCCGCCCTGTCACCCTATTGCCCGCGCCTGATGCGAATCTGCCCCATTTATCCACCAATCACACCAAAGCGTCCGGGAAACAGCGTACGATTTATTGCGCACCTGCACAATAATTTGGTGTGCGGGTGCGTCAAGGCTCAGTAAAATTTGGTATATTAACATCTAAATATCTGAAAAATCCTCATAAAGACGAGTGTTGCGCGCTATGCAACATCCGATGAATTTTTCGCACTTGCACAAAAATCACCGGTTCGACATAACGAAGGTGCCTTTTTAGGCATCCTCTCCCAAAACTTTCAAAACCCGGCTGGCAACAGCCGGGTTTTTTTTGCCTGCCGCCGATGGCCCGCCCGTGGCCCGCTCGTCCTTAATGACCCCATAAACGCATTGGCGTTTGCATCGTGCCGCTCCGCTTCCTAGCTATGGTATCAAGAGGTTCGCCGGAATCTCCGGTACAAGAACTCAGGAGCGAGATTCCGATGGCTGAAGCTGATGCGGCTAGCGAAGTAAACAAGGTTCGGATACAGGTGGCGGCCGCGCGGCAGGAAGAAAGCGGCCAAGGCATCGCCCGGCTGCCGCGGTCAGCGTTTCAGACGCTGGGTATCACCGAAGGCGACGTGATCGAGATCACCGGCAAGCGGAGTACACCCGCAATCGCCATGCCGGCCTATGACGAGGACCAGGCACTGCAGATTGTCCGTCTGGACGGTCTCCAGCGCGGCAATGCAGAGGTCGGCTCCGGCGAGCATGTGGTGATCACAGTCGCGCAGTCGCGGCCCGCCACCCGGGTGGTGTTTGCTCCGGCCCAGCGCGAGATGCGCCTGCAGGGACCGACCCAGGCATTGAAGCGCAATTTCTTCCGTAAACCTGTGGTCGCGGGCGATCTGGTTGCCACCACGGGGCAGCAACCGGTCCAGAACATGCCGCCCGAGGTGCGCCGGATGTTCAGCACACCCGCCTATGCACTCACCCAGATCCGCCTGACGGTGGTCTCCACCGCGCCCAAGGGTATCGTCCATATCGACGAAAACACCGAAGTGGAATTGCGCGCCGAATTCGAAGAGCCGCGCGATGGGCGTGCAGTGGTCAATTACGATGACGTTGGCGGCATGGGCGATACGATCGAGCAATTGCGCGAAATGGTAGAATTGCCGCTGCGCTATCCCGAATTGTTCACCCGCCTGGGCGTCGATCCGCCAAAGGGCGTGTTGCTGCACGGCCCGCCGGGGACCGGCAAGACGAGGTTGGCGCAGGCTGTCGCGAATGAAAGCGATGCGGAATTCTTCACCATCAACGGCCCGGAAATCATGGGCTCGGCCTATGGCGAAAGCGAAAAGAAGCTGCGCGAGGTTTTCGAGGAGGCAACTCGGGTTGCTCCCGCCATTATCTTTATCGACGAGATTGACTCGATCGCGCCCAAACGCACCCAGGTACATGGTGAGGCGGAGAAGCGGCTGGTTGCCCAATTGCTGACGCTGATGGACGGGCTGGAAGCGCGCAGCAATCTGGTGGTGATTGCTGCGACCAACCGCCCTGATGCCATTGATGAGGCGCTGCGCCGTCCGGGCCGGTTCGACCGGGAAATTGTAATCGGCGTACCGGACGAGACTGGGCGCCGTGAAATTCTGTCGATTCATACCCGCGGTATGCCGCTGGGCGATAAGGTCAATCTGGACGAGTTGGCGCGTGTCACCCATGGCTTTGTCGGCGCTGATATTGCGGCACTGGCCCGGGAAGCTGCAATCGACGCAGTGCGCGGCATCATGCACAAGATCGATCTGGACGAACGGACGATCCCGCCAGAGGTGCTCGAGGAATTATGCGTAACGCGGGAGGATTTCCTCTCGGCGCTCAAGCGCATCCAGCCTTCGGCCATGCGCGAAGTGATGGTGCAGGTGCCTAATGTCGGGTGGGACGACATTGGCGGCATCGACGAATCGGTCGACAAGCTGAAAGAAGGCATCGAACTGCCTCTCAAGAATGCCGAAGCATTCCGCCGCCTGGGCATCCGCGCAGCCAAAGGCTTTTTGCTTTACGGCCCGCCCGGAACCGGCAAGACTTTGCTGGCCAAGGCGGTCGCCAAGGAAGCGGAGGCCAATTTCATCTCGATGAAAAGTTCCGACCTCCTGTCGAAATGGTATGGCGAAAGCGAACAGCAAATCGCCAAGATGTTTGCTCGGGCACGCTCGGTCGCGCCTTGCGTGATCTTCATCGACGAAATTGACAGCCTGGTGCCTGCGCGCGGCAGCGGGCA
>JBFEKH010000180.1:0-3382 GCA_041552775.1 Allopontixanthobacter sp.
CGAGGGTTTGGGCCCCAGTCCGGAGCGGCTGGAGGAGATGCAAAGCGTTCCCTTCCACACCCATTGGACCGACTGGATCGACCAGAAGCGCGAAGCCTCTGCCCGCCTGCCGAAACGCTATCCGAATTTTGAAACCGCGCTCGATCGGATGCACGAAGCAAATACGTATCTCTCGCGGGAACAGGCCCGACACCTGACGACGCACGCGGTCATCCGTAACGAGGATGGGACCTTCAGTTGGAAATTCGATCCGCATTTGCACGCCTGGCCGCCAGACGACTGGACGCAGCACCAGTTGCAGGAAATCTGGGGCCGGATCACCTGCCCCACGCGGATGATTTATGGCAACGACAGCTGGGCCTCCAATCCCATGAAGGACGGACGGATCAAGCATTTCGGCGACAATGTCAGCGTGACCGATTACGACCGCGCCGGGCATTGGGTGCACCATGACCGGTTCAACGATTTCATGGCTGAGGTGAAGGCGTTTATCGCCTGATCACAGGCTCCGGCTGATCACTTCCTTCATGATTTCGCTGGTGCCACCGAAGATCCGAGTAACACGGGCATCGCGCCACAGGCGGGCAATGAGATATTCGTTCATATAGCCTGCGCCGCCATGCAGTTGCAGCGCGGCATCGCATACCCGGCCCTGCAATTCGGTGTGCCAAAGCTTGGCCGAAGATGCTTCGGCCGTGGTCAACTCGCCCGCAATATGCCGCTTCAGCGCCCAATCGAGATGTGCCCAGCCAACCTGCAGTTCCGCCGCGAGACCGGCCAGCGTGAATTTGGTGTTCTGGAATTCGAACACCGTCCGACCAAAGGCCTTGCGGTCCTTGGTGAAGTTTACTGCTTCGTCGAATGCTCGCTGTGCGCCAGCCTGGCAGCCAACCGCGATCGACAGGCGTTCCTGCGGCAATTCTTCCATCAGATGGATGAAGCCGCGCCCTTCGCCGCCCAGCAGATTTTCCTTTGGCACGCGAACATCGTTGAAGAACAATTCAGAAGTATCGGCGGAATGCTGGCCGATCTTGTCCAGATTGCGCCCGCGCTCGAAACCGGGCGTCCCGGCATCGACCAGCAGCAAGGATGTGCCCTTTGCGCCCTGGCTCGGATCGGTCTTGGCGACAACGATCACCACATCGCAATTCTGGCCATTGGTGATGTAGGTCTTGGAGCCATTGATGATGTAGTCATCGTCGTCCCGTTTCGCGCTGGTGCGCACGCCCTGCAGGTCCGATCCGGCACCCGGTTCGGTCATCGCGATGGCGGTGATGACATCGCCCGAAATCATGCCGGGGAGATATTTCCGGCGTTGTTCCTCGGTCCCCAACCGCTCGAAATAATTGACCGTGATATCGTTCTGCAAAGTGAAACCGGCGGACGATCCAATGTAGGACAACTCCTCCGCAATCACTGCATTATAGCCGAAATCGAGGCCAAGGCCGCCGTTCTCTTCGCTGACAGTGGGGCACAACATTCCCGCATCCCCCAGCGCTTTCCAGGCGTCGCGCCCGACGATGCCTTCTTGCTCGTGCTGTTCAAGGAAGGGGGTCATGTGCTCGGCAAACACTTTGCGCACCGTGTCACGGAATATGTCGTGATCTTCATTATAAGCAAATCGCGTGGACATATCGAGCATGGGAATTTCCTGGTTAGGTCCGTTTAGCTTACTGCGCCGGCGGCGCGCAGACGGGTGATTTCGTCGCTGTCAAAGCCGATGGTGGCAAGGACCGTATCGGTGTCGGTTCCGGCCGCTTTTTCCGGTGACGGTGCATCAGCAGGCGTTCCGGTCAGACGCGGCGCGGGGGCTGGCTGGAAATCGCCGCCCACTTCCACAAAGGTGCCGCGCGCTGCATTATGCGGGTGCGTTGGCGCTTCGCTCATCGACAGCACCGGTGCAAAACAGACATCGGTATGTTCCATCAGGGCGCACCATTCGTCGCGGGATTTCGCTTTGAACAGGTCCGTCAACCGGCCTTTCAATGCAGGCCATGTGGCGGGGTTCATTTGCGCGTCGAACTCGCTATCTTCAGCCAGTCCTGAAATCCGCCTGAGCTCTGCGTAAAATTGCGGTTCAATCGAACCGATGGAGATAAACTCGCCATCGCTGCATTCGTAAGTGTCATAGAAATGCGCCCCGGTATCGAGCAGATTGGTGCCGCGATTGTCGGACCATGTTCCGGCATTGTGCATGCCCCAGATCATGCCCATCAGCAGCGCCGATCCGTCGGTCATCGCAGCATCGATCACCTGCCCCTCACCGCCTCTTGCAACTGCCAGGAGAGCGCTGACCATCCCGAAAGCGAGCATCATGCCGCCACCCCCGAAATCGGCGACCATATTGATGGGCGGGGTCGGCCTTTCACCCGTGCGACCGAAGTAATAAAGCGCCCCGGACAGTGCGATGTAATTGATGTCATGCCCGGCTGCCTGGGCATAGGGACCGTCCTGCCCCCAACCGGTCATCCGGCCATAAACCAGTTTGGGATTGTCCGCATGGAGCACATCCGGGCCCAGCCCCAGCCGTTCCATCACGCCCGGTCGAAATCCTTCGATGATCCCGTCGGCACTGGCGCATAGCTTGCGCGCCACGGCTAGCCCCTCGGGCGATTTTAGGTTGAGCGCGATGGACTTGCGGCTGCGCGCCAGCACATCCTTGCCACCCATCAAGCCGACGCCGCCGCGTGTTCCACCCGGCCGGTCTATCCGGATAACTTCCGCACCATGATCGGCCAGCATCATCCCGCAGAACGGGCCGGGTCCGATACCGGCGAATTCAACGATCCGCAATCCGGCAAGCGCGCCTGCCACGGGTTACTTGCCCTGCCAGTTGGGCGCGCGCTTTTCAGCGAAGGCCAGCGATCCTTCGCGGGCGTCGGCGGACATGAACACCTGGGGCAGCAGCTTGGCCTGTTCTTCATACCGTTTTTCCAGCGGCCAGCCGCGCGATTCTTCCATGATCTGCTTGGAAATACGCACCGCCAGCGGGCCGTTCGCGTTGATCGCGCGGGCCAATTCCAGCGCCCCGTCCATTGCGGACCCGTCGGTAACGCGGTTGATCATACCCAATTCGTAAGCGCGCTGTGCAGTGATGAACTCACCAGTCAGCGCCAATTCCATCGCCACCTTGTATGGGATCAGGTCGGGCAGGACCATCAAGCCGCCCGCCGCCGCGGCTAGGCCGCGCCTGGCCTCTGGAATGCCAAATTTCGCCGAGGAATTCGCTACAACCAGGTCGCAGGCGATCATCAGTTCCAGTCCGCCTGCGAGCGCATAGCCTTCGACTGCCGCTATCAGCGGCTTGGCAGGCTTCTGTTCGGTCAATCCGCCGAAACCGCGCCCGGGAACGCTCGGGCTTTCGCCGCGCAGAAAGCCTTTA
>JBFEKH010000181.1:0-3358 GCA_041552775.1 Allopontixanthobacter sp.
CAGCGCGTGTTCGGCGAAAACCGGGTGCAGGAAACCGCCGCCAAATGGCCTGCGCTGCGGGAGCAGTATTCCGATGTCGAACTGCATTTGGTCGGCACGCTTCAGTCCAACAAGGCGGACGATGCGGTGGCCTTGTTCGATTATATCCACTCGCTCGACCGGCCCAGCCTGGTCAAGGCTTTGGCCAAGGCGATGGACAAGGCCGGGCGCCGCGTCCCGTGCTTCGTTCAGGTTGATATCGGCGAGGAAGAACAGAAAGGCGGCTGCGCGATCCGCGAGCTGCCAGCGCTGATCGAACAGGCGCGCGATGCGAATATCCCGATTGCCGGGCTGATGTGCGTGCCGCCCGCCGGGATCGAACCGACGCCGTTTTTTGCGCTGCTGGACAAACTGGCAAGGGACAACGGGCTTACGGGCCTGAGTATGGGCATGAGCAGTGATTTTGAAATCGCGGTGAAACTGGGCGCGACCCACATCCGCGTCGGCACCGCATTGTTCGGCGCGCGCGAATAAGGCGCACAAAAAAGGGGCCGCTTCCTTTCGGAAACGGCCCCGTTGTTTAGTTGGTCTGTGCGATCAATATTTGCCGCGAAGAGTAATTCCGTAAGTCCGCGGCTCGGCCAGGAACTGCGAGAAGATCTGACGGCCACCGGGGTATTGCGGATCGGCGAATGCAGTTGTCGTTGAAGTTCCGCCTTCTTGGAACGGTGAGTTAAACGCAACCTGGGCATAGTTTTTGTCGAAAAGGTTCTGTCCCCAGAGTTCGATCGACCAACTCTCGTCCGGACCGCGCAGGCCGATGCGGGCATTGAACAGCGCATAACCATCCTGCTCTTTCTGTGGGAACAGGTCCGAACCAGTGTTGTAATCGCCAGTCAAGCGGCCATCCACATAGACCAAGCCAGTGAGTCCACTTGTCCCAATTTCCGGGGTCCACGTGACGCTGCCGGTTACGACCACTTCTGGCGCATTCGATAGATTGTTGCCGGGAAGCAAACGCAGCGCTTGATCGAGCGGCGCACCGTTCTTGTTCCCGACCAGCTGGTCGCGATATTTGGTTTTGGCATAGGTCATACCTGCTGAAACGCGGAAGTTGCGCGCAGGAACCAGAGCTGTTTCGAGCTCAACGCCTTGTGTACGAACGCCGTAGCCGACATCATCGGCTGCACAGGATCCGGTTGCTGCTGCCGCGGCGTTGAAGTTCGGAGCAGCAATAAACTTGCTCTGATCACGGTCACCGCCGCCCAGATCGGCTGAACAGCCGTTGATCGTCTGCACGAGGAAGACCGTACCGTTGAAGGTATTCAGCTGGAAATTGCTGAAATCCGACCGGAATACGGATGCGCTGAGGCTGAACGGACCCGTCGAATATTTGGCGCCGACTTCATAGCTGTCGACCAATTCGGGATCGAACTGCAACCCGCTTACCAACGCCTGGGCGCCGGCCTGTCCGCCGAAGGGGAAAATCGGTGATTTGAGCGCTGAACGGTCGAGGTTGAAGCCGCCGGCCTTATATCCACGTGAGAAGCTCGCGTAGGTAAGCAGGTCGTCCGTCGGTTTCCAGGAAAGGATGGCCGTGCCGGTCCATTCGTCTTCGCTGCGTTTGTCATTGATCGACACGCCGTTGAGTTCCGCGGTCGAATTGCCCTGACAGCTGAGGCCGATCAAAGCGCCTGCAAGTGCCCGCGCCGTGGCGTTGGAGGCTGGATTGATCAGATCATCAAGAACCAGACCCTGCACCGTGGGACAGACTGTATTGTCATTACCGAAAGTGGCCTCGAAATCCTTCTTGTCGTTGGTGTAACGCAGACCCAACGTGAGATCGAGCCTATCGGTGATGTGGACAATATTATGCGTGAACAGCGCCCAGTTCGTATCTTGCTGGAAATACCGGTCGTTGGTGGTGCCTAGATCGTTCAGTCCATCAAGCGCGGTGAAGGCCGCGAGAATGTCTGGTCCTGCGGCGCCCGATGCCCCAGCAATGGTTGCAGGGCCAACGCCAGGAATCACGCATAGCGGGTTGGTCGGTGAATAGAGCCCTGCCAGCCCCCCGCCCGAAATGATCCGGCAATTGGCAAAGCGGCCGTAATCATCACCGAAGCGCAGATTGTCGCGCACGGTGAGCTTTTCGTTGGCGTAGAAACCGCCAACCAGCCAGTCGAGCTTGCCGTCAAATGCTTCGCCCTGCAGGCGCAGTTCCTGAGTGAAAGTATGGAACTGGCGATAGGCGTCGGGGCTGTCAGCACGATAAAGGACATCGACTGCGCCGTAATCGGTGTCAGATGCCTGACCTGAGCGATATTCCCGGTAAGCCGTGATCGAGGTGAGGGTTGCGCCGCCAAGGTCGTAATCGATCTGGCCCGAGAAGCCGTAATCCTTCGTCTGGCCGGCAAAGCTGCGGCCCGGGCTGACCGAAATCTCGCGGCCATATCCCTGGTTGAATGCAGACAGCGGCTGGCCGAGATCATTCAACACCTTGATGATGTTGTTTGTTGTCGCGGTCGCGGGAACGCCGGGGTTGTTCAAATTGCCGATGAACGGATTGACGCTGTTGTCGATATAAGTCGCCGCGCAGCATTCTTCATCGCGGAAGGTGTAATCGGCGATCAGCCGAACTGACAGCGCGTCGCTTGGTTCAAACAGCAGCTGGCCGCGCAGGAAATAGCGGTTGCGATTGTTCACGTCCGTATTGTTGGTCGTGTCCTGGTAAAACCCGTCACGCTTGACATAGACACCGTCGAGACGGGCCGCGATCGTGTCGGTGATCGGACCGGTGACGCTGCCGGTGAAGCGCATGAAGTCATAATTGCCATAGGTGGCTTCGCCATTGGCCCCGAAATTGAATTCGGGAGCCTTCGAATAGATGCTGATCAGGCCTGCTGACGAGTTACGACCGCCCAGCGTGCCCTGCGGTCCGCGCTGGACTTCGACGCGTTCGATTTCTCCCAGTTCGTTGAGGCCGATGCCCGAACGCGAGCGATAGACGCCGTCGATGAACACAGGGACGGAGCTTTCAAGGCCGGGGTTGTCGCCGACCGTACCGATACCGCGAATACGCGCGGAGCCGTTGGCTTCCGATCCGGTTGAAGAAACGAGCAGCGAGGGAGCAACCTGGTTGAGCTGGCGGATGTCATTCGCGCCGCTGTTCTGCAGAGTCTCGGCGTTGACCGCCGAAATGGCAACCGGAACATCGGCAAGCAATTGCTCACGCCCTTGGGCGGTCACCACGATGATCGTGGAATCGTCATATTCCTGTTGTTCTGCTGCTGCCTGTTCAGCTGCCGACTGATCCTGGGCGAAGGCTGGCATCGCCGCCATCGAAGCAATCGTAACACAGGCAAGGGACGTCGTAGCGCGC
>JBFEKH010000182.1:0-3352 GCA_041552775.1 Allopontixanthobacter sp.
CAATTGGCCTTCCAGCTGCCCAACATTTTCCGCCGACTGTTTGCCGAAGGGGCGTTTGCCTCGGCTTTTGTGCCGCTGTTCAACCGGCGCATGACCAATGGCGACGATATCAGCGAAGCCCGCGCCTTTGCCGAACAGGTGTTGGCGGTTTTGATTCCGATCCTGATCGTCTTCGGGGCACTGGCCATGATCGCGATGCCGTGGATCGCCGGCATGTTTGCCAATGAAGGGATCGAGAGCGATCCAGCATTGTTCGACCTTGCCGTCCTGATGGCGCGGGTCGCCTTTCCCTATCTGTTTTTCATGAGCCTTGCGACGCTGTTCGCGGCCATCTTGAATAGCCTGTCACGCTTTGCAGCGGCGGCGGCGGCGCCAATCCTGCTCAATATCTGCCTGATTACGGCATTGGTCGCGGGCATGACGCTGGGCGGCGATATCGACGCGCGCAGGCAGACCGGTCTGTGGCTGGCCATCGCGGTAACGGTATCCGGCCTGCTGCAATTAATCTGGCTGGGGTTCTGGGCGTATCGTTCGGGCTTTCGCATGACATTGCGCGCACCGCGCATGACCAAGGGCGTGAAGGAACTTGGGATTCTGATATTGCCAGCGGTCTTCGGCGCCGGAGTGTACCAGATCAGCCGTTTCATCGATCTGTTCTTCCTGTCCACGCTGCCCGATGGTTCATATACTTTCCTGGCAATGGCAGACCGCCTAAACCAGTTGCCGCTGGGTATTATCGGGATTGCCCTGGGCACCGCAATCCTGCCGGCTCTGTCCCGCCATATTGCCAATGAAGAAAGGGACGCCGCATCGCGCCTGCAAAGTAATGCGGTAGAACTGGCGATGCTGCTGACCGTGCCGGCCGCCGTAGCACTTTATTTCACTGGCAGTGCCTTCACCCGCGCCTTCTATACCGGCGGCAACTATACCCTCGCGGATTCCTTGGCGACGGGCGGAGTGGTCTCTGCACTCGTTCTGGGGCTGCCCGCTTATGTCTTGGTCAAGGTACTGGTGCCCAATTATTTCGCACGCAAGGATACCAGGACTCCGGTATTCACCGCGCTTGCTTCGCTGATGCTCAACATCGCCCTCAACCTGGTGCTGGTGCCGCGATTGGGCGTTGTCGGACTGGCATTGTCGGGATCGGCAGCAGCGTGGAGCAATGCTGTGCTGCTGTACCTGATCCTCGGCCGGAAGGGCTACTTCCATCTGACCGGCAGGGTCTTTGGCCGCATCGTGCGGATTGCTATCGCCGCCGGTCTGATGGGCGCGGCCCTGTGGTTTGCGATGCCGATAGGGGCTGAATGGTATATCGGATCCGCTGCCCAGCGGGTCGCCGCAATCCTTGCGCTTGTGCTATGCGGGGCTGCTGTCTACTTCACGGCGGCGGTGGCTCTTGGGGTCGTGAACCGCTCCACAATCCAGCAATTGAGCAAACGCCCCGGTTAAGGGGACTGCAGAAAGAATATCATGCGCCCCGTTTCCAAAAGAGTCGTTTCCGGTATCCAGCCCACGGGCAATCTCCACCTTGGCAATTACCTGGGGGCGATCCGCAATTGGGTGCGGATGCAGGATTCGATGGAGGAAGGCAGCGATTGCCTGTTCTTCCTGGCCGATCTGCACGCCATTTCCATGCCGCATGATCCGGCCGAACTGCGCGCCGGGACGCTGGAAATGACCGCTGCGCTGGTTGCCTGCGGCATCGATCCGAACAAATCGGTGCTGTTCAATCAGGCGCAGGTACCTGCCCATGCCGAATTGCAATGGCTGCTTAATGGTACCGCCCGGATGGGCTGGCTGAACCGGATGACGCAGTTCAAGGATAAGTCGGGCATGAACCGGGAAAGCGCCTCCATTGCGCTGTTTACCTATCCCGTGCTGCAAGCCGCCGATGTGCTGCTGTATCAGGCCACCCATGTGCCGGTCGGCGAAGACCAGAAACAGCATCTGGAACTGGCCCGCGACATCGCGCAGAAATTCAACAATGATTATTGCCCGGAAGATACCCCGGTTTTCACCATGCCCGAGCCGATTGTCCCGCCCGAAGCCGCGCGGATCATGAGCCTGCGCGACGGAATGGCGAAGATGAGCAAATCCGACCCGTCCGAGCGCAGCCGTATCCACCTGTCCGACGATGCCGACACCATCATGAAGGCGGTGAAGAAAGCAAAGTCCGACGCAGAGCCGCTGCCATCGGAAAAGGGCGGCCTGGCCGGGCGCCCGGAAGCGATGAACCTGGTGACCATCTACGCCGCAATGACCGGCGAGAGCATCGACCAGGTCCTGCAGACTTATGGCGGCGAAGGCTTCGGCAAATTCAAACCTGCCCTTGGCGAGGTATTGATCGAAACGCTCGGTCCGATTTCGCGGCGCTTCAACGAATTGAAACAGGACCGCGAATCGCTGGATGCCATCCTGGCACGCGGCGCGGCCAAGGCGCGCGAAATGGGCAGCGGGACTTTGTCTGCGGCCTATAATGCCTTAGGACTGGTTCGGGGTTGATTGGCCGGGGATAGCCCCCTGAAATACCATTCAAATTGGGTTCAGCCAGTACGGTGTAGACGATTAATCAATTGTGCGGGCCGGGCCTCTGGGCTTACTGGGTCTGCAACGATGCTTACGTTCGAAGGGGCTACTGATGACCGATAGACCAAAAAGTCTTGCCGCAAGATATGGCCGTACCGCCAAATTGGCCGCTATCCCGCTGCTGCTGGCCGGGCTCGCCGCCTGCGCGACGCCGTTCAAGGCGGATGTGTCCCGTTTCCAGAGCCAGCTTCCCGCGCCGGCCGGGCAAACCTTTGCCGTGGTTTCCGATGATCCGAAACTTGCAGGCGGACTTGAATTCGCTTTGTATGCCGACGAGGTCGAGGAAGAAATGACCCGGCTCGGCTATACCGAAGCCACGCCGGAAACCGCCAATTTGCTGGTGCGTTTCGATTACGGCGTAGACAAGGGCCGCGAACGTATCCGGTCCACCGGAGTTGGCCGGTATGATCCATTCTACGGGCCATGGTACGGCTATTCAGCGCGGCCATTTTACCGCAGTCGCCTTGGCTATGGCAGGGCCTGGGGCTATGGCTATTACGATCCCTTCTTCGATCGCAGTCCTGAAATCACCAGCTATACCGTGTACACGAGCGGCATCGACGTGAAGATCGACCGCAGGGCTGATGGTGAACGTCTGTTCGAAGGCAAGGCCGAAGCCATGTCTACGTCTAATCGCCTGCAATATCTGGTGCCCAATCTGGTCGAAGCGATGTTCACCGATTTCCCCGGTAATTCTGGCGAAACCGTGCGCATCTCTATCGCTCCGGAGAAAACCACGGTGCGACGGATCGACTGATTGCGGCGA
>JBFEKH010000183.1:0-3313 GCA_041552775.1 Allopontixanthobacter sp.
ACGGGGTGTGGTTCCGGAATATCTCAAGGTTCCGGTGCTTCTCAGCACGGTCATTGCTGTGTTCGTGGCTTCGAACCTGATCGAGCACGAGGCCGGTCTGGTCGCCGTTACCGTCATGGGAATTGCGCTGGCCAATATGAATGTTTCCAGCTTGCGCAGTATCCATCCCTTCAAACAGAACATCGCCGTGATCCTGGTGTCGGGCATCTTCGTCTTGCTGGCATCTTCGCTCAAGGTAGAGGATCTGGCATATTTTAACTGGCGGTTCGGTGCATTCCTGCTGGCCCTGTTATTCCTTGTTCGGCCGGCAACAATCCTGATCAGTCTGGCTTTCAGCTCCGTGCCGTGGAACGAGCGCCTGTTCCTGGCATGGATTGCCCCGCGCGGTATCGTGCTGGTGGCAATCTCCGGCCTGTTCGCATTGCGATTGGCCGAACTAGGCTACGCTGACGGAAACGTCCTCATCGGGCTGAGTTTCGCAGTGGTGGTGGTGACGATCGTCGCCCACGGCTTCACCATCAACTTGGTTGCCCGGTTGCTGAAGGTAAAGGGGGTTTCGCGCCCCGGCCTGTTGATCATCGGCAGCACCCCGTGGACAATTGCGCTGGCGGAACAATTGCACAAATTGAAGACACCGGTGCTGGTCGTGGATTCCAGTTGGCAGCGCCTGTCCCCGGCTCGGCAGAAGGGCCTGCCATTTTATCATGGTGAAATCTTGAACGAGGCGACCGAGCACAATCTGGACCTGGCACCGTTCCAGGTGCTGGTCGCGGCGACCGATAACGAGGCGTATAATGCTCTGGTCTGCAACGAATTTGCGCATGAAATCGGGCGCGATTCCGTATACCAATTGGGCGAATCCGCCGGGCAGGACGACCACCGAAAATTGCCCGATTCCATCCGTGGACGTGCCCTGTTCCAATCCGGCTTTGGCGTCGAAGACGTAAACCAGCGGCAGGCCGATGGGTGGATTTTCCGTCAGACAAAATTGTCGGAAGAGTTCAAATTTGCGGACGCGCAGGAAAAGCTCCCTGAATCCACCCATATGTTGCTGCTGCTTCGGGAGACCGGGCGCATGCGGTTTTTCACCCACGTATCCCGGCCCGACCCGCGCGCCGGGGACATCATTATTTCCTTCTCACCACCGCAGAAAATCACCGCCGAACAAGCGGCAGCGAAAAATGCGGAGAAACGTGGGCCCAAGGCCCAGCCAGCATGATTATGACCAAAACGAAACACATCGCATCGGCAATGATAGCCTTGTCGTTCCTCGCACTTGCAGCTTGTAACCGCAGCCCACCCGTGCCCGAAGAAACTCCCGAACCTTCGGCCAGTCCGGAAAAGCCGGTGTCGATCTTCCGGCCCGAGGCAGAAGTCGTGACCGTGGAAGCTCCGCTGGCTCAACTAGATGTCACTGTACCATTTGAACAGGGCGGCAAGGTGTTGAGCGATGCCGCCAAGGCGCAATTGGCGACGATCATCCAGTCCCCCCAGATGAAGGCGGGCGGCGCAGTGACCTTGCGCGGGCACACCGATTCTGCTGGATATGACGAAGCCAATTTGCGGGCGTCGCGCCAAAGAGCGCAAGCCGTCGAGAAATATCTGGTCGAAAACGGAATTGATCCGGAGCGGATCACGGTCATCGCGCTGGGAGAAATGCGTCCGATTGCTCCCAACGCCAAGCTCGACGGTACACCGGACGAGGAAGGCCGCGCGGCAAATCGCCGGGTCGATATAACAATTGCTGTTCCCGGAGTCCCCG
Organism: Allopontixanthobacter sp.; assembly: GCA_041552775.1. GTDB lineage: Bacteria > Pseudomonadota > Alphaproteobacteria > Sphingomonadales > Sphingomonadaceae > Allopontixanthobacter. The sequence goes on from JBFEKH010000183.1 coordinate 1,763, forward strand.
CAATCCCGCCGACCGCGGCTGGAGAAAAGCCGCAGCCGGAGCCAAGTTCGACGACGCTGGTTGAGGCAATTACCGCCCCGGATTAAGTTTTGGTGCTTGCTGCCTGACGAACAAATTCCAGGACGCGTTCGGCCCATTCCGGGCGACAGATGAGCAGGTCCGGCAGGTAGGTATCTGCCTGGTTATAGATCAGCGGCGATGCGTCGATGCGCGAACAATGCAGGCCATGTGCCGCAGCCACGGCCACGGGCGCGCAGCTATCCCATTCATATTGTCCGCCGGAATGCAGATATATCTCTGCCTGTCCCCGAACAATGGCCATGGCCTTGGCCCCGGCCGATCCCATCGAAATCAGTTCTCCGCCGAGCGCATTCGCCAATGCAACCGCCTCCGCTGCCGGGCGGGTGCGGCTGACTACCAGTCGCGGCGGTCCAGAGTGCGCGGCCAGCTTGGCCGGCCGGTCCGACCGCAGGATAACGTCGCTCCCGATTCCGGGAAGGGCAACCGCGCCAATGGCCGCGCTTCCGTCAATAGCCAATCCGACATGTACCGCCCAGTCAGCGCGCGCCTCGCCATATTCGCGTGTGCCGTCCACCGGATCGATGATCCACACCCTCGATTTATCCAGCCGAAGCTTGGTATCGGTGCTTTCTTCAGACAGCAGACCATCATCGGGCCGCGCGCTCCGTAGCGCATCAACCAGGAACCGGTTCGCAGCTGCGTCGCCCGCTTTGCCCAGCGCTTTTGCGTCTGCGGGAAGCGAGAATTTGCCGCTATCCCGCAGGGCGAGCAGGAGCTTTCCAGCCTGACGGGCCAGTTCTGCCGCCAGATCAGCATCATCGGCTGGAATTACCAGGTCACGGCTCATGGTATCAGACGTTCGAGAATGTAATCCGCAGCTTCATCGGGCGTCATCTTTGTCGTATCGATTCGGATTTCGGGGCTTTCAGGCGCTTCATATGGGCTGTCGATCCCGGTGAAATTCTTGAGCTGACCGCTGCGCGCCTTCTTGTACAGGCCCTTCACATCGCGTTCTTCCGCCAGGCTGAGCGGAGTATCGATGTGAACCTCTATGAACTCGCCATCGGGCAACATCTCGCGGACCATCTGGCGTTCGGCCCGGAACGGGCTGATGAAAGCGGTGACGACGATCAGGCCGGCATCGGACATCAATTTGGCCACTTCGCCGACCCGGCGGATGTTTTCGATCCGATCGGCCTCGGTAAAGCCCAGATCCTTGTTCAGGCCATGCCGGACATTGTCGCCATCGAGCAGGAAGCTGTGCCGGTTCATCCGGTGCAGCTTCTTGGCAACTATATTGGCAATTGTCGATTTCCCTGCCCCGGACAGACCTGTAAACCACAGGACCGCGGGCTTCTGGTTTTTCAGCGCGGCATGTTCTTCCCGCCCGATTTCCAGCGCTTGCCAATGGACATTCTGCGCGCGGCGAAGGCTGAAATGCAGCATGCCCGCGCCGACAGTCGCATTGCTGATCTTGTCGATCAGGATGAAGCCGCCCAGCGCCTTGCTGTCGGCATAGGGCTCGAACGT
>JBFEKH010000184.1:0-3287 GCA_041552775.1 Allopontixanthobacter sp.
GGGCAGGTTGGCCTTGATCACGCCGGTGATGACATCGACCGACGGGCGCTGGGTAGCCATGATCAGATGGATGCCCGCAGCGCGCGATTTCTGGCTCAGGCGCTGGATCAGCACCTCGATTTCCTTGCCGATAGTGACCATCAGATCGGCCAGTTCGTCCACAATCAGGACGATCTGCGGTAGCGGTTCGTAATCGAGCTGTTCTTCCTCGAACAATTCCTCGCCGCTGTCGGGGTCGAAGCCGATGCCGACGCGGCGGCCAAGTGGTTTGCCCTTGGCAATGGCGCCATTGACGCGCTCGTTGAAGCCATTGAGGTTGCGCGCACCGATGCTGCTCATCATCCGGTAACGGCGTTCCATTTCCTCGACCGCCCATTTCAGCGCGCGCACCGATTTATGTGGCTCGGTCACCACAGGCGACAGCAGATGCGGGATATCGTCGTAACTCTTCAGTTCGAGCACCTTGGGATCGATCAGGATCAGCCGGCATTCGGCAGGCGTGAAACGGTACAGCAGCGACAGCAGGATACAGTTGAGCCCAACCGATTTACCCGAACCGGTAGTACCGGCCACCAGCAAATGCGGCATGGCGGCCAGATCGGCGACAATCGGCTCCCCGGCAATATCCTTTCCCAGGATGATCGGTAGATTGCCGGTGGATTCGGCGAAGGTAGCACAGGCCATCAGCTCCTTCAGCGCGACCATCTGGCGGTCCGCATTGGGCAGTTCGATGCCCATTACAGTCTTGCCCGGAATGGGCGAAACTCGGGCGCTGACGGCGGACATGTTGCGCGCAATATCTTCCGCCAGCCCGACCACGCGGCTGGCCTTGATCCCCGGCGCGGGTTCCAGTTCGTACATGGTCACGACCGGCCCGGTACGCACGGCGGTAATCTCGCCCTTCACATTGAAATCGTCGAGCACGGTTTCGAGCAGGCGGGCGTTGCGTTCAAGGGCCATCTTGTCGAGTTTCGGGGCCTGATGCAATGGTGGTTCTTCCAGCAACTCCAGGCCCGGCAATTCGTACTTGGCGAACATGTCGCGCTGCTTGGTCTTGGCCATTGCCGCTTTTTTCGGCGGTGCTGAGGGGTCGGTGATTTCCGGCATCCGGCGCACGGGTTGGTCTGCGTAAGGTTCGGCAGACGCGGCTTTCGCTGCGGGTTCTTTCGTCTTGCGCCTAGGGATGAAGGCGCTGTCGACCTCGTCTTCTGCAGAACCTCGTGTGAGGAAGGCCGGCAAGGTCAGCAATTGCGCCCAGTCGATCGCGAACACCCGGGTCACCAGCGTGGCACCGCCCGCGAGGCACGCCAGCGCAAGGCCAAGGATGGTCCAGCTCTGGACATTTTCCGGCAGGCGCGCGGCCACGGCCTCGATCGCGCCAGCACCGAGCAGGCCGGTGATCCCGCCCAGCGATGCCGGCAAAGTCCCGCCTGGTCCGCTGAATGTCAGCGCCAGCACCGTGGAAATCAGCGCCATCGCGGCCAGCAGCATGGCCACCGGTTGCCACCAGCGGGTGTCGGTATCGCGGTCCTCTTCCTCGACATCGCGCCACAATTTGCGCGCGCCGACATAGAGCAGCGGCAGCAGCAGGAACGCGGTCATGCCGAACAGGAACAGCACGCGCTCTGCCGCCCATGCGCCGGAAATGCCCATCCAATTGCCCATATCCGTGCCTGCGGCGGCGGTGGAGGCGCTGGGGTCGGTGTGGGTATAGCTCGCCAGCGACAGGCCGAGGAACACCATGGTCAGGAACAGCGCGCCCGCCCCGCCCATTTGCAGGGCGCGGCGCAGCGAACGCCGGAATGCGGCGCGCCAATCCGTGGCAGATGATTTCCCGATTGCGCGGGTGGCCATGGTGTATTCCTCAAATCACTTCGCAGGCGAGAGTGTTCCTGCGCCTGAATCGACCCCGACTGTCAAGCCGCACGGGTGCCATGTTGGCATAATGCACTGCGCAGGACTCCTGCGTCAAGAATCCTTCGGTGAACCGAGTCCGTCAATTGCGGCCCAGCGCGGCCAGCCCAGCTGAGCCGCGGTTACCGCCGTCATCCCGCCGAGCGCAATTACCGGCATTTCCGCCAGTCTCGCCAGTTCGCGAAAGCCGGCCGGGCCAAGTGCCCCTGCTCCGGGATGGGAACGGGTGGGGAATACCGGCGACAGGAGCGCCGCATCCGCGCCGATCCGGTTGGCGTCGGCGATTTCAGCGGCGTCATGTACAGTCGCAAGGCGCAGCAGGCCGGCGGCATTCGTCATCCGCTCGGGCGGCCCATAAATGCCGTCAGCGCCCCATTTGCGCGCAAAGTCTGCTTCAGCCGAAAGGATTATCCGGTGGCCGAGGGTGCGGCCCAAGGTTGACAGCTCGTCAAACCGGGTGCGGCGCTGCCCTTCTGGCAGATGGTAATGCCGGTAGATGAAGCCCGATCCGCGCGGCAATTCCTGCAAGGCGCGCTCCAGCGCAGCATCGTTGCGCGCATCGCTGATCAGCCACAGGTGCGGAAGATTAGCGTCAGGATGGGTCTGGTCTCGCATCACAGCCGCGCTATAGCGCAGCTATGACCGAAAATGCAGCATCCCGCCTCCAGAATGTCCGCGAGAAAATCGCCTCCGCCGCGAAAATCGCCCGGCGCAAGGCGGAGCACGTCACCCTGATCGCAGTGAGCAAGACCCACGATGCCGATGCGATCCTGCCCCTGCTTGAGGCCGGACAGCGCGTGTTCGGCGAAAACCGGGTGCAGGAAACCGCCGCTAAATGGCCTGCGCTGCGGGAGCAGTATTCCGATGTCGAACTGCATCTGGTCGGCACGCTTCAGTCCAACAAGGCGGACGATGCGGCGATGCTGTTCGATTATATCCACTCGCTCGACCGGCCAAGTCTGGTCAAGGCTTTGGCCAAGGCGATGGACAAGGCCGGGCGCCGCATCCCGTGCTTCGTTCAGGTTGATATCGGCGAGGAAGAACAGAAAGGCGGCTGCGCGATCCGAGAGCTGCCAGCGCTGATCGAACAGGCGCGCGATGCGAATATCCCGATTGCCGGGCTGATGTGCGTGCCGCCCGCCGGCATCGAACCTACGCCGTTTTTTGCGCTGCTGGACAAACTGGCAAGGGACAACGGGCTTGCGGGCCTCAGTATGGGCATGAGCAGCGATTTCGAAATCGCGGTGAAATTGGGCGCGACCCATATCCGCGTCGGCACCGCATTGTTCGGGGCGCGCGAATAAGGCGCACAAAAAAGGGGCCGCTTCCTTTCGGAAACGGCCCCTTTTTTATGGTGTGTTGTACGCTTAGAA
>JBFEKH010000185.1:0-3272 GCA_041552775.1 Allopontixanthobacter sp.
ATCAATTACCCCGATGCGCTGATCATCCGCGACATGTACCAGGTAAAACCGCCCCGGCCGTTTGCGCCGGGCAGCGAGATTTCCGGTACCATCGAAGCGCTCGGCGAGGGTGTCGAAGGTTGGAAGATCGGCGACCGTATTCTGGCTGGGACCGGATTTGGCGGCCTGCAGGAAAAAATGGTCCTGTCCGCCGACAAGATTTTCCGTGTGCCTGACAGTGTTTCTCTGCCCGAAGCGTCCGCTTTGCTCATGACTTATGGCACCACCATCCACGGCCTGAAGGATCGCGGCGATATCAAGGCCGGGGATACCATGCTGGTACTTGGCGCTGCAGGCGGCGTGGGCCTGTCGGCGGTCGAGCTAGGCAAGGCATATGGCGCGCGCGTCATCGCTGCGGTGTCGAGCGAAGAAAAGGCCGAAGCGTGCCGCAAGGCAGGCGCGGACGATGTCGTCATTTATCCGCGCGCGCCGTTTGACAAGGATACGTCCAAAGCGCTCGCCACTGCTTTCAAGGAAGCCGTTGGCCCCAATGGCGCAGACATTGTCTATGATATAGTCGGCGGCGATTATTCGGAACCGGCACTGCGGGCGATCGCCTGGGAAGGCCGCTTCCTGGTGGTTGGCTTCCCAGCCGGGATTGCCAAGATGCCGCTCAACCTGACCTTGCTGAAAAGCTGCGATATCCGCGGCGTATTCTGGGGCGCATTCACCATGCGGGAACCGAAGAAAAACGCCGAGAACATCGCCGAGTTGTTCAAGCTGTGGGAAGATGGCATGATCTCGCCGCTGGTGAGCGAGACCTATCCTCTGGAACGGGCCGGCGAGGCAATTGCCAAGCTGGAAAGCCGCGGCGCTATCGGGAAACTGGTTGTCACCATGTAGTTTTCCGGCGTTTGCCGGTCAGGCTTATTTCCAACTTCGCGGCGGCTACGCTTGCGGCGGGCTGTTTGTCGGCCTATTTCAATAATTGATATCTCAATTTGCCTAACGGGAGGCACCGATGACCAATTTCAAGGACCGTGAACGCGGCGAAGAAGCCAAGTTCGCCCACGACGAAGAAAGCGCCTTCAAGGTCGCTGCACGCCGCAACCGGCTGCTCGGCCATTGGGCTGCGGAAAAGATGGGCCTGACGCCCGAAGAAACCGAAGCCTATGCCAAGGCTGTGGTCCAGGCCGATTTTGAAGAAGCCGGCGATGAAGACGTGATCCGCAAATTGCTCGGCGATCTCACCAGCAGCGGTGTCGAAATCGACGAAGCTGATGTCCGCGCTGCACTGGAAGACCGCGCCGTCGAAGCGCGCCGTCAATTGATGAGCGAGTCCTGACGTAATGCCCATGTCCGGTCCCGAAATCGAAGGCATGATCAAGGCCGCTCTGCCCGATGCCACGGTCGAAATGACCGACCTGGCGGGTGACGGCGATCATTGGGCCGCCAAGGTCACGTCGGCTGAATTCGCCGGCATGAGCCGGGTCCAGCAGCACAAGCTGGTGTATAATGCACTCGACGGGAAGATGGGCGGCGTGCTCCATGCCTTGCAACTCACCACGGCCGTACCCAATTAATTCGGCATGATTGCCGTAACGGCACAAACACTCAATTTTAGGTCCAGAACCATGTCCGATACCAACCAACGCATCTCAGAAATCGTCAATGCAAACGATGTCGTCCTGTTCATGAAGGGTACGCCGCTGTTCCCGCAATGCGGATTTTCCAGCAAGGCAATCGCGATTCTCGACCATTGCGGTGTCGCTTATGACAGCGTCGATGTGCTGCAGGACATGGACGTCCGCCAGGGCATCAAGGCCTATTCCGACTGGCCCACCATCCCCCAGCTTTATGTCAAAGGCGAATTCGTCGGCGGCAGCGATATCATGATGGAAATGTTCGAAGCCGGTGAGCTTCAGCAGCTTATGGACGAAAAGAAGGTCCAGCCCGCGTCTTGATTTAACCTCAAGCGGAAGAGTTTTTGTTTGGCCTTAGACGCTGACACTCGCGTTCGCTCGCTTAGACTATCCTCGCATCAGCTCGGGCAGGCTCCAGATAGCATGGGCGGCCTTGCGATCCGCTAGCCGCGGACCGGATCTTTCCGGGTTAGCAAGACAATTTCATGATCTGGGTCGCGGCAGCCAGCGTGCAACAGCACGTCGCGCGGTTAGCGCGGAAGCCTAAGGGAGCGGATGCAACCGCCGGCGCTTGTTGCCGAAAAAGAATATGGGGAAACCGGAGCTTCGGGGAGGCGGGACCGGGAGACCAGTGGTCCCGCCTCTATCGAAGATCATTCGGGGTACCACATCATATGCATGTGCCGTGCCAGTTTCTTCGGATGCCAGAAAACCATGGGACACGATGGTTAAGAGCAAATTACAGGAAGCGTAATTGTAAAGTCTTCCGACACATACCCGGCACGATATTGCCGCTTGGCAATTGCCGCTGACCTGTTCACACAGGACCGTGATGTCCAAGCCCGAAAATCCAGCCCAGCAAAGCAGAATCCCTGCTGCCACCGTGATCGTATTTCGTAATGCGGGAGGCGAACATCCGCCTGAACTGCTGATGGTCACTCGCTCACGCAACATGGCGTTTGCCGGGGGGGCGGCAGTGTTTCCAGGTGGGCGGGTTGATCCGGCCGATTACGATCTGGCTCGTACGCTCAACACTGCCTTGCCAGCAGACGAAGCTGCGCACCGTGTGGCGGCAATTCGTGAAACGCTGGAGGAAACCGGGCTTGCCATCGGCATGAACGGAAATGTTGACGCGGAAATTGCCGGGGCTGCGCGCGCCATCTTGCTGGAAACCGGCACGCTTGAACCTGTTTTGGCGGCAATGGGTTGGCAGCTCGATCTGGACTCGGTGCTGCCGTTCGCCCGCTGGTTTCCCAAGAACGAGCGGCTCACCCGCTTGTTCGACACCCGCTTCTATCTGGCCGACCTTGGCACTGGCGCAGTGGACATCACAGTCGACGAGACGGAAAATACCAAGCTTTACTGGATAAGTGCGCAGGGCGCTCTCGACGCCGCCGATCGCGGGGATCTGAGTGTTATCTTTCCCACCCGCCGCAATCTGGAGCGGCTGGCGCAGTTCCCTGATTTCGCCGCCGCGGCGCAGGATTGCGCCCGCTTCCCGGTCCAGAAAATCGTCCCTCACATCACCGATGAAGACGGTCAACGGTTCCTGTGTATCCCGGACGACGCAGGCTATCCCGTCACCCGCGAACCGCTGGGTGATGTCCTTCGAGGCTAGCTTCTCAGTGTTAGCTCCGGTTGACATTAACA
>JBFEKH010000186.1:0-3271 GCA_041552775.1 Allopontixanthobacter sp.
CCTATCGGAGTAACGATACAATCGAGATCCGGCACATCCTCGAACATTTCAAGGGCAACCGTGCCCTGCCCAGCCGCGACGTCGGGATCGTCGAATGGATGCACGAACGTCAGCCCCAGCTCGGCTTCCAGCTTGCGCGCATGGGCGTAGGCCTCATCGAAAGTCTCGCCTTCCAGGACCACTTTTCCGCCCACGCTCTCGGTCTGCATGACCTTCACCGTCGGGGTGGTGCGCGGCATCACGATGGTGACCGGTACGCCCAGCCGCCGGCCATGATAGCTAAGACCCTGCGAGTGGTTTCCGGCAGAAGCGGCGATCACGCCGCGTGCCCGCCGCTCAGGGTCCATCAGCAGCAATGCATTCAGCGCGCCGCGTTCCTTGTAGGCTGCAGTAAATTGCAAATTTTCGAATTTGAGCCAGATTTCAGCACCGGTGATCTGGGACAGGGTGATGCTGTGCATGGTCGGCGTATGGACCACCGCGCCCTTGATCCGCTCTGCCGCAGCACGGATGGTGTCTATCGAAAGTGCATCGATCGGCGCATCGCAGGGCGTCCTGTCGAGGGATAACGCAGCAAGTTTGGCATCGGCGGGCGATAGTGCGGGAATTTTATTCATACAAAGGGCGATAGGCGAATTGTGGCCGCCGGGAAACAGGCGGCTAAACTTTCTGCCAATGGAATTGCATTTTCACCCAATGGATTTGCTTTGCGCGGCGTCTTGACGCATTCCGCGCGGATGATTCAACAACACAAGATCGCCTTCATCGGGCTGGGCGTAATGGGCGGGCCGATGGCAGGTCATTTGCTCAACGCTGGACACCACGTCACTGCCTATAACCGCACCCATGCAAGAGCCGTCAGCTGGCAGGCGGCACAGCAAGCTCTCGGCCATGAGCCCGCAATTGCGGAGACGCCGGCTGAGGCCGCCCGTGACGCGGAGGTGATCATAACCTGCGTGGGCAATGATGAAGACATCGAGCAGGTCACATTGGGCGAGAACGGCGCTTTTTCGGCAATCGCCCCAGGCGCGCTGTTCATCGATCACACCACGGTTTCCGCCAAAATGGCACGCAAGCTTGCAGCCGAAGCCGCCGCGAGGGGCTTTTCGGCAGTCGACGCCCCCGTCTCCGGCGGGCAAGCGGGTGCAGAAATTGGCAAGCTGGCAATCATGTGCGGCGGCAGCGCCGAAGCAGTAGGAAATGCGCGTCCGGTAATGGAAGCCTATGGCGCGCGAATTGTCCATGTAGGGGCCGCAGGCGCAGGCCAGACGGCCAAGATGGCCAACCAGATGTGTATCGCAGGGGTCCTCCAGGGACTCAGCGAAGCCATCCGCCTGACGACTGCAGCGGGACTGGACACCGACAAGGTCCTCGAAGCGATTTCCGGCGGCGCGGCACAAAGCTGGCAGATGGAAAACCGTTGGCCCACAATGGTCAGGGATGAATTCGACTTCGGCTTTGCAGTCGACTGGATGCGCAAGGATCTGGGCTATGCGCTGGAGGAAGCGGACCGACTCGGCCTGTCTTCACCGATGTCCGAAATGGTCGACAAATTCTATGCCGAAATTCAGGAAATGGGCGGCAGCCGTCAGGACACCAGCTCACTGATCCGCCGCCTTCCCAAAGGAAATATTTGATGGACCGCAACATGAAGTTCCGCCTCGCCCCCACCCTGCCGATGTTCGTTTCGGCGTTAGCACTGGCCATTGCCTCACCAGCCGCCGCAGATACGCTGGTCGATAATGTGCAAGGCGTGACCATCGGCGAAGATGGCAAGGTGGATCGTTTCACCGGCTTGTGGATCGACGATGACGGCCGGATCAAACTGGTTCTGAAGCGGGGTGACCGGCGCCCGAGCGGGGTCGATTTCCTGCTCGACGGCAAGGGACAATATGTCATTCCCGGCATGATCGATGCCCACGTCCATGTCATGGGGATCGGCTTCGCCGCCATGACTTTGGATCTGTCGGACACCACTTCACTAGCGGATGCGCAGGCCAGGATTGCCACGTTTGCGGCTGAAAACCCTAGCAACCGCTGGATTATCGGTACCGGCTGGAACCAGGAAAAATGGGGCTTGGGTCGGTTTCCTACGGCTGCGGAACTTGACGCGGTGGTTGCGGACCGTCCGGTCTGGCTCGAACGGGTTGATGGCCATGCAGGTTGGACGAATTCCGCAGCGATCATACTTGCCGGCATTACTTCTGCCACTCCGGACCCGACCGGGGGACGGATCGAAAAGACACCCGGCTCCAAGCTGCCATCGGGCATCTTTGTTGATGGTGCGATGGATCTAATTACGGGCAAGATGCCCCGCCCCCGGCCGGAAGACCGCGACCTTGCCCTGCAGGAAGCTCAGAAAATACTGCTCAGCAACGGGGTCACGGCAGTGGCCGATATGGGTACAGGCATCGAAGATTGGCAAAGCTTCCGCCGCGCTGGCGACAAGGGTTCGCTCAATATTCGGATCATGTCCTACGCTGCGGGCGTAGAGGCGATGGAACTGATCGGGGGCCCCGGCCCATCGCCCTGGCTGTATGACGATAAATTGCGGCTCAACGGGGTGAAACTGTATCTGGATGGGGCGTTGGGATCGCGCGGTGCATGGCTCAAGCGGCCTTATTCCGACGATGCGGGCAATACTGGCTTGCCGTTCATGGCCTCCTCGCAATTGCGAAATCTCATGAGCCGTTCCGCGCTCGATAAATTCCAGATTGCCGTCCATGCAATTGGCGATGCAGCCAATTCCGAAGTGCTGGCGGCGATCGACGATATGTCAGGGACATATGAAGGCGACCGGCGCTGGCGAATCGAACATGCGCAGATCGTCGATCCGGCAGAGCTGGCGCTATTCGGCAAACACGGGATCATCGCTTCGATGCAACCTGTCCACCAGACGTCGGACCGCACCATGGCAGAAGCGCGGCTTGGCCCAGACCGCTTGGCCGGGGCATATGCTTGGCACAGCATCGCAGCAGAAGGCGCGCCCTTGGCGTTCGGTTCCGATGCGCCGGTCGAATCGGTTGATCCCTTCGCCGGGCTTGCCACAGCAATCACGCGGACAGACGCTGGCGGACAGCCATTTGGCGGATGGCAGCCCCAGGAACGCGTGAACCGCGAACAGGCGCTGACTGCCTTTACCTATGGCGGTGCCTATGCCGGATTTGCGGAAAAGCTGTTCGGCAGGTTGGTCGAAGGGCAACGGGCTGACTTCCTGCTTGTCGACCGGGATCCGATGATGGCCAGCCCGGAGGAAATCCGCGGAACCAAA
>JBFEKH010000187.1:0-3250 GCA_041552775.1 Allopontixanthobacter sp.
GCACCGTATTGATCTGGCTCTATGCGCCATTCACCATCGGCGGACAGGCCCCCACGGCAGTGATCTACGAGATCATTCCCGGCTTCATCATCAGCATGGTCGCCGCCGTTGCCGTCAGCAAACTGGGTAAGGCCGTATCGCCGAAAGTCGAAGAGCAGTTCGACCAGATGCTCGCCTTGAAATGACGACAGGTGCCGATATAGCGGCAGCACCATGTCGCGGCTGATCCTGTTCAACAAACCCCACGGGGTGTTGTCGCAATTCACTGATCGGGGAACCGAGACCACACGCGCCACGCTGTCAGATTTCATTTCCATACCGGGCATTTATCCGGCGGGAAGGCTCGACCGCGATAGCGAGGGCTTGCTCCTGCTGACCGACGACGGACGGCTGCAGGCGCGGATTGCCGAACCAAAATTCAAGATGCCCAAGACCTATTTGGTTCAGGTCGAAGGCGAGCTGGCGGACGATGCGCTGGCGCAATTGCGCAGGGGTGTCCGGCTCAAAGACGGCCTCACGCTACCGGCAGATGTAGAGCGGATCGACGCACCGGATTTGTGGCCGCGAGACCCGCCGGTGCGCTTCCGCAAGAGCGTGCCCGATTGCTGGCTGAAGCTGACCATCCGCGAAGGCCGCAATCGGCAGGTCCGGCGCATGACTGCTGCGGTTGGCCACCCGACATTGCGGCTGGTGCGGTGGCAGATCGGCGAATGGACACTGGACGATGTGCCGCAGGGCGAATGGCGCGAAATCGAGGTAGCCTAGTCCTCAGTCTCAAAGGCCAGGCTGCCCTGATTATAGAGCGCAGCGATCAATTCCATTGCCGGGTCCGACTGGATCAAATCATCGGCCACCGCCACGGTTGGCTCGCCGCATAATTTCACCGCGATTTCCGCCACCTTGCCCTCGCATTCGAAACATTCGCCGTCCACGAACAGCAGAACACTGCCGCCGTCCTGTCGGATGAAGGTATAGCGGCTGGCCGGATTTCGCTGCAACGGCGCGCCGGATTCCAGTGCACCTCGCAATTGCTCGACCGTTGCCGGGTCTTCGGGCCGCCAGTCGATCTCGGGATATTTTGGCGTGCTGTTATAGGCGCCGAACCAGCGAGCGAAGGCAGCGCGGTCGGACAGGCCTTCGCGCAGCATTGCGTGCAGCCCGTCGAGGGCCGCATCGGTGATCTCTCCGGGATTGTCCTGCGCGGGTAAGCCGGGGTCGGTGTAGCGATCATCGTCCGACATTTCCTCTAGCAGATCATCACAGAAATCGCCGATCAATTCGGCGCGGGACGGGGCGCGGAAGCCGACCGAATAGGTCATGCAATTGTCGCCCACCGCGACGCCGTTATGCGCGATGCCCGGCGGGACATAGAGAATGTCGCCGGGGTCCAGCACCCATTCCTCAACCGGTTCAAAATTGGCGAGCAGGCGCAGGTGGTCATGCGGTAGCAGCTCGGTATTGTCGTCGCACATGCCGCCGATCTGCCAACGCCGCCGACCCAGCCCCTGAATCAGGAACACGTCATAGTGATCGAAATGCGCGCCCACACCGCCGCCATCGGCCGCCACGCTGACCATTACATCGTCGATCCGCCAATTGGGCACGAATCGAAACGGTTTGATCAGCGCGGCGACGTCGGGCACGAAATGATCGACCGCCTGGACCAGCAGCGTCCATTGCTCGCGGCCAAGTTCGCCAAAGCGCTCTGGCGGGATCGGCCCGTCCTCCGCCGTCAGCGCGCCTCCGGCATGGCTGACCAGCCGCGCCTCGACATCGTCTTCACAGGCGAGGCCTGCCAGCCCGTCCGGCTCCAGCGGGTTGACCCACTGCGCCCACGGGTTGCGGATCAGCAGTGGCTTCTTCTGCCAGTAATCGCGCAGGAAAATGTCGATATCGAAATTGGTGAAATGCATTGGGAAGCCCTTAGCAGGTTTTGCCGCTCAGTCGCCAAACTTCCTAGTCTTCAGACTTCTCGATCCGAACCAACAAAGCCTCGACCTGCACCTGCGCGCCCTCGGCGGCGTTCAGTTCCGCCACCACACCATCGAACGGTGCGGTGAGCGCGTGTTCCATTTTCATGGCTTCCAGCACCAGCAACCGCTGTCCGGCGGTGACACTATCGCCCTCCGCGACATCAACCGCGATGACCTTGCCCGGCATAGGTGAGAGGATGTCGCCATCGTGGGCGTGGTGAGCGCCGACGCCACGATCAGTCGCCTCGTCATATCGGATCGTCCTTCCGCCGAGTGTAACAACCCCGCCCAAAGTTTGCGGTTCAACATCCTCAAAAGACCCTAATTCGACCGCCGTCGTTTTGCGGTCGAGGGCAATGTAGACGCTCGTTCGCCTATCCGAGTTCAAACGGAAGCCGAGCAATCCAAGGTCAGAACTGGTGGTCAGAAATTGGCCGACAACACAATTCGCAGCGAGCTGTCGAGTAGCTTCGTCCGGCTCGACAGGCCGCAGCAGTTCATCCTCATTGGCGGCAATAAAATCCGTAGTGACATTGAAGTCCGCAAAGTCCTGATGGACCAAACACTTCAAAAGGAACGGTGCATTCGAAACTACCGGCCAAACAGCCAGATGTTCGAGCGCCATAGCAAGCTGCAACCGGGCAATGTTGCGATCCGCGCCATGGACAACAATTTTTGCAATCATAGGATCATAATAGGGTGAAACCACGTCACCTTCGGTAACTGCGGTCTCGATACGCAAATCGGCAACGTACTCGTCTGCGCCAGGAAAACGGAGAATTTCTAAGGAGCCCGTGCTGGGCAAGAAGGTAACTGGGTCTTCCGCATAGAGCCGCGCCTCTAGCGCGTGGCCGTTGATCCGGATTTCGTCCTGCTTTAGCGGAATCGGCTCTCCGCTCGCCACGCGCAATTGCCATTCGACCAGATCAACGCCGGTTATCTCCTCGGTCACCGGATGTTCGACCTGCAGCCGAGTGTTCATTTCCATGAACCAGATGCGGTCGGCGCGCAGGCCCTCGCTGGCGTCGGCGATGAACTCGATGGTCCCCGCGCCTTCGTAATTCACCGCCTTTGCTGCACGGATTGCTGCGCAGCATAAATCGTGCCTTGTGGCCTCGTCCATGCCCGGCGCGGGGGCTTCCTCGATCACTTTCTGGTGGCGCCGTTGCAGTGAACAGTCGCGTTCGAACAGGTGCACAACATTGCCGTGGCTATCGCCGAAAATCTGCACTTCGATATGTCTTGGCGAAGTAATCCACTTTTCCAGCAGCACCTGA
>JBFEKH010000188.1:0-3233 GCA_041552775.1 Allopontixanthobacter sp.
AGGAGGGGACCCACCATCACATCGGCGGAACCTACCTTCTCCGCTACGCAGCCGAAGCTGCCTGGCGCGAGAACAACCGCCACCTCGATCACCGAGCCAAGACTGAACTGTTGATCGCCGCCTGCCTTAAGACGCCGCCCTCACGCTCGTTCAGTGGCTACTGGCAGCATCATGGCGCCAACCACGAAGAATTTCCGCAGGACGACGTGTTCGGTGCCTTCCTTGCCGGCCTGGGGCTGGACGACGAGCAATAGGTCGATAGACCTAAGTAGTGTATCAGTTTGATTTAGCGCTGCCCAAATCGATCTATGTCCTTGTTATGCTCCCTACAGCAGGGAGAAGCGAAAATGTGAATGCGGAGATAAGCAATGAAGGAACTAATCGAGCGCATCGAACGCCTCAAGAACGATCTCGAAAAATTGCGGTTCAGCGATGAAAACATCCTGCCCACTGATCTCCAGCGGTCGCGGGATATCGAGCTCACATACACTTCGAACGCAATCGAAGGGAATACTCTAACCCTCGACCAGACCACCAGCCTCATTGAGCGCGGAACAACCGCGCCAGGCAAAAAAATGACTGAACACCAGGAGGCAATCGACCATCACAAAGCACTCGAATGGGTTAAGGAAATGGCCCGTGTCAATGAGCCCATTGATGATGAGACAGTGCTCCGACTTCACCAACTGACCATGCAAACGAGCCGTGCGGACATCGCGGGCAGATATGCCGATTTTCCGCGACGAATCTCGGGAATGGACGTCATATTTCCAAATCACCGTAAAGTGCCGGACCTCATGCGCGAGCTGGGTGCCACGCTTCGAAATAGCGACGGCAGTCCCAAGGCCGCGTTTGATGCGCACCACCGGATCGTAAGCATTCACCCCTTTGATGACGGAAACGGCCGCACCGCGCGTCTCTTGATGAACCTCATGCTGCTGCGTGGCGGCTACGTTCCCGTAGCTGTCGGGCCGAAGGATCGGCAGGAATACATCGACTCCATCAACAAGGCGCAAATGGATGGAGATGAAGGCGCGCCCGACTTCCAGCGCTTCATGCACGGACAGCTGGCATCTACGATGCAGGAATACGTAGACGATCTGAGCGAAGGTGCAGAGGGCGCCGTTGTGTCGGAAAAGAAACCGCTCACCCCAACCCAGATAGCGTTCATGCAAGGTAAGGACGGAATGAGCAGATAAGAGCTATGAAGCCTGCAAGCTGTTAGGTCGGATGGAAAAAGCGCCTGCAACGCGCTATCTTCTAGATGAAACGACAACAAGAACGAGAACAAAGGAAGAGGTGCGATGATTGACAAAACACCGTGCCAGGACCGGGAGCGGTTCACGCGCCTGATCAATACATCCGCTGCCACCGCATTGGACTTCGCCGTGGCACATCTCAACGTATCGCTACCCAAGCGAGTAAGCGCGGAGGAACTTCTGGGATGCCTGCTCAACGCAAAGCCCTTCACAGCGAGCGAGCACCATGTCGGAGAATTCCTGAATGAAGCGGACCTTGGAACACTGTCCGATCTCGCCGCATCCGGCGCGGTGAGTTACGACCAGCTAGCACATGCTGCAGAGCTCCACCTGCCCAGCGGGCACGCAACCAGGAGGTGGCTCGATGACCGCAAAGGCTTCTAAATGGCGGGCGCTGCTCGACAAGGCATTGCCTTCCCTCGACCACGTTTTCGGAAGTGACCCGGACAATGACGGAGTTCCCCGTTGGACGCTGGGCGGCGGCACAGCCATCGCCATCCAGATCGACCACCGGATATCCTACGATGTCGACATCTTCGTTCCGGGAACCGCGCTCAAGAACTTTACGCCTGCCAATAATCCGGCGTCTCGCAACATTTCGCGCAAATTCCAGTGGCCCGGACATTATCTAAAGTTCGAACTGGAAGAGGGTGAAATCGATTTCCTGTCACCTCCGCTCCAGACCGAACCGGGATTCAAATGGGCGAAATACGGTGACAGGCGCATTGCTTTGGAAACGCCCGAAGAGGTGATGATCAAAAAGATACGCTATCGCTCCCCCAATTTCACACCGCGCGACGTCTACGATCTCGCAGCGGTCGTGCGCGAACGGCCTGACCTAACCAGGATCATGGCCAAGGAAACCGGGGACGCCTTACCGCGCCTGCGGGAATCCATGCGGGTAATGGAAGCAAAGGGTATGACCGATCTAAGCAGTTATGTCGTGCCCACTCAAAAGGGTGCAGACATACTTCCAACCGCGTTCGTTGCTGCAAAAGAGGCCGTAGAGGAGGCGATCGGACTGGAAGCGAAGGGTCGGGACCGAGCACCAGCCCAACGACAAATCCCCCCTATCGATCACGGAATGGGCGATTAGAGTCCGTCCGAACACACCGCGGCACGGATCATTATGCTGGTAATAAGCGAGCAGGAAAAGAACTTGGAGATGAATGAAAGCACCCAAGCAGTAAACCCCGTGTTCCCGGTCGGAACAGTTCACGCATATGCAGAAGGCAAAATCAGTTGGCGCGAGATTAGGGAAGAGACCGGCATCGAGAACTTCAATATTTTACTGGCAAGTCTGGCCAAAGAAGGCCTAAAATTGCCACGTGCCTCGCGCGATCGGCAATCCAATGCCAAGATCTGGATACATGATATCCTGACAAATCCCGGTATCGCGGCATGAACACCCCCTACTCTATTATCATACCTGATTCTTCACCGCTGATAACGCTGGCAACGGCAGATGCACTCGATCTTCTACTGAAGCCCAAGATCCCTGTAATGGTGCTAGACGGCGTCCATTGGGAAACAGTTAGATTTCCAACAAAACTCGGAGCGGCGGATATCGTCGCCTGGCTCCAGAGATCTTCATAAACCGTGCGGATCGAGGCTACACAAGAATTGTTCCCCGTCAGCACCTATGGCACAAATTTGAGGTTGTGATTTAAGGAGGATTTGGCTCTCGTCGTAGTGACGAAGGAACGAAGATGAGAGCCAAATCCTCAAAACCCAAAGCGAGTGCTGAGCGGGTAGTCAAAGACATCCGCCGCGCAACCCGGCGCCACTTCTCCGCCGAAGACAAGATCCGGATCGTGCTGGAAGGCCTGCGCGGCGATGTTGACCTTGCTAGCGTGTGCGCTGGTATTTTTCGCGAACTGGTCGGTAGTCCGGGTACTAACGATCAGCGCAGTTGGGGGGCTGATCCTACCCGCCCTCTGATTGGTCGTCAGAGCCGGACACCAAAATGGCCCA
>JBFEKH010000189.1:0-3207 GCA_041552775.1 Allopontixanthobacter sp.
ACTCCCGGCCGGTTCGAAGGCAAATCTTCCGCGTTGGGCTTCCGTCCCGGAAACGCAGTTCCCACTCTCCTCGCTGGAGTTGGTCGAGCATCGTCAAGGATGGTGCCTGAGCCGCGGCAGGTGCAAGCAGGAGCGCGGCGGGCAACAGGCAAACAAATGCCCGAGGCCAGAAGCCGATCGAACCTTTCTTCGCCACTGCATTCACTCCATCATTCAGGTCGAGTTTAAAATTATAACATAGACGTGAACAAAGGCAAAACGTGCCTCACGAACGACGAGCTGTCATATGTGAATTGGAAAGACCTTTGAGCAAAAGGCACAATCCACTTTGATAATGCCATCGTCGTCCCGCATTTCAAGGCGTTCAGCCTCAGGGAACCGGCCAATCACATCGCTGTAGTGCTCTGCAGAGCACCGGCAGCCACGCAATATCTCGGCACCGCGTTCGACCCTGACTTCTTCCTCTTCATGGAACAGGCGCCAGACCAAGGATTCAAGCGACAGGCCTCGGTCGACCAGTTCATCATATCGGGTGCTGCCGGCCAAAATGGAAACGTGCTCCCATTCTGGATGATTGAGCCGCACATGCAGCCGTTCTCGCCCCTCCTCGCCATCAGGCAGATGCTGGATCAGGATGCCGCCTGCAATGCATCCTTTGCCGTCGTGTCGTGCCCCAACTCTGATTAATGTTGGCAATTGCTCCGATTGCATAAAATACGCTTCGCAAGCTGCCGCCAAGGTCTCACCTTCAAGCGGCACAATCCCCTGATAGCGGCCATTTTCACCAGGCAGATCGAAGGTTATTGCGAGATAGCCTTTGCCAAACAACGCGCTAAGCGGAGGGTTCGCGCCCAGTTTCCCAAACCGTTCACGGTCGAAATCAACGTAGCCGCGAAGTTCGCCTGCGCGATAATCGCAGACCAGGAGTTTGACCACGCCCGATTCGGTCTGCGCCTGCATCGTCAATTGGCCGGCATCGTCCTTCAGCAGGCTTCCAAGCAATGTCGCCAGAACCAGTGCCTCCGCCAGGAGATGGGTAATCGCGGGCGGGTAATCATGGGCGGAAAGTATCTGGTCGAGGACATTATCGATCCGCACCGCGCGGCCGCGCGCATCGCGGGCCGGCAGAGTGTAATGGAGCAAACGGTCGGAAAAAGTTTCTAATAGTTCTGTCATGGCCGAAATATGGTGGTCCGCAGCCTGAAGTTAAGAGCCAGACCTCCATCACTGCGACCCATCACAATTTGCCCAAACTCCATAGCAGGATCGATTTCTGCGCATGAATTCGATTCTCTGCCTCGTCGAACACCACCGATTGCGTGCTTTCGAACACCTGCTCAGTCACTTCATCGCCGATATGTGCCGGCAGGCAGTGAAGGAAGCGCGCTGATGGCTTCGCCTTGGACATCAGCGCTTCATTAACCCGGTAGGGGGCCATTGCGCTGAGCTTATTCTCGACATTTTCCTGGCCCATGGAAACCCAGGTGTCGGTGACAATGATATCTGCCCCGCTCGCGGCCAGTGCGGCATCCTGCGTCAGGGTGACCTTCGACCCACCTGCGCGCGCCAATGCCACAAATTCGGGGTCCGGCTCAAAACCAGCCGGGGTTGCAACACGCACGTTGAATTTCATCAATCCGGCGGCCTCCAGAATTGAGTGGAGCACATTATTGCCATCCCCGAACCACGCCAGCTCCAATCCCGGCAGAGGCATTCCCTGCTCAATGATCGTCAGGAGGTCAGCAACGATCTGACATGGATGCGAACGGTCCGTCAGACCATTGATCACTGGTACACTGGCATAATGCGCCATCTCTTCGATTTTGCCATGATCATCTGTGCGCAGCATGATTGCATCGCACATCCGGCTGAGTACGCGGGCGGTATCCGCCACGCTCTCGCCGCGCCCCAACTGGCTGGTGCCTGAATCGAGGATCAAGGCGCTACCGCCCAATTGACGCATGGCAATGTCGAAGCTCGCGCGGGTCCGCGTGGAATTCTTTTCGAATACCATGGCCAGGACATGCCCGGCGAGCGGCGCATCCGCATCAACCTGCCCCTTCGGCCAGGTCGTGCGGGCTGCCTTGCGGTCCTGTGCATCGTTCAACATCGCGGCAATGGCATCACCGCCTGCATCGCTCAGATCGAGGAAATGCGGCACGTTCTCAGGCCGCCTGCGGCAATTCGTAACTGGCCGCACCGGCGGACAGCTTGTCGAAGAACTCGTCGATCTCAGCATCGCCAACCACCAGTGGAGGCAGGAGCCGCAAGGTGTTGTCACCCGCAGCCACAGTCAGCAATTGGTGATTATCGCGCAGATGGACAAAGAAGGGACGCGGCTCGACCTTCATTTTCAGGCCCAGCATCAATCCCTTGCCGCGCACCAGTTCGAACAGATCTGGGTAATTACCGATGAACTGTTCCAGGCGGGCGCGAATGCGTTCACCCTTCTCGCGTACTTCGCTGAGAAATTCTTCATTCCCCACAGCATCCAGCACCGCCATACCAGCAGCCATCGCCAGCGGGTTCCCGCCGTAAGTGGAGCCATGCGTGCCGAAGGTCATGCCGCGCGCCGCCTTTTCCGTGGCGAGGCATGCGCCAAACGGGAAGCCGCCACCAATGCCCTTGGCGGTTGCCAGAATGTCGGGATTAAACCCGTATTGCTCATGAGCATAGAAGGTCCCGGTCCGCGCAACGCCGCACTGGACTTCGTCAAGCACCAGCATCAGATCGTGCTCATCCGCCAGCGCCCTCAGGCCTTTGAGAAATTCCTCGGATGCTGGACGGATGCCGCCCTCGCCCTGGATCGGCTCCACCAGGAAGCCCGCTGTATTCGGACCGATCAGGGCCTTGGCACCTTCAAGATCATCGAATTCGCAATACTTGAAACCGGGCAGCAACGGCATGAAACCGTGGTGCATCTTTTCCTGGTTGGACGCACTGATGGTGGCCATCGTCCGGCCGTGGAAGGCATTCTTGAAAGTGATCAGTTCATAGCGGTCAGGATTACCATTGGACTGGTGATAGGCGCGCGCCGTCTTGATTGCACATTCAACCGCCTCTGCGCCTGAATTGGTGAAAAACACCGTGTCGGCGAAGGTTAGGTCGACCAACCGCTGAGCCAGAACCTCGCCCTGCGGACTGCCGTACAGGTTCGACACATGCATCAGCGTTGCCGCCTGTTTCTGGATCGCGCCGATCAGCCCT
>JBFEKH010000190.1:0-3165 GCA_041552775.1 Allopontixanthobacter sp.
GCGATGCTGCCGGCGCCAACTGCCAGGGCTGCTGCGGCCGAAAGGGCGAGGGGGATAGTGAACTTACGCATAATATTGTGCTCCTGAGAAAATCAAAGAAGAGCTGCGCGGTGCCCGATCAGGGACCCACGAGGGAGGAAGAGAACCTTCATGGCATCGCCGCAACTCACAGATACTCTTCTAGGGGCCGATTGTCGCAGCATTATCCCGGCAGACGGGAGAATTGTCGCAGATTGTCGCAGGATCACCGGCCCGTTCATCGGGGCGAAAATTGTCTGCCCACCCGTGTCAGCCGGTCATCAGGAAAGCGTTCAATTTGTTGCCATCGGGATCGCGGAAATAGGCGGCGTAGAACCCATCATCCCCGCGCGCGCCCGGAGGGCCTTCATCGCTGCCGCCATTGGCGAGGGCGATATCGTAGATCCGCTGGACCTGTTCTTCGCTGTCGGCTTCCAGCGCCACCATTACGCCGTTTCCGACCGTCGCCGCTTCGCCGTCGAACGGCTTGGTCGCGGCAATGCCCGGCGCGCCGCCCATCTTGCCCCAGGCAATGAAGCTGTCGAATTCCATCATCCGGCCCACGCCCATTTCGGCGGCGATCGCGTCATAGAATTTGGCCGAGCGCGGCAAATCATTGCTGCCGACAGTAACATATCCGATCATGATTCTGCTCCTCCACTTGCGAGCCCAAAAGCGACTCGACACAGGTGGAACATTACCAGAACAAAATTTGGCCGACAAGCCGGGATGCTACAGCGGCTGGCAGCCCGCTTCCACCCATGCGCGCACGCCGGCATCTTCCGGCGCGGTCAGTTGCGGCAGCAAAATCGCGCTGACCTGCGCGTGGTAATCATTCCACCATTTGATTTCTTCAAGCGTCAGCAGGCCGACATCCACCATGCTGCGGTCGATTGGAACGAAGGTGAGCGTTTCGAAGCCGAAATATATCCCTTCCGCGCCGGGGATTTCGCGGGGTTCGACCAGCACCAGATTTTCGATCCGGATGCCGAATTCGCCAGCCTTGTAATAGCCCGGCTCGTTCGACAGAAACATGCCTGCCTGCAGCGGCTCGTCGGTGCCGGCCTGCGCGCCGCCCGGCTTGGAAATCCGCTGCGGGCCTTCATGAACCGCCAGGAAACTGCCGACGCCGTGGCCGGTGCCATGCGCGTAATCGACGCCTGCCTGCCACAGGAACTGGCGCGCGAATGCATCGAGCTGGCTGCCCGCAGTGTTTTCCGGAAAGACTGCCAGCGCAATGGCGATATGGCCTTTGAGTACGCGGGTGTTGCGGTCCTTTACCTCTGTAGTTGGCTCCGCCAGATCGCCCGGACCCTTGATCCACACGGTGCGGGTAATATCGGTGGTGCCATCGAGATATTGGCCGCCCGAATCGCACAGATAGACACTACCCGGTTCGATCGGGATATTGCTGTTCTCATCCACCCGGTAATGCGGCAGGGCGGCATGCGGACCGGCGGCGGAAATCGTGTCGAAGGACAATTCCTTCAGCAAGCCGGTCTGTTCGCGGAATTGCCGCAATTTGGCAGCAGCGGTCAGTTCGGTCACTCCGCCCGCAGGCGCGGTTTCCGACAGCCAGTGGAGGAATTTCGACACCGCCACTCCGTCGCGCGCCTGCGCATCGCGGTGGCCCTGCTGTTCGACCGGATTTTTCACCGCTTTGGGAAGCAAAGCGGGATCGCGGGCAGCAATCGCAGTGGCGCCGGCATCTTCAAGCGTCTGGAAAATGGCCGCGACGCCGCTGTTTGGATCGACCGCGATTTTCTTGCCCGACAGATGCTTCAGCGCGTCTTCGAATTGATCGCGCGGACGGATGGTGACCGCATTGCCCAGATGACGGGCAACTTCGGGCGTGACTTTTTCCGGTGCGATGAATAATTCCGCAGTACCGTCGGCTTGGGCCAGCACATAGGACAGCGCCACGGGGGTGCGGTCCACATCGGCCCCTCGTATATTCAGCAACCAGGCAATGGAATCGAGCGCGCCGATCACTGCGCCATCGAGTTTTTCGGATTTGAGCCAGTCGGCCACTAGTTCGCGCTTTTCGGCGCTGGATTGTCCGGCGTGGGATTCGTCCTGTACCATCACGACCGCGTCTGAGGGTGCGGGCCGGTCTTCCCACACCGCATCGACCGGATTGGCCTCTACCATGACCAACTCCGCGCCGATTTTCGCGAGGGCATCGGACACATTGTGCGCCCAGCCGCGGGTGTGCAGCCAGGGGTCATAGCCGATCCGTGCTCCGGCCTCTGCGTTAGCGACAATCCAGGCGCCCACGCTGTCCTTGGGGACCTGGCAATAATCATAGAGATTTCCGTCAACCTGATCGCGGACCTGCACGGTATAACGCCCGTCCACGAACATTGCTGCCTTGTGTTCCAGCACCACAGCGGTGCCGACCGATCCGCCGAAACCTGTCAGCCACGCGAGTCGCTGCGCATAGGATCCGACATATTCCGACATATGCTCATCCGAAATCGGAACGACGAAGCCGTCCAGTCCTTGTCGCTTCAATTCCTCGCGTAAGGCAGAGAGGCGGGCTTCATGAGTAAGCATAAGCATGGTTGCGGTCCTTTCCCGCTCCACATAGAGCGCTTGGATGACCAATTCCACCTCTGCGGCTCCGAATGCCGCCCCGACCGCCTTGAAAAAACCATCGTCCGCGACCCATCACGGGATCGTGGTGCGGGATGATTACGCCTGGCTGCGCGATCCGGGCTATCCCGTTGTCGAGGACAAGGACATCCTGGCGCATCTTGCGGCGGAAAATGCCTGGTTCGAACACCGGATGGCACCGTACGAACCGCTGGTCGACACCCTGTTCAAGGAAATGCGCGCGCGGATCAAGGAAGCCGATTCGTCGGTTCCGCAGAAAGATGGCGATTTCCTCTACTGGGTCGAATATGAAGAAGGCGCGGAATACCGCAAATGGTGGCGCAAACCGGTTTCAGGCGGTGAAAATGAGCTGATCCTGGACGAACCGGCATTGGCGGAGGGGAAGGAATATTTCCGCCTTGGCGCGCTGGCGGTCAGCAAGGATGGCACCAGGCTGGCGTTTTCGGTCGATGACAATGGGTCCGAACGGTTCACCGCCCGGGTCAAGGATCTGACCACCGGCGAGATGCTGGACGATGAAATTCCCGGCAC
>JBFEKH010000191.1:0-3096 GCA_041552775.1 Allopontixanthobacter sp.
AAAACGTTCTACAATCGGCATCCGCAAACGGACCGAATTGATGTTCCAGGTAGCAATCTTGATCATGCGGTGCCTGTAAAGGGCGGGGGGTGCTTAGTCTATCGGTTTGGGATGTCTGTTTTCTCTCGCGGCTAGTTCGCTATGCGAACGCCTCCGAGGGGCGGGCTAACCGCCCGGCGGTCGCCAGATCGTTCGGGCGCTCTTGCGGTCCGCTGGTCGCCGCACGGACCATTCCAGGCAATCTATGACGCGCTCGATCCTAGTCGCGGCGCCAGCGTGCGGCTGCACACCGGGTGGTTAGCGCGGAAGCCTAAGGGACCGGATGACCCCGCCGGCGCTTGAGGCTAAACAAACAATCCCACCCAATAAAAAACCCCCGCGCCGGGGGCATTGGCGCGAGGGTTTCCTATTAGCGTTCGTCACGCTTGTACGAGGTGGCCTTGATAACGGCAGGACAACAGGGGGGAAACCCGCCGTCAGCCACTTCGTATTCGTAAACTAAGCCTTTTTGGCTTGCTGGCCAATGAACAAACGTCCGCATCTTGTCGTATTTATACAACGTCGCATCGGCGAAGTGTTTAGCCGGGCCGACGAGACGATTTTCGCGGATCGTCATAGGTGAAGGTTTTTTCGCTTACCGCCACACCATACCTGTGATTCCGCAGCTTTACCGTGGTCCGGTTGTTCTGCGAATCGAGCGCGACCCAATTGGTCAGCTGCCAGCCGCCGGGTGCCGAACCGTTGCGCACGAAAACCATCGTGATAACTCCGTATTCAGGACGCTTTGCATCGCGCACTTCCACGCTGATCACATTCGGATTGCCGGTCGGGATCAATTTGCCATATTTGGCGATATCGCGGTTCGGATCAAGCAGGGCGCCAAGCGGCGAATCCTTGATCGGCCAGCGCTGTACCTGGTTCACGTCGTAATCGACCATCGTCAGGGACTTGCCGTTGGAAACGATCAGCATGTTGACGTCTTTTTGATATTCGAACCGGATCTTGCCCGGGCGTTTCAACGTCATGGTGCCGGACACTGCCCGGCCCTGTCGGTCGGTCTGGACGAAATCGGCCTTCATGGTGGAAATGCCGCGGATTGCCTCCACCGCATTACTCAGCTGGCTTTGCGCGGCAGATACCGGCGTAGCGGGGGCGAGGATGACCGCGGGCACGGCAAAGGCCACAGCGCCCGCAAGTGCGGTGCGCCATAGATTGCGTGATGGCGATAGACGAAAAGTCGAGTTTGAAATGTTCATGCTCCGGCAAATGACAGCGAAGCGTTGAACGTTCTGTGAATTGATCCGCTGCCGGAAATTCAGGTTACTTGATCTTCGCTTCCTTGAACTCGACATGCTTGCGCACGACGGGATCGTATTTGCGGAACGTCATCTTCTCTGTGATGTTCCGAGGATTCTTTTTCGTAGTGTAATAGAAGCCGGTGTCAGCGGTCGAGACCAGCTTGATCTTTACAGTTGCAGATTTCGCCATGGCGGTTTCCTAAAATACGCTGGGTCCACCGAAACTGTCCGAAGGCCCGAAAATACAACAGGCGACGCGCCCGTAAGTGGGGATCGCCGCCGTTCAAGTCGCGGCCATTGGGGTAGGGGCCACCAAAAGTCAAGCAGGATTGGTTGGGCTGATAGTCCGTGAATACGGGCTGATCATGTCCCTTACCACTCAACCTTGCCGCGATTTGCTTTCACCGTGCCGCGGTTCTTCTTGCCCTTGATCCGCGCTTCCTTGTTGATTCGGTTGACCCGGCTTTTCTTCCGTATGCGCGGCGCACGCTGGGCTTCCTCGAGGATTTCAGTGAGCCGCTTGCGGGCATCTTCGCGATTCGCTTCCTGGGTGCGGTAACTGCGTGCGGTCAGGACGATTTCGCCCTTGGAAGTCATCCGGCTGCCTGCGAGGCTCTTGAGCCGGTTGAATGTGGCCGGTTCCAGGCGCAAGGCAAACACATCCAGCCGCACCTGCACCGCCGTCGCCACCTTGTTGACATTCTGCCCGCCGGGGCCGGAGGACGCGATAAAGCTTTCCTCCACCAAACCCATCGCGCGGGAGACGATATCAGACATCGGTGCCGGTCATATCGGCAAAGCCCAGCCGGATGAAGTCGGCCGGCATCGGCGCGACCGCACTGATTTCGGGCTTGCCATCGCGCGGTACGATCAGACCCGCAGCATGCAGCATCGTCCGGCCCTTGGCCTTTTCGGCGGATTGATCTTCGCTGGAAACCGCGCCGTACACCGGATCGTTCAGCAAAGCCCTGCCAAGCCCTGCCTCCGCATGAATGCGAATCTGGTGCGTGCGGCCGGTTTCCGGGCGAAATTCCACCAGAGTATTGCCGCCCTGTACATCCACGCGCCGCCAATGGGTAACCGATGGCTTGCCCTTTTTCGCCGCAATCATCCGCCAGCCTTTTTCCGCGCTGCTGATCTTGGACAGGGCCAGTTCGATGGTGCCCGCCTCTTCCTCAAGCTCGCCGGCAATGATGCCGAGATAGCGCTTGATGACCAGCCGGTCCTCGAACGCCTTGGCAAAGCGTTTGTGCGCCTTGGGATTGCGGGCAAGCAGCAGGCAGCCGGATGTATCCGTATCCAGCCGGTGGACCGCAGCGGGCGGACGCTGGAAGCCAAGCTTCAGATCTTCGTAATGGTCTTCCAGCGCGTGGCCACCCTTGCGCGGACGGTCGATCGACAGGCCCGCGGGCTTGTTGATGATGAGGGCTTCGCCGTCTTCAAACAGGATCGGGATAATCATTTCATCTAACTTTCATGGGCCAATTTCGCATTCATCAGGCCGCGGACAGCATTGCCCAGCAGAAATCCCTGTTCGAGATCGGCGATCTGCAATTGTGATTCGCGCGCCTTACCCGCTTCGAGCAGCGAACGGCGCAAAATTCCGGGCAACAGCCCCAGTTCGGCGGGCGGGGTCAGCAAGATGCCGTCCCGCTCTACAAAGATATTGGTCCAACTGCCTTCCGTGACCAGCCCATCGTCCCGCATAAGCAGCGCTTCCTGCGTGCCTTCGGAATGGGCCACGGACAAGGCATCGCGGTAAAATCCCCGGTCGGTGCTTTTGTGACGAAGCCTCCAG
>JBFEKH010000192.1:0-3048 GCA_041552775.1 Allopontixanthobacter sp.
CGATTTCGAACTCGGCCAGCCCGGTGAAGGAGACGTGAAATGAACCGCCTCCTGAAACTCCCATTTCTGGCTCTTGCTGGAGCGACCGCAGCATTTGGCGTTACTGCCTCCGCGCAGGATTTCACCATCGTCAATGCGAAGGTCGCCATCGGAGATGGGTCAGAACCGATCGACAATGGCATTGTAGAGGTACGGGCCGGCAAGATCGTCTTCGCGGGTCCGGCAGCCGCAGGCACAGCAGCCGGGAGCGGCACTGTCTTCGATGTGAAGGGCGCCTGGGTAACCCCTGGCATCTTTGCCGCCATCACCGATCTCGGGCTAGTCGATGTCGGCGCAGTCGATGAAAGCAATGATACGCAGGCAAGCAGTTCGCCGTTCAACATCGCGCTTGATGTCTCATCAGCAATCAACCCGGCAGCTCAGGATATCGCTGTGAGCCGGGCGGGCGGCGTTACCCGGGCCAGCATTACTGGCTCGCCGGCCGGATCAATCTTTGCCGGACAGGGCGCCATCATTGATCTGGGCGCTGACCCCAGCGCGATCACGATGCCGCGCGCATTCCAGATGGTTGTACTCGGCGAAGGCGGCGCACGCCTTGCCGGCGGCAGCCGGGTGGCAACCAACGTCGCACTCCGCAACGCGCTGCGCGAAGCAAGCGAGTTCGCGGCTGGGAATTGGGAGGGCGAACAAGCGCTGCTGACCCGCGCCGATGTGGCCGCACTGGTACCTGTTATCAGCGGCGCCCAGAAGCTGTATATCCATGTTGAACGCGCCGCGGATATTCGTGCCGTACTGGCCATGCGCGGCGAATTTCCGAAGCTGGATATGGTGCTGGTCGGTGTCAGCGAAGGGTGGATGGTAGCCGATGCGCTTGCCGCCGCGAATGTGCCGGTGATCGCCGATGCGCTCGACGATCTGCCTGCGAAGTTCGAACAATTGGCCGCCACGCAAAGCAATGTCGGCCGGATGGTTGCCGCGGGGGTCAAGGTCGCCATTGGCGGCATGATGGGCACCGAACAGCCGCGCAACGCCGTGCAATATGCCGGTAATCTCGTGGCACTGAGCAAGGTTCCTCGCGCTTCCGGCCTCACCTGGGGACAGGCGCTGGCTTCCATCACCTCGGTGCCTGCATCGATCAGCGGGATGGGCGGCAAGCTGGGATCACTGACCCCGGGAGCCGCAGGCGATGTGGTGATCTGGGACGGCGATCCACTGGAATTATCTTCCGCTCCGCTGCAAGTCTTTATCGACGGGCTCGAACAGCCAGTCGACAACCACCAGACCCGCTTGCGCCAACGGTACCGCGATCTGGATGAAAGCGACCTGCCCAAGGCATATGATTGGTAATGCATGATGGCATCCCGATCGCAGCACAGGTCAAACGGGATCACGTGAAATGAACCCAGCCCTTGTTGAACTGATCGCTGCCTGCATAACCTTGGTCGGGACACATTTCGCAATGTCCCATCCCTTGCGCGCGCCGATGGTCCGGATATTCGGCGCAATCGGATTTCAGGGCGTCTACAGCCTTGTCAGCCTGGCGGCGATGGTGTGGATCTATCTTTCCTTTACCGCCACCGGCGCAGCCACGCCGCCGCTATGGCCCGGTTTCGGTGACATAAGCTGGGCGATCGGCAGCCTGCTGACCCTGGCTGCGATGGTGCTGTTTGCCGGATCGTTCATTGGCAATCCCGCTCTGCCCGCCCCCGGTGCTGAACAGGCTGCCAAGGCGCCGCCGCACGGCGTGTTCCTGATCACCCGGCACCCCATGATGTGGGGCTTTGCCCTGTGGGCCATCGCCCACATGATTGCCGCGCCTACTCCGCGGACGTTGGTAGTGGCAATTACGGTGCTGATACTCGCGCTAGTCGGTGCGCATCTTCAGGACCGCAAGAAACTGCATCTGATGGGCGAAGCCTGGGCGCAGTGGGAATCGAGGACCAGCTACTGGCCGAGGTGGAGGAAATTTCTCTCGGTCGGCGCGCTGCCTATGCTGGGCGGCCTCGGTCTGTGGCTTGTATTGAGCTGGTCACATCTGCCGCTCGGCGGCATCGCGGCAGGCATCTGGCGCTGGCTCTAGGCTCTATTTACCCTTGAACACCGGTACGCGCTTTTCAATCAGGGCCGCAACCCCCTCGGCGTGGTCTTCAGTGTGGTGCATTTGCGCCTGCGTCGCGGCGGCCAGTTCCAGCGCGGTGTCGTAAGTGACCGAGCGGCCCTGGCGCAGCAGGTTCTTGGTCTGCCTCAGTGCGAGCGGCGGCATGGCCGCGATCTTTTCGGCCAGGCTTTGCGCTTCCGTCATGAGCGTATCATGGTCCACGACGCGGCTGACCAGTCCCCAGTCGCATGCCGTCTGCGCATCGATGACATCGCCAGTGTAGAACAATTCCGCCGCGCGGCTGTGGCCGATCACGCGCGGCAAAATCCATGTGCCGCCGTCGCCGGGAATAATCCCCAGCTTGAGGAAGGTGACACCGAATTTCGCTTTATCGGAAGCAATCCGGATATCGGCCAGGCAGGCGATGTCGCAGCCAAGCCCGATAGCCGGACCGTTCACCGCAGCGATCAGCGGGACCTGCAGGCCGTCCAGCGCGCGCAAGGCGCGGTGAATATTGGTCCGGTAGCCCTCGGCTATCTCGACTGGATTACCGCCGAAATTCCCGGTCTTGTCGCGCATCGCCTTGATATCGCCGCCAGCTGAAAACGCGCGCCCGGCCCCGGTCAGGATGGCCACGCGAATGGCCGGATCGGCATTGATCGCATTGCAGGCGGCGGCAAATTCATCCCCATCACCATCCGCACCCAGCGGGTTCATCGCCTCGGGCCGGTTCAGGGTAAGCGTGGCGACGGGGCCTGCGTGGACCGCATTCAACAGGGACATTCCGGCCTAACTCCTTCTGCCGCCAGGGCGGACACCGAACTTTCGGCGTAATGCCGCTCGGATCAGGCCCGCGCTTCTTCCACGCCCGCCGAATTATGCCGGAGCGCCTTCAGCACGGCATCGACGATGTTCGGCGCGTTCAGCCCGGCTTCGTCATATTGCTTGTC
>JBFEKH010000193.1:0-3047 GCA_041552775.1 Allopontixanthobacter sp.
GCTGCAGGGGCTGGGGAAAATGCGCGCCAACATGGCGCTCGGGCTGACGCAGGGGTTCTTCCTACCGCTTCCCCGCCCCAACACTGGTTGGCTGGACACATTGGGCGCAGACGAGACTATCGATCCGCGCCTCGTCGCCGCGGCATGGTCCGCCAGTTCCATGTGGACCGCCAATGCTGCCACTGTCAGTCCCGCAGCGGACACGGCGGACGGCCTGTGCCACCTGACCCCTGCCAATCTGGTGACGATGCCGCACCGTGGCATGGAATGGCCCGACACGATCCGTCAATTGAAGGTCGCTTTTGCCGACACAGCGCATTTCGCGGTCCACGACCCGGTGCCGCCGAGCTTCGGCGATGAAGGCGCAGCCAATCACATGCGTTTGTGTGCCAGTGAAAATGGGGGCCACGGCTCGCAGGGCGTGGAATTGTTCGTCTATGGCCGTCCCGGCGGAAAATTCCCCGCGCGCCAGCATGAACAGGCCAGCCGCGCGGTTGCCCGCCTTCATCGGCTCAATCCCGAACGCACGGTGTTCATCGAACAGAACCCCGCAGCGATCGAGGCCGGCGCGTTTCACAATGATGTGGTGTCGGTGGCGAACGAACGCGTGCTGTTCACCCATGCACAGGCCTTTGGCGACCAGCAGGGCACCTATGACGCGATCCGCGCGAAATTCCCGGCGCTGCAAGTGGTCGAAGTTCCCTCCGATGCGGTCAGCATGGCAGAGGCGATCAAGACTTACTTGTTCAACGCCCAATTGCTCAGCCTCCCAACCGGCGAAATGGCGCTGGTGATCCCGTCGGAAAGCTGGGAAAGTACGGCCGTGCGTACATGGCTGGAAGGAATGCTGGCGGGCAATGGCCCGATCCGAAAAGTAATCCCGGTCGATGTCCGGCAAAGCATGGCCAATGGCGGCGGCCCCGCCTGCCTGCGCCTGCGTGTGGTGGCCGATCCGGCCACAGTCGACCCGCGTTTCCTGCTGGATGATGCCCAGGCCGAGACTATCGGCAACGTCATCTCCGATTATTGGCCGGAATCGATCGAGCCGGCCCAAGTGGGTGATTTTGCGGTAGCAAAACGTATCATTACGGCACGCAGCCAATTGATCAGGGCTTTAGGTCTGTCAGAACTAAGTTAACGCTCTGGACTGGCTATCGGACACTGTTACACTTGCACTTCTGTTAACCCTTGAGAGTCGCACAAGACTGCCCTTGGCACGATGTTTGCGATTGAAAAGATTAACGAAAGGGAGTGCATGTTAAAGAAGATCAGCCGGCTGTTTGTCATCAAGACAAAATGGGAAGCCTATCTGATTATCTATGCGCTCGCGCTGGGTTCGACCGCGCGCGGTGCCGCCTATCTCACCCAATATCCCGGCTTCGGCGGGAAGCTGTTGTTCCTTGCTACCACCGGCGCAGTTTTTCTGGCTGGTGCGAAGATTCTCGATTGTTTGAAGCTGGAGCGGGAAAAGCTGGCTGCTGAGTCCTCAGCAGGGTAGCTTGGTGGCGAAGCGTCCTCACAAGCTGTCTGACAAAGTTGACCCGACTCGTTCGATCACTCGCACGAACCAATTGATCAATCTAATTTTTCAGGAAATTGAGTGGGGGTTTCTGTTGCTAGCTACCCCCGGAGCCCCGGAATCCGTTCTGTTGCCCGGTCGGTCCAACCGCGCTTTAGCTTTGTAAGATCAGGCCGTTAGGCCGTCAGATTACGCTGCGATTGCGAGTGCGTCGTTATCGTTTGCACTTATATGTTGTGAGCTTTTAACGGGGATTCTCAACCCGGGCAAAAACAATGCTTTTGAACACACGTCGATCCTAGTTCGGCCCCGTCAGAAGCCCCTGACGAATCAAGGGTTTTGGTGGAGCCGCCGGGTACTGCCCCCGGGTCCGCTGCGTCTATTGCACATCGCAATTTATCGCCATATCCGGTCGAAACCGGCAACCCCTATATAGGGCATCCATGCTGAATATAAAGTGTCCAATGCCGCGAAAAAATCATTCGCTGGGTGGTGACCACAAAAAAGGGGCGGAGTGCATGATGCACCCCGCCCCTTCTCGATTAGAAAAGCCTTGGCTGATTACTGAGCCAAAACGCCTTCTTCAGCGTCGGCCTGGTCTTCCAGGACGTCGGCCTTGTCTTCAGCGACTGCGGCCTTGTCTTCCATCATGTCTTCGCCAGCTTCTGTGGTGGCGTTATCGGCTGCCGCGTCATACTGGTCGGCGACCGCTTCCATGTTTTCAGCTGCTACTTCGGTTTCGGTTTCGGCACCTGGGCCACAGCCGATCAAAGCAAAGGATGCTGCAGCGGCGGTTACGATTGCAAGTTTACGCATATTGAAATTCCCCTTCAAGAAATTGCTAGCGACCGGAAGCCGCTATGCGCACTTAACCTCCAGTCATCGTCACGGTTCCTGAAAAAAGCTCCTAAAACAATTATTTTTTCAGCGCATCACGAATTTCAGTCAGCAATTCCACCTCGGTCGGGCCTGCTGGCGGCGCGGCCTCTTCCTGTTTTTGGGTTAATTTCTTCACGTAACGCACCAGCATGAAGATGATGAACGCCAGGATCACGAAATTGATGATTGCGGTGATGAATGCGCCATACCCGATCATGGCCGCGCCAGCTTCCTTCAGCGCAGCATAATCGGTGGTCGCCCCTTCGTATCCGGCTGGCGCGCTGAGCAGGATGAAGTAATTGGAGAAATCCGCACCGCCGAAGATCGCGCCGACAATCGGCATGATGATATCATCCGTCAGTGATCCGACGATCGTGGCAAATGCGGCGCCGATTATAACCGCCACGGCAAGGTCAATTACGTTTCCCTTGGCGATGAAATCATGAAAATCCTTGAGCACAACAGCCTCCCTTTGAACCAATTCAATGGAATCTGTGCCAGCGAATTTCGCAATTGCCAAGATACTGCCCCGCTTTACCGCCAGCGCTGCCGTGAACCGCTTGAAACCCGGTATAGGTGTGCTATGTGTTTAACACAGATAGATTGACTGCTCGCTGGGATGCCCCAAGCGTCCGGACGATGTTTTGAA
>JBFEKH010000194.1:0-3027 GCA_041552775.1 Allopontixanthobacter sp.
ACAAAGATATTGGTCCAACTGCCTTCCGTGACCAGCCCATCGTCCCGCATAAGCAGCGCTTCCTGCGTGCCTTCGGAATGGGCCACGGACAAGGCATCGCGGTAAAATCCCCGGTCGGTGCTTTTGTGACGAAGCCTCCAGTCGCCGCTGTCCACCGGCAAAGGTAGCACGATACACTCCAGCGGCTGGATAGCTGGATCGCCCAATTCCTGCGCCTCCAGCGCAATTGCCCCGCTGCGGGCCAGCAACAGGCGGATCTTCGCGGGCGTTTCCAGCTCGAAACACAGCGCCTGGATCTGGTTGCGGGTCTGGTGCCGGTCAAACGCAAAGCCCAGTTCCGCGGCGCTGGTCTTCAACCGTTCAAGATGCAGTTCGAGGAATTCCATGCCGTCTTCAGGATGAAAGCGCATGCTCTCGATCAGATCGAACCCGCCCGCTTGCTGTCGTGCAAACCCGCCTTTGAGGATCGCTTCGCGCCATTCGGGCATCGCTTCGCTATCAGCCACAATTGCCGAGCCGACACCCAGCACGGCGCTGCCCTGGTTGTTCTCGATCGGGGTCAGGCGCAGCGTGCGGATCGCCACGTTGAAGGCGGCATCTCCAGCGGCGTCGATCCGGCCAATTGCCCCGCAATAGGGGCCGCGCGCATCGCGTTCGATCTGGCCCAGCAATTCCATTGCGCGGATTTTCGGCGCCCCGGTAATCGATCCGCAAGGGAAGATCGCCCGGATCAGGTCAGCCGCGCCCTTGCCGTCCTGCAATTGAGCATGGACGGTCGATACCATCTGGTGGACCGTGGGATAGCTTTCGACGGCAAAGGGCGATTCCACCTGCACGCTACCGGGTACTGCCACGCGTGACAGATCGTTGCGCATCAGATCGACGATCATCAGGTTCTCGGCCTTGTCCTTGGCCGATTCGGCCAATTCCTGTGCCAGGGCGGCATCGTCGGCGGCATCCTGTCCGCGCGGCCGGGTGCCCTTCATCGGTTTGACCTTGGCCGCATCGCCGCGAAGGCTGAAGAACAATTCCGGCGACAGGCTGAGCAGCCAATGCGAGCCGTCGAACACCATGCCGCCATATCCGGCCTGCGCCGCGGGCCGCAGCGCGGCATACAGCGCCACCGGATCGCCGCGATAACTGCCCGTCAGCGGGAAAGTCAGGTTTGCCTGGTAAATGTCACCTGCCTGGATCGCGTCCTGCAGCGCAGCAAAGGCTTCGCCATAGCCGCCGGGCGACAATTGCGGTTCCAGCGGGCCAAGCGAAGCCGTGCCTTCGCTGTGCGCGGCCAGCCATTCGGGCACGTTATCTGCTGGCATGGTGCGCGCTTCATCGAACAGCCCCAGCCACACCAGCGGCCCCACTGCACCGGTGCGTGCCCGGGCCAGGTCCAGCAGTTTGGGTTCCAGCACCAGCCCCGCCTCGTAGGCGATATAGCCCGCCAAAGTGCCGCCTTCGGAGCGGCGCGCGGCATCGGCAGCGGCCAGCACACTGGCGACTTCATCTGCCTGCCGCGCAACGAAAACCTGCCGCGGTGCCTCATAGACATGCGCGTTCACTGCGCCGCTGGCGCGGGCATCGTCGAGCAGGACAAAGGGTTGCCGGTTTGCCATATGACACGCCATATACGCCCACCGGCAAATTGGAACAGTCCGATGATCTGCGGGGGTCAGGCAAGCCGCTCGCAACGGCATGCTTGACCGACACCGCGACCCTGCCCATGAACGGGATAAGTACGGAGCGGGAGTTACCAAGCGTGAGTGAGAATCTTGACGGACATATTTTCCTGGGACTGGGCGCGAATGGCGAAAACCAGACGCTGAATCTGGGGCGCGCCAATCGACACGGCCTGATTGCCGGGGCGACCGGCACCGGCAAGACGGTTACCCTGCAAGGCCTGGCGGAGAGTTTTTCCGCCAAGGGTGTCCCGGTGTTCGTTGCCGATGTGAAGGGCGATCTGGCGGGCATTTCCATGGCCGGTTCCCCGACCTTCAAACATGCCGACAAGCTGGAAGCCCGGGCCAAGGAACTGGGCATTAGCGATTATGCCTATTCCGACAATCCGGCGATTTTCTGGGATTTGTACGGCGAACAGGGCCATCCGATTCGCACCACGATTTCGGAAATGGGCCCGCTGCTGCTCGCCCGCCTGCTGGATCTGAACGATACGCAGGAAGGCGTCCTGAACATTGTGTTCCGCTTCGCCGATGAAGAAGGGATGCTGCTGCTCGATCTGGAAGATTTGCAGACCATGCTGGTTTATACATCCGAACATGCAAGCGAGTTGACCGCCAAATACGGCAATGTCTCGAAAACCAGCATCGGCGCGATCCAACGCCAATTGCTGAGCCTCGACAGCCAGGGCGCGGGCCAGTTCTTTGGCGAACCGGCGCTGGAAATCGCTGATTTCATCAAGCTGGACGAGCAAGGTCGCGGCTACATCAATGTGCTGGCGGCGGACAAATTGATGCGCAGCCCGAAACTTTATGCGACGTTCCTGCTGTGGCTGCTGGCGGAACTGTTCGAGACCCTGCCCGAGGTCGGCGATCCGGAAAAACCCAAGCTGGTGTTCTTCTTCGACGAAGCGCACCTGCTGTTCGATGATGCGCCGGATGCGCTGGAAGACAAGATCGAGCAGGTCGTTCGCCTGATCCGGTCAAAGGGCGTGGGCGTGTTCTTCGTGACCCAGAATCCGATTGATATTCCCGAAGAAGTCGCCGGGCAATTGGGCAACCGGGTGCAGCACGCATTGCGCGCCTTCACGCCCAAGGACCAGAGGGCGATTCGCGCCGCCGCCGAAACCTTCCGGATCAATCCCGATCTCGATGTCGAAACGGCGATCACCGAGCTGAAAACCGGCGAGGCATTGGTCTCGACCCTGATGGAGGACGGATCGCCCGGCATTGTCCAGCGCACCTTGATCAAGCCGCCGCGTTCGCGCCTGGGGCCAATTACGGCGAAGGAGCGTGCAATCATGCAGTCGATCTCTCCGGTTGACGGTAAATATGACGATCGTGTCGACCGTGA
>JBFEKH010000195.1:0-2970 GCA_041552775.1 Allopontixanthobacter sp.
GGGCGGCCACCGGATCGGGGCCGCCCGCTGATTGCTGGCAGGGGTGATGACTTACGGTTGGGCGACCGTCACCATCTTGCCGACGCTGTTCCATTCCTCGCGCGGTGACCAATTTCGGTTGGTCCCGAGGAAGGAATGGTCTTCCAGTTCCAGCAGGCCGATGATCGTTTCGGCCACGATGCGCGCCCCCACCGGGCCGAGCCCTTCGCCCTTGGAGAACTTGCCGTTCAGTTTCTCGCGGCCGATCTTTTCCGCTTCGGCCAGGATGTACAGCCACAGCGGCACTCCCTTGCGCGATGCGCCCATGGATTCCACCAGATCGCGCACTTTGTCGAGTTCGCTTACTGAACGGCCCATATGTTCGGCAACCTTGTCTCCGCCGGGCAGGAGGAATGTATTGCCACGCAGCAGATTGCGTTCCGCCAGCGAATTCACATTGGCCGGCGGGATGAACGGCAGCGCCAGCAGCGTCGATGTGAGCTTGGTATCGAGTTGTTCCGCCTTCTGCTCCGCCCGGTTTGCAGGGGTGAAGAAGACCTCGTGAAAATCGACCACGGCATCGGCACTGGATAGCGGCGCGAACCCTCCGCCCAGGATCGGGCCGAACAAGTCGTTGCTGGCCCCGCCTTGCTGGATCTGGATTTTCTGCGGGATCATCGAATGCCCGAAGCGGTGCGCTGCGACAGAGAATTCGACCGGAATGTAGGGATGCCCGCCGCAGTAATATTTGCGTCCGCAACCGAGAATATCCTCAACCACCGCGCCGCCGCAAATCGAGTCGAGGAAGTCCATCACCACGTTCTATTGATAATGCCAGATGGTTGCCCTCCGGGCCTCCTCATACAGGTCGGACCCGGTCAGGCCGTCCCTCCGAATTCAGGGTCTCGCACACGTGGTTGTGGAACCGGATCATCGCCAGTTGCAGCTGGCTGATGATGCGGTTTTCATCGTTGCGCGGATCGCCAATCATGGCCCGGCCATTGGCGGCGCGCGCCAGGTCGCTGTCGGCCAGCCCGCCAGCGCCGCTGTCCGCGCCGGTCAGCAACTTGGCGCCGCCGAACACCGCGTCCTGTGCATAGATGTAGGGCTGCGCCTCTGGCCCGATGCCGAAAATACAGTCGAGATCCAGCGTCGGCGTACGGACGTTGGGAATTTCGCCCGGGTCCTGCACCACCTGGCGAAAACTGGTGGTCGCATCCAAAGTGATGTCATGGTCGACAAACTGGCCGAAGAAAATCTGCCAGACCGCCACTGCCTTGGTACATTTCTTCGCAGTGCCGCCATCCAATGGCCCGCCCGCTGCGCCCAATTGCGTCAATTTCGGATGGGCAATGTAGGCTGGTGGCAATTGCGGGAACATCCGCCCGAATCGATCCTCCCGCGTTGATACCCCGGCGTTGTGGCTGCAGTACTTCTGCAGGCCGACCAGCTCCATCATCCCATGATGTTCGTTATTTGAAATGGATCCATCCTTCGCAATCAATGTTGGACAAATGCGACACGAATGGAGTCGTTTTCTTTTACTTTATCAAATATTTATCAGACTGATAGATAACTGGATTGGTGAATGTAACGGCAATATTGTATTCAGGACCGGTGGTGTAATACTTACGCCAAATTGTGAATTGTCCGGGGGTACTTGTATAAAAGCGACATGCTTTCTGGGCATTGCCCCGCTGGCCTTGCGGCTCTAGATGCAACCCCATGAAGCGCACCCACTTGCCCCTCAACGCCCTGCGCGTATTCGATGCTGCTGCGCGGCATCTGTCCTTCACCCGCGCTGCAGACGAGCTGGCGGTGACGCCCGCCGCCGTTGGCCAGCAGATCCGCGCGCTGGAGGACCACCTCGGCACGGTCCTGTTCCGCCGGACCAGCAAGGGACTGGAACTGACCGACGAGGGGCTGGCCGGGCTGGACCCGTTGCGCGAAGGGTTCTTGCGGTTCGAGGAAAGCGTGCAGGCGATGCAGGCGGGGCAGGCGACAGACCGGTACGCAATTGCTGCGCCGCGCGAATTCTATGCCCAGTGGCTTGCCCCTAGACTGGCGGCATTCCGGCGGGAAACGCCCGGCGTCCGCTTCCAGCTGGTAGCGGACGAGAATGCCGATTTCACCGAGACAAATCTCGATTTCGCGGTGCGGCTGGTCGACGGCCCTGGCGATCTGGAGGGGGTCGAACTGGCCCCGGCACGCCGCGTGGTCGTGGCCGCGCCAGATGCTCCGGATGACTGGATCGACTGGCCCGGCGCGCCCTTGCCCGAAGGGGCCGAGGCCAGCATTCAGGCCGGTAATGCCGGACAGGCGCTGAGTTCCGCCATGGCCGGGATGGGCAAGGCGATCCTGCCCTATCTGCTGGTGGAAGAAGCACTTGGCCAGAACCGGCTGGTCGCACTGGAAGGGCCGGATGAAGGCCGCCGCGCCTATTGGTTGGTTGCCCCGCTGCCGCAGTGGCGGCAGAAAAAGGTCAAGGCGCTGGTGGCGTTCCTGTCGGCAGATTAGGCGCTGGCGGTGACTATCCCGAGCATTGAAACCGAACGCTTTGTCCTGCGCGCACTCGAAGCCGGGGATGTCGAAGCATTCTGGCCCGCCTTTTCCGATCCCGACAATATGCGTTGGTGGAGCTGCGCAGCGTTCATTACGCGCGGGGAACTGGCCGATTGGCTGCTCGCCAGCGATTGGAACGGGCGCAGCTGGGCTGCGGTCGGGCGCGAAAGCGGCGAGCCGGTTTGCCGTGTAGTTGCGATCCAAGGCATGGAAGGTGTGACCGAAATTGGCTACGCGACCGTGCTGGGCTGGCAAGGGCAGGGCATTGCCCGCGAATGCGTAGGCGCGCTGATCTCGTACCTGTTCGCTGCGGAGGGCATGCGCAGGGTGTGGGCTGACGTCGATCCGGACAACGCCGCGTCGAACGCCGTGTTGAAAAACCTCGGATTTACACTCGAAGGGCGGCTGCGGGAGTCATGGAGCACCCAC
>JBFEKH010000196.1:0-2949 GCA_041552775.1 Allopontixanthobacter sp.
ACAGAATTGCTGCGCAGTCGGCTCCATGCGGCCCGCGCCTTCATGTTCGGTATGGCAAGTGGTGCAGGAGCCGGGGCCTTCCTTGCCGAATTGTTCCGCCACGGCCCATTGCAGCGCATCGCCGGTCGACATCGGGCCCCGGCCCGTCAGCTGGCGGGGTTTGTCCGCATGATCAGCGATATCTTCGTGGCAGGTGAGGCAGGTCGTGTCCTGGACCGACTGGAACGGCTGCGTGTGACACGCCTCGCAATTGTCCTCCAGCGAATGGTGCGCCTGGCTGAGCGCGCCCGTGCTCCAGCTGGCATCCATCATCACGGTACCGTCATTCTGCGGGCTTTTGGCAGCGGTGTCTGCTTCGGTGTCGGGGTCTACCGGGCGGGTCAGATGCGAATAGATCGGCACCGCCAGAAATGCGATCAGGATCGCCATCAGCGCCAGCCATGCGGTCGGACGCTTGCCTGGCAAGGTGCGGGCGAGCGAGAAGCCCGAAAGATCATCGCTCGACTGGGCGGCATTCTCGACCTGGCTGATGGTAATCGTCGGGGATGCACCGCCATCCTGGGAAATCGCCAGCCGATAGCTGCCAAAGCCGAGTTCGGCCCCTTCATGCGGATCGAACTGGGCCAATTTCGTGACCCGTCCGTCCAGATGGAAACCAAGCGTGCCGGCGGCTGTGACGCGCAATTTGCGTCCGTCCAGCTGGTCGATGCTGGCATGATATTGCTCCACCGCCAGATCGGGCAGATGGATGTCGTTATCGGCCCCTCGGCCAACGGTGATGGTGTTTTCGGTGACCTC
Source organism: Allopontixanthobacter sp. (assembly GCA_041552775.1). GTDB lineage: Bacteria > Pseudomonadota > Alphaproteobacteria > Sphingomonadales > Sphingomonadaceae > Allopontixanthobacter. Next base: position 799 of record JBFEKH010000196.1, read on the forward strand.
GCGGTCGCGGATGATTTCGCGCCCGTCTGCGGTCAGATCGATTGTCCGGATCAGGAATGCCATTTCGCTGCCCTCACCAATAATAGAACACGCTGACGACATGCGCGGTAAGCGCGGCCAGCAATGCAATGGTTACGGGGATGTGGATGTATAGCCACACTTCGAGCAGCGCGCGGATGCGCAGGTGCCGCCGGATCTGGTCCAGCTGGTTCTTGCGGCGGCCAAGCAGCGCGCGGACTTTGTCCTTGGGTTCATCGCTGCCTACAGGGCGCGACCAATCGTTTGCGAAATAGGCGAGGGCGCGGGTGGTGGCGCAATTGCGGTAATGCCCGCTCAGGCGTGATCCGATGCCCCAGTTGAAGGTGCCTTGTTCCAGCGCAGCGATCACCAGGTCGGATTCTTCCCGGCCCAGCGGCTGGGCTGCACTCTGCAATTGCCGGTCGATCGCCGCCAGTGCATCGACCATCTGGCCGCGGGTCATTTCCTTGCTGTTGTTGCTCAGCGATGCGGGTAGCGTGGCATAGACTGCTACCCCGTAAATCCCGGACAGGATCACCACCATCATCAGCACATAGGCCAGCGTATGGACATTCCAGCCCAGCTGGAACCCGGTGTGCAGCGTGCCGATCACAATCAGTGCGAGGCCGAGGTAGACATGCGCGGAAGTCCACGCCTTCAGCGACCAGCGGCCCGCGCCGAAGTTGCGTTTGCGCACACCCAGCAGCGATAGCCAAAGGATCAGACCCGCCCCAATGGTCCCCAGAGTGTAGCCGTACCAGCTGCCGCCATTGTGACGCGGGTTCACGTCAATCCAGAAATAGCTGACGATGGCGACCAGGCACAGGGTCGACGCCAGTTTCAGCCAGCGCATATTCTTGTGCGACAGGAAACTTTCGTGGTCGGACGATTGCCGCTTCTCACGCTGGTTCTGCTCCTGGCCTGGGCCGGTACCGGGGATCGTAGCCATCAGTCCACGTCCTCCGCCAGCTTGGTGAAGGTCAGGAATTTCTCCGGCGTGACGCGAATGGCTGCGCCAGTCGGGCAGGCGCGGACACAGGCCGGGCCGCCATCGATGCCGGAACACATGTCGCATTTGATCGCGGTCTTGGCCACTTCGATACCGCGTTTTTCGGCGGTCTTCTTGCGCCAGCTATAGCTCGCTTCGCCCGGGCCGGGACCCGATCCAAACATCAGCCAGCTGAGCAGCGATGGTTTCTTCGGCGGCTTGGCATCCATCCGGATCACGCCGTAAGGACAATTACGCTGACAATTGCCGCAACCGATGCAGGTGTCATCGATGAAGACTTCGCCGTCCGGGCCGCGCTTGATCGCGTTGGGCGGGCAATCGGCCATGCAATGCGGATGTTCGCAGTGGCGGCAGGACGTCGGGACGTGAAGATGGGCGTAAGTCCGTCCGGCTTCCCGGTCGAGGCGCGACAATCCGTCATGACTATCGGCGCATGCCTTCTCGCAATTGTCGCAGCCAACGCACAGTTTCTCGTCGATGAGCAGCACATCGGTGGCTTCACCGATGCCATTGTCGATCAGGAAGCGCGCGGTTTCGGAATACATATCGACCGCGCTGCCAAAACTGTCCTTGCGGCTTTCGATGAATGAATTGACCTCGCGCCGCGATGCCATTTCGGCCATCGCTTTTTCGCGCAGGGCAGGCTTGCGGTCCAGCAGGGCGACAAAAGCTTCGCCGGGGAAACGCACGACTTCGCTCTTGATCGCGGCCTTGACCGTGGCGGTGCGGGCCGAGCCGTCAACCACTGCCATCTCGCCGAAATAGGTACCCGCAGGCAGATAGGACAAAAACACCGGAGCGCCGCCGATGGCCTTTTCAACAATCATCGAACCGCGCCGGATGACGTAGACATCCTTGTCCTCCGCGCCTTCTTCCACGACTGTCTGGCCTGCGCGGACATTGACCAGTTCGGCGGCGGCGACCAGTTCGGCGACGTCCGCCTTGGTCAGGCCCGACCCGAACATCTGCAGCAATTGCCGCTCGATCGAAATCGCATTGACCGCACGTGCGGCAGATGGCGCGGTGGCCATCAGTTTGAGAGCAGCAGTCCGGCTTAGCTCCATCACCACGGTGGGTTCGGCAGCGCGGACGGTGGAACCGCGGCGGCGGCCGGAAATCAGGCC
>JBFEKH010000197.1:0-2932 GCA_041552775.1 Allopontixanthobacter sp.
CATTCCGCCCGGCTTTTCGACTACCCGTTTCAGTCTGGTCGACCGCGGTTTCGCCTATGCCATCGCGCATATCCGCGGAGGCGATGATCTGGGGCGGGCGTGGTACAAGGCGGGTAAGCTGGAAAGCCGAACCAATGCCTTCAACGATTTCGTCGATATCGCAAACGGACTGATCAAACGCGGCCTGACGCAGGCGGGCAGGATCAGCATTTCGGGCGGATCGGCAGGCGGCGAACTGATGGGGGCGGTGATCAATTCGGACCCGCATCTGTTCGGCGCGGTGGTGGCGCATGTGCCGTTCGTGGATGTGCTGGCGACGATGCTCGATGCCAGCCTGCCGCTGACGCCGGGCGAATGGCCCGAATGGGGCAACCCGATCGAGGACAAGGCCGCGTTCGAGTTGATCCAGTCCTACAGCCCATACGATCAGGTCAAGGCGCAGGAATACCCGCCGATGCTGGTGACGGCGGGTCTCAACGATCCGCGCGTAACCTATTGGGAGCCTGCCAAATGGGTCGCCAAATTGCGTGAGCTGAAAACCGACCACAATGAACTGCTGCTCAAGACCAACATGGGCGCAGGACATGGCGGTAAATCAGGGCGCTTCGAGAGCCTGACCGAAACGGCGGAGGAATTCGCCTTTATCCTGTGGCAGTTGGGGATGACGGAGGACTCGGCTGGATGAGCAACCGCTTCTCCAAGACTTTCACGGCGCTGCCCGAACATATCGACGTGATGGGCCATGTGAACAATGCCGTGTGGGTCCAATGGGTGCAGGACATGGCGACCGCGCATTGGGATGCGGCGGCGCGGGCGGAGGACCAGGCGGCCTTCGTCTGGCTCGTGATCCGGCACGAGATCGATTATCGCGGCAACATCTCGGAAAGCGAAACCGTGACCGGGGAAACCTGGATTCCGGACGGAGCACAGGGAGCCAAATCCACACGACGGGTCGAATTCACGGACAGCACCGGCAAGGTGATCGTTTCGGCGAACACCACCTGGGCGATGCTCGACCGCGAAAGTGGCAGGTTGGCCCGCGTCCGGCCCGACGTCATGGCACCATTCGCCCAGATTTAAGCGGCGACAGCCTTGCCGGGGCGCCGTCCTTCACGCCGGTCGGGAAAGCCGACCAGTTTCTCGAACATCGCCCGGTTACGTCCTGCTTCCTTGGCTTCGTAGAGCAGCTTGTCTGCGCGGCTGTATAGTTCGTTGAAGCTGGCGTGCTTCAGTCCTGCTTGGGGCATTTCCACCAGCCCCATGCTGGCGGTAACCAGTTGGCCCAGACCCGGCACCAGAATGGCGGTACGCACGGGGATCGCCATGCGCCGCTGTTCGGCCATCTGGTGCGTGTCCTTGCCGCGCAGCAGCAGGACGAATTCTTCCCCGCCGAGGCGCATCGCCAGCACATTTTCGTCCGCCTCCAACGCCTGGGCGACAGCGTGCAGCACTTCATCGCCCACGGCATGACCATGCGTATCGTTGACCGATTTGAACCGGTCGAGATCGATCAGCGCGAATGTATCAAAACCCTGTGCGCGCAAATCGGCAAAGCGCGGCTCGATTGCGCGGCGGTTCATCAGGCCGGTAAGGGGATCACGCTCCGACAATGTTTCGGACAACTTCGCCTTTGAAATCGCCTGGTCGCGTTGGCGGCGGATTATCATGAACCGGTCCGCGACGCCCAGCGCAGTGGCGAAACATTCCAGGGCTATACCGAAATGAAACAGTCCGTTTGCATCGGTTTGCGGCAATTCCGGGACAAAGTAACTGACCACGCGCACCGACCCGGCCATGAACAGTGGAGTCCAGCCGATCAGCTGGAACCAGACCGCGCGGCTGCCATTCCTGATGGCGCTCCAGACGACCATGGCCAACATGGGCAGCAATATTGCGGAGCCGAGATAGAACAGGTCCGACGAATAGCGGCCAAGAGCCTCAAAGGCGCTGCCATGGACGATGGAGATGAAGCCCGCCCAGAGCGCGCCGCCCACAAGGGCCTTGCGCATGCGCGGTGACAGTTTGTCAGGTTCAATAAAATGCGCTGCGAACATTGAAGCGGACACGATCATTCCGCCCAGGGATAAGACCACGCCGGCGCGCACCTGCTCCATTCCCAGATCAATGATCGCGGCGTAAAATCCCGCAGTCAGCGATATCTGGATCAGAGCGCAGCTGGACAGGGCCAGGTGCCACAGCAGGAACGGCTCGCGCAGGATGCGATAGAAGGCTAGATTGAAGGCCAGCGGCATCATGATCATCCCGCACAGGACGGCAAGAAACAGCAATTGACCGCGCTCAAGCCGCGAATTTCCCGGTAATTGGGAAGCCAGTCGCAACTGATCGAAGACGATCTTCTGACCGGCGCCCTCGATCCCGACATAGATGTAGTGCGTCTGCCCATTTACCGGAGGGAGAGCGGCGGAATATTGCAGGTCCGGCAGCCCGGGCTGCATCTCGCTGAAGGAATAGCCGCGTGCGCGCATGGATCCGTCGCGATCTTGAGCGAGGATATCCATGCGCTTGAAGGTCGCGCTGCGGCCGACGACAAAGCGGGGTAGAGGAGAAGTCTCTGCGCCAGTATCGCCCCCCAATTCCATCCGCAATATCGTGCGTTCCTGCGACAGGTCGCGATTAACCGCCCCGCAATTCCATACTGGTTTCGAGGCGGCCAATTGTGCCAGACTGCGGTCTGCCGGGCCGCTGACGGAGCAAACCGCCGGTTGTTCTCCGGCGATGGAAACGGCAGGCAAAGCGATACAAGCGCAGATGAGCGCGATGGGCCAGATCAATGCCCTGAAGATGAAGTCCCACCCCATGGCACCATAGTTAGACCAGACTACTTAGCTTTAGGTTAAACTCTCGTGCAATTTCAGCTTATTGCCTGTTCAACCGGAAGGTGCGGGTAACCAAGTTCGTCAGCTACTGCGGC
>JBFEKH010000198.1:0-2882 GCA_041552775.1 Allopontixanthobacter sp.
CAGGCGGAAGCACTGCAGGCGGAAGCACTACTGGAATCGTTACCGGCGGAGTCGTCACGTTAGGCAAGACTGGCAGGTTCGTAACAGGCGCCGCGATGGGCGGGACAGTCACAGCTGGCACCGACACACTCGGAACAGTTACATCTGGTATGGTTACAGCAGGCAAACTCACTGTTGGGGTGGTAATCGCCGGTGTTGTGACTGTGCTGATTACCACCTCTGGAGTCGCCAGGGCCGACGTGCTGCCGGTTTCCGACCCCAAGACAGTGTTCAAAACCGTCTGCAAATTTCCCGTGGCCGAAGCTATTAACGGCGGCGCGGCTTCTGCGCCCAGCACCGGTAGGACAGTCAATCCTTGAACCAGGCCTGCGGTTTGACTGCCCAAATCGGACAGGGACTGGGGTAACGTGCCGCCAATGCGTACAGCATTGTCGGTACCGCTCTCAATCACGTTTCCGATTGTTTGCGCTGAAGCAAGAACCAACTCGTCGGGCATGTCGTTATTAACGAATACCGTTTCGCCTGGCATCACCAATTTTTTCATCCCCCCACTGATGGCCGTCACTTCCACTTGGCCCTCGGTGACCTGTACAGCACTTCTATCAGGCCCAACGATAACCGTAAAAGTTGTGCCCTTAACCACGGCTGCGAGCATCGGGGTTTCGACCTCGAAATTTGGGACCCCAGTATGCTTGACCTTGAATAGCAAGGTTCCGACTTGCTGGATGAAACGCGTCACCCCCCCTAAGGGAGCAGCATCAGGAATCCGGACACGGCTGTTCGGGGCGACCAGCACATAATCAGCACTACGTGTCAGCATCGCTCGGCCAGTCGTCCCAGTAATAATAATATCTCCGGCCGCCACGCGGCTGTCGCTGCGCAATGACACCGGTTGGGAGCCACTTCGCAGCATCTGTACGTCGCCGCTTTTTTCGCTCACGTTCCACAGCTCGGCTGAGTCGGCCTTTCCGAATGCGGGCGCCGACATCAAGAATAGCACGGAGAAAATCGTTACAATCAGGCGGTTCATAATCTTATCCTTGGCGAATCTTGGACAGCGATCCAAACCGGGATTGCGAGAGGTTAACTCAGTAACCATGGCTCCCTATCTGCTTCGCGCCGAAGATAATGGAATAGGCCTAGATTGATAATGAAACCCATTTGATCATGGTTAATTATTCGAGGCTGGGGTCCCGAAATTTCCTACTTCTTAACCAATACGGGATTAAGCGAAGCGCCTAACAGGTATTTTAGCCAAAATTGGGTCCGCTCTTGCAAGTTTCTAGTAATTTCAGATGGATGTCCGGAGCCTTGGTAAGCATCCTACTTTGCTCGCCAGCACTTACATTGGCCCAGGACACCACCTCGCCATCAGCGCTTGAGCGCACTATTCCAAAACAACTGCCTGAAAAATCGCTCGACGTGGCTGTTCAGACCGATTTGCCCGAGGCTCAGGAAGGCGCCGTGATCGCTGGCAGTTTTGTGCTCGGCGCAGTGCTGGTCTCTGGTGCAACTGTTTTCACAGAGGCCCAACTGGCTGCTGATTACGAGCCATATCTCGCAACCGAAGTCGATGACACAAGGATACGGCAGATTGTTGCCCGCATCACTGAACGCTATCGCTCAGCTGGATATGCGCTTTCTTACGCAATTTTGCCCCCTCAAGATGTTCGGGCAGGCATACTTCGTATCGACGTAATCGAAGGGCAAATCGAACAGATTGAAGTTGTCGGAGCAGTGGGAGGCAAAGGCGCGTTCGATGCAATCGCTGCGCCCTTGTTAGACGGGCAACCGTTGCGCACTAGCAAGCTTGAGCGGGTTCTTGGACTCATGCGTGACTTGCCTGGCTACTACGTTGCTGACGTCCGGATTGGCCGAAGTGAAACCGCTCTTGCCAAGCACCAGCTCACGGTAACCGTAATACAAAATCCTGTTCGCGGCGTGCTTTACGGTGACAATCGCGGAACCGTGGCCGATGCACGGGCGCGGATATATTCCTCGATCTCGCTATCGTCCCTGATGAGGACCGGGGACGACCTTCGATTGAGCGGGTTTTCAATCCCGGGCAGCGATTTTCGTTATTTATATGCACAAGGCGTCTATGCACTCCCGATCGGGCGTGACGGGTGGCTCCTTCAATTGTCGGGATCATATGGCGACCAGTATCAAGTGTCGCTCGACAACGAAACGGATGGTGCCTCAAGGGACATCGCGGCTGAATTGAGCTATCCGGTTGTCCGAAGCAGAGCGCTTACGGCGGTTGCAAAGTTCTCGGTAAACGACTGGCTCAGTGTCAGCGATATAGAAGATGTTCGCATCCAGCGCGATCGCTTGCGTGTTGCCCGCGCCGGACTGAGCCTCTCTAGTACGCTAAACGGACAAATCAATTTTGATGTTTGGATATCTCGAGGCCTAGGCTTCAATGCTGCTACGCAGCAAGATGACCCTATTTCCTCCCAACCTGGCGCTGGAGCAAAATTTACGAAGGTTAGTACCTCACTCCAAATTCATCAGCCAATCGCAAAGGAGCTGACATTGCGGTTGGCAGCTGCTGGGCAGCTCTCCTCTGGCCCGCTCTTATCAATCGAGGAATTTGCACTCGGAGGCAGTCAAATTGGCAGAGCTTTTGACTTCAACAGTTTGACTGGAGACCATGGCATTGGCGGGTCATTGGAGCTTGGCTATTTGCTTGGCGATAGGTTCGGGAACGTCAAGCAAATCGAGCTTTTTAGCTATTTAGACGGCGGAGCGGTTTTCCAATCAAACGGCGGTACACTGGAATCGCCTAGTCAATCGCTGGCTTCTGCAGGCGGTGGAGCAAGATTCTCTTTGTACCAGGTTAGGCTGTCAGCAGAATTGGGCGTTCCGATCGAGGCGATCGA
>JBFEKH010000199.1:0-2800 GCA_041552775.1 Allopontixanthobacter sp.
ATCCACATATCGGCCAGCCACAGACCGATCAGTTCGCCGAACATCTGGCTGATTTCCGGCGCAGTCACGAAATCGCCGCCCGCCCCCAGCGGATCCTTCCCCGCATAGTAGCGCGCGTTGCTTTCCCCCATGAACTGGGACAGCGAAATCGGGCCATTGGTACGAATTAGCCGCCGGAAAATCTCCGTCAGGCTCATGGTCGGATCATTCATGCTGCAGCGGGCGAAACCTTGCTGGTGCCGCTGGCAAGCGGTTTGCGAATCAGGGCACGAGCCATGATCACGATACCCAGCACGATCAGCGGAATGGTCAGCCACTGGCCCATTGAGAGGCCGGTATCGCGGGCGAAATCGGCCAGTTGCGCATCAGGTTCGCGGAAGAATTCGGAGACAAAGCGGCCCAGCGAAATGCCGGTAGTAAACACGCCGACCAGCAGGCCGGGGCGATAGCGTGCACGCGTCCGCCAGAACATATACAACAGGATGACCACCAGTATCGCCCCTTCCAGCGCGGCCTGGTACAGCTGCGAGGGATGGCGCGCCGCCGGTCCGCCGCCGGGGAAGACCATCGCCCACGGCACATCGCTGGACGCCGGAATCACCCGGCCCCACAATTCGCCATTGATGAAATTCGCCAGCCGCCCCAGCATCATTCCGACCGGCACGTTGACCGCAATATAATCGCACACCCGCAGGAAGCTGAGCTTGCCGCGCAGGCTGACGAAGGCAATTGCCGCCAGCACGCCCATCAGCCCGCCGTGGAAACTCATCCCGCCATCCCACAGCCTCAATAGCCGGTAACTTACAAAGCCGTCGCCTTCGAATGAAGTGAACAGCGATGGATCGTAGAACATCGCATAACCAAGGCGGCCACCCAGGATGATGCCCAGCGTGCAGTAGAAGAACAGATCGTCCGCATGCCGCTGTGCCATCGGCGCACCGGGGGCCTTGAGCATCTTGGAAATGTGCCAATAGGCGAACAACAGCCCGCCCAGATAGGCGAGCGAATAATATCGCAAGGTGAAGGAGCCAATCTCGATTCCCGGCTTGAGGCCAAGTTCTGCCCATTGAATCGGATCGGATGCTACCGTAGACGCCAGTAGTGACAGCAAGAAGCTTACCCCTTAAGTAACCAGAACCGCATATGGCCCAACATCTTGGGCCTGTGCGGCTTTTGGCATAGCCCGGCGGCAGGTTAAACCCTGTTGTTGCGGTTAACCGGGCCGCAGCTAAATTAGGCTGCAGATGAATTGACCAGCGCGAATCCGCCGGCACAAGGTGGACCGCATAATCGGGATTAGGAGTTACTACTAGATGGCAACCGAACTGGACCAGGCACTGAATTCCATAATGGACGCGTTGGTAGAGCCCGGGCAGCCCTTCGAAACCGTACCTCACGAGATGCTTGGCCAGAAAATGCCGGCGTTCAAGAATGCCCCGCCAAGCCTGGCGCATTATTTTGCCCATTATTGCCATGAACATGCCGATCTGACGTTCCTGGTCGATGGTGATATCCGCCTGACCTTCGGCGAAACCTACGCCGCTGCGCAGGCAGTCGCTGCGGGCCTGCTGTCTCGGCACGGCGTGAAGACCGCCGACAGGGTAGGGATTGCTGCGCGCAATTCCGCCAACTGGATCATTTCCTACATGGGTATCGTGATGGCTGGCGGCTGCGCGACCCTGCTAAACGGCTTCTGGACCGGCGAGGAGCTGGCTTACGGCATCAAGCTGGCCGAATGCAGCCTGGTGCTGGCCGATGAACAGCGCGCCCGGCGGTTGGAAGGTACCGATCACCCTGCGGCATTGGTGACCATCGGCCATGGCGGCCAGCCATCCGAAGGCCTGGCGAATGTATGGGCCGAACCCGGCTCGGCCGCCCTGCCCCAATTGGGGCCGGACGATCTGGCGACCATTCTCTACACCTCGGGTTCTACCGGATACCCCAAGGGCGCGTGGTCGGATCACCTGGGCGTTGTTTCCGGCACGATGAGCTACGTCGCGCAATCCGCGATGGCAGCGATCCTGATGACCCAGCAAGGCAATGCACCATCGGAACAGCCCTGCGCCCTAGTGGCGGTCCCGCTGTTCCATGTCACCGGCGAAGTGCCGCTGTTCCTGCAAAGCTATGCCATCGGCCGCAAGCTGGTGATGATGCCCAAGTGGGACGCGCGCGAAGCGATGCGTCTGATCCAAGCGGAACGGGTGAGCTATTTCGTCGGCGTGCCGCTGATGAGCTATGAAATGGCGACCCATCCCGAGCGCGGCGAATTTGACCTGACGTCCTGCAAAAGCTTTGCCGCCGGCGGCGCGCCGCGCCCGATCGATCATGTGAACAAGATCAAGGATTCCTTCCCCGACAGCTTCCCGCTGCTAGGCTACGGCCTGACCGAAACCAATGCAGTGGGCTGCGGCAATTATAACGAGAATTACCTCGCCAAGCCGGGCAGCACCGGCAAGGCCAGCCGCCCGCTGGTCGATCTCGCCATCCTGGATGATGACGGCAACAAACTGCCGCAGGGCCAGGTGGGCGAAGTATGTATGCGCACGGTCGCCAATTTCCGCGGCTATTGGAAAAACGACAAGGCAACCAACGACGCCTTCACCAAGGACGGATATTTCCGCAGCGGCGATCTCGGCTATCTCGACCAAGACGATTACCTGTTCATCGTCGACCGCAAGAAAGACATCATCATTCGCGGCGGAGAGAATATCTCCTGCATCGAAGTCGAACAGGCGCTGTATGCCCATCCCGACGTGATCGAATGTTCGGTATTCGGCCTGCCCGACGAACGCTTTGGCGA
>JBFEKH010000200.1:0-2787 GCA_041552775.1 Allopontixanthobacter sp.
CAGTTTGAAATCGATCAGGCCAATCAATGTCTTGGCCACCTGCGTGGGGATCGTGCCTCCGCCAGCAGCGCCCAGGACATAGATCATCTGGCCATCAGGGCCGTAAACGACTGTTGGTGCCATCGAACTGCGCGGGCGTTTGCCGCCTTCGACCCGGTTCGCAATCGGGCGGCCTTCATCCGATGGCGCGAAGCTGAAATCGGTCAGTTCGTTATTGATATAGAAGCCGCCATACATCAGGCCCGAACCGAAGGGCCCCTCGATGGTGGAGGTGTAGCTGACAGCATTGCCTGCGCTGTCGATGACGACGAAATGCGAAGTGCCGTTTTCTGGTGGTTCGTTGCCATCGGGCGGGGCCATTGCAGTTTGCGGCGCAGTACCGGGTTGCGGATTGGCAATGGTCGAAGTGGCAGAGATCATCGCGGCGCGAGTGGCCAGATATTCGGGATCCAGCAGCCAGTCGACCGGAACCGGCACATAGTCTGAATCCGCCAGATAGCGTTCACGGTCCGCATACGCGAGCCGCTGGGATTCGGCGAACAAATGCCAGCTGGTTGGTGAATTGGGGCCGGTCGCCGTCAGGTCGAATGGCTCCAACTGCTTCAGGATCGCGATGACCGTGGTTGCGCCCGACGATGGCGGCCCCATCCCGCAAATCCGGTACACGCGGTACATCCCGCACACCGCATCCCGTGGTTTTGCAACGTAGCTGGTGACGTCTTCGGTGCTCATCGCTGCCGCGCCCGGGGTGGCTTCGGCGATATGTTTTGCAAGGTTTTTGGCAAATGAACCTTCGTAGAAACTTTCCGGCCCCTCGACCGACAGCTTCAGCAAAGTTGCCGCCAATTGGGGATTGCGGATCACCGTGCCAACCGGCTTGGGCGCACCCGACGCGCCATAGAACAGGGCTTTTGCTTCCAGGCTCGCACCGGCCCGGTCCGGCGATCGGGTGAGAAATTCATGGAAGCGCGGCGTTACTTGCCAACCGTCATGGGCGAGCTTGAAGGCCGGTTGCACAAGCGCACTCCACGGCAATTTTCCATGCTGCTTATGCGCCATTTCTGCCAGCCGCAGATTACCGGGCACTCCGGCGCTCAGCCCGGTCAACACTACATCGCTGTACGACAAAGGCTTGCCGTCCGGGCCCAGGAACCAGTCGGGGCCGGCCGCAGTAGGCACGGTTTCCCGGCCATCGATGGTAGTAACTGTGCCGTCCGCCTTGGCATGCACGAAGAAGCCGCCGCCGCCGATGCCGGAACTTTGCGGTTCGACCACGGTAAGCGCCAACATGGTGGCGATGGCAGCATCCGTCGCGCTGCCGCCCATCCGCAACATCTCGGCGCCAGCTTCGGCGGCGCGTGGATCGGCCGCACTGACAAGCCCGCGTTCCTGAATTGCGGGAAGCGGCGGATTGAGCTCCGGAAGCTGTTGCAGGGCTGGTTGGCAGGCAGTCAGGGCGACGCTGGCGGCGAAGATCGCAAGGTAACGTATGATCATGCGGCCCATTGCTATTCGCTCCCGACTGCTTCGGCAATGCTGGAAAAACCGTCACGCTGCATCAGGCGTTCGACACCGCTGGTAATCCGGCGCGGCAGTCCGGGGCCGGAATAGACCATCGCGCTGTACAGCTGGACCAGGCTGGCCCCGGCCCTGATCCGCGCCCAGGCGTCCTCTGCCGTGGCAATCCCGCCCACGCCGACCAGCGCAATTGCGCCGCCTGTGGCGGTGCGGAAATCGCGGATCCGCTGCTGCGCCAGATCGCGCAAGGGCGCGCCTGATAATCCGCCGACCTCGTTGGCATGGCGCGAATTCAGCGCCGGGCGCGAAATCGTGGTGTTGGAAACGATCAGTGCGCCAAGCCGCTTGTCCAGCGCGATCCGGGCAATCGCATCGATGTCGGCAGGTTCCAGATCGGGCGCAACTTTCAGGAAGATCGGCGCCGGATTATCGCCTCGTGCATCAATCACCGCATCGAGCAGTTCCACCAGCGCGCCTTCATCCTGCAATGCGCGCAAACCCGGGGTATTGGGACTGGAAATATTGACCGCAAGATAGCTGGCGAGCGGGGCCATGATCTGCGTCATCGCAGCATAATCGGCGATCCGGTCCGCGGAATCCTTGTTTGCACCGATATTGATGCCGACGATCCCTGAATTCCTGCCGAACCTTTTGGCCAATCGCGCCCGCGCCACCTCTGCTCCGCTGTTGTTGAACCCCATCCGGTTTATCACCGCGCGGTCTTCCACCAGACGGAACAGGCGCGGTTTGGGATTACCCGCTTGCGGCAGCGGAGTGATCGACCCGACCTCGGCAAATCCGAAGCCCAGCCCGAGCAAGGCATCGGGAACCTCTGCATCTTTGTCATAACCGGCGGCCATGCCTAGCGGGTTGGGAAATTTCAGGCCGGCCACTTCCACGGCGAGCGGACCCGGGGCTTGCGGTGCCTTGAGCGGACTGCGCTTCAGGGCCGCCAGGGTCAGGCCGTGGGCAGTTTCGGGGTCGAGCGTGAACAGCGCCGGGCGCAGGATTTCGAAGATCATCGCATCCCTCTATCCGGCGCCACATATCCCGGCAATGGCCCAGCGGTTCTCAGGGTTTCGGCAGGATCGGTGCCAATATTGCAACGCAACTGTCATATAAGACACTAAATTTCATGCTTCTTGTCGCTTACATACAATCAGAATCGGCTGGAGTCCGCCTATAGGCACCGTGCGACCCGAAGGGCTCTGGCAGCAATGCAAAGAGTTCCTCGACTTTAGGGGCGGTTCCTTTAACTAAGGGGCCGCC
>JBFEKH010000201.1:0-2766 GCA_041552775.1 Allopontixanthobacter sp.
ATGGCGCGATGAAGAGTACGGGATCTCGTAGCGGAGCTATGCCAGCAGGTTTCTTTGCCATGCTGATGCTCCCCTTTGTTGTTCCAATTCTATTGACATTCGCATTGGTGCTACTGGTCGGTGACCTTTGGCCCCGTCATATCGTGCCCGGCTCAGGCTTGAAACTAGCGGGGCTCGGCGCGGCAACTATTACCTCTGCCATCGCTTGGCGGCTTGCCATGCGCGGCATCGAGGACAGGCGCGCCCAAAAGTTCGCTGCCCTGTTGAGCGCGGTCACCGGACTGATGGGTTGGCCGGTCTGGTCAACAGGCATTCTACCCAGCATTAACGGATTTATGCTGGACAGCGAAAGAACCGTTCAAATGTCGCTGGAGCGGATTGAGATCACGCCCAAGAGCAAAAGCCGAGGGTATTACCATTGGGCTTGGCTTAGGATAGATACCAACGATTCCGCGATAGGCTCTGGCCGCTATTTCATCTCCGAGGAGATCTACAACGATTGGAACAAGAGATCGCCAGCTACCGTGGATGTTCAAGTATCGCGGGGTGTGCTGGGAGCCTACGTTGTGACCGGCTTCTCCTAAAGTCCGCCCTTGAGTAAGCATACGCAGCCTGAGTAGTCCAACTCTAGCGCTTGTCGGTGCTCAAAAGCCAAATCCTATACGCGCCGACACACTTGTGTCAGGCGCGCCTTCGGTCAGTCCGGCATCGCCCTGAACGCTGATCCGCAACTTGTCGGTTATTGCAGTTCCTATCCCAACCCCTACTGATTGGCGGTCGACGAGGGTGTTGGTCGCCGACTGTTCGTAAGAATAGGACACGGCGGCGAAAGTGCGGCGACTAAGGTCAACCCGTGCGCCGGCCGATCCGCCAAAAGTGTTCCTCACATCAAAGCCATCTGGTTCGCCGAGTACTGTATAACCCAGTGTTGCAAATGGCGTGATGTCACCCATCGTCCGTGCGACCTGTCCACTTATAGAATAGTCGACCTTTCCAGTGCCGAGCCCTTCGGCGCTCGATGCGGTTGGTAGCTTGACCGAGGTGCCGATAGAAGCAGCAAAACCCGCAACGGGCAAATCCACGGCTGCTTGTAGAGTCAAATCACCGATCCCCTCACGCGATGTTCGTTCCTGAGTGGTCTGGTTTGTCGCAAATAAGGGCGTCCCAAGCAGCCCACCTTGGCTGACGATCACACCCACAGGCGCTGTTGTCCGCAAATAGGGTACTGAGACCCCAAATCGGAATGGGCCATCGTTCACCGTAACAGCAACAGGGATCGACATCGTCTCGAATTTATTCTCCGTACCGTAGTCACCTTCCTGATAAATTAGGCCTGTGCTTAATTCGACCGAAGTCCGAGGGGTGCCGGCGGGCAGGCCATCACCCTCCTCTGCAAGTGCAATGACGGGCGTTACGGCCAATGTGAGCGCAAGGCTTTGCAGCACCGATTGAAATGTGCGCATGAGTAATCTCCATCAAATTTTGGGTAGGTCGGTTTTGAGGCTAGGCGAGGCCGGCCCATCTCCGCACTGCGCAAGATTGGACCGGCCATTTTCATCGATATTTACTGATTGTTCGACTGCGCCTGGTCTTTCGCGGCGCTCTTAAGGCTACCCTTACTCATGGCCGAGACCAGTACTGTACCTTCTCCGCTGAAATTCGATGCGGGGATCGAGGCGATCCTATTGCCGACACCAGCGATAACCGATGTAACCGTGCCGCGCGCATCGGTTTCAACCGAACGAACTTGACCAATCACACGTCCCTTCTGATCGGCGATCTTCATTCCAGGCGTTACGTCAAAGCTACCAGATCCATTTGCCGCGGCGGTTCCTGCAAGCGCCAACTGTCCAAGAGAGCCAGAGAACATGCTCGATCCAGCCCCCAGTCCAGTGGCAGAAACTGAACCAACATAAGTCGCGCCGGCATTTGCAGCTCCATTGACAGTGGAGCGTGCTGATCCAATTACGCCCTTAGCGGCGCTGTTTGTCTGACTAACTGCGCCAGAGGCCGTCCTGCGCATTGCGTCGGTACCGATGACTTTCGCGTCTGCGTTGCCGGAAGCTGAACCAGATGCCGCAGCTGACGACGAACCTGATGTGTTGCCAGTAGGCAAAGAAGCTGCGCTGTCCGCAGTTGTAGCGATATTCCCGGATGCCGAAGTGCTCACGCTTGTGCGGCCATTACGGGCATCAACCGACTTGTCAGTTTTGGCTGAGCCATTGCCTACAACTGCACTGCTGACTGTCGATCCCGCGCTGCCGGATGCCCCGGTCATAGTGCCACCTGCTGAGCCGCCAAGGGCTCCCCCAATTCCGCCGCTGCCAATGAGCTGGGCGTGAGCAGGCACCGATGCAAAGATGATCGCAATTGCTGCTGTCGAAATAAGAGTCTTCATGCTTCGTTCCCTTAATGGAGAGTTCTGGCACATCGATTCATCGTGTGCTCGAATGAAGAACGAACGCGGAAGAAGCTTTAATCCATCCAGCAAAAAATCTTGTTCTCTTTTGCAGAATTAGGATCGGACCAAAAACACATGGCTGCAAAAAAGCGCCTCTCTCCAAATCAAGGATTTCGCATTCGGTCCTATTTGGCACCCGGGACAATGTCCTGACCTGGTTCTAATCCGGCGCCGGGAGGCAAAGTCCCATGGGATGGGATGCCGTAAGCGAATGGATGGAAGCCTGCATTTGCCAACAAACCTTGCCTGTTGGGACGCAGTCCTCAATTATCATTTACCAGGGGTGAGAATTTCAAATCCAGCTG
>JBFEKH010000202.1:0-2755 GCA_041552775.1 Allopontixanthobacter sp.
AAATGGCTACGGCCGAGATCATCGCGAACACAACTGATGCTTCGCACGGGCGAAATTTCCCTACACACGAGATTCGGACTTTTGAACTATCCGGTTCGGTCTGGCGGGCAATGTTTGCCTGTTATGCAATATTCTTCAGTGCGCTGTTTTTGGCGACCGGGCGGGGAAAGACGGCAGTATTCGCGATCGTTGTCAGCGTTGGCTATACTATCGTTTATTTTGGCGTCGGTTCGATCCTTAACCGCGTCAGTGCCCCGGAACGCGCGATCTTGCCAAAGGTCAATGTGCCGGACGGAATGGCAACGCAAACAGGTTGGATGAGCAACGCTGCTGTAAATGCGCAAATCCTCGTGGTGCCCGTGTCACTCGTGATATTTGCGTGCAGCTTCGCGATCATCCGCGCGATAGTGTGATGGAGCAAATTGACATGACGATCCTCCCCTACGGCGCATCGCCGGTCTTCAACGAAGTCACTCTGCCTGACGCATTGCGCAAGGAGCACCGAACTAAAGATGGCACTTGGGGATTGCTTCGAGTGCTGGAGGGAGAGGTTGAGTTGATCTTTCTTGCCCCGCCGCAAGTCCGGCGGGTCACACCAGAGGATCCGGCACCCATTCCGCCGCAGTCACCGCACTACGTCAAGGTATCGGGTCCAATGAAGATGCTGGTGGAATTTTATCATGAGCCTCCGTTAGGCGCCGATACTCCAGATGGATGATTTGCCATTGCCAGGCTCAGGCAGGAACTCTGCGGCCCTAGGCTGCTGGCAACACAGCTGGGGTCATTGTCAGACAGCAGGCGCGATTGTGCACCACACGCGCCTGTCCTTGACAATCGCTTGCGCGGGTAGGTTTGAGTGTTTTGCGTTCATTTCCGTTCCTTAAAGTCACTGGAACGAACCCAAATCCCTCACTTATTTTATGCAGCCACTCTGCCTATCTGACGCCGACGGGGACACTTACAAGGCGCCCCACCGCTGTGCTTGTCTTGCAGCGGGTATCATCCACTGCCGGATATTGCGGTCCTGCTTGCCGGGATTTGAAACTGGCTGCGCTTTTTCAATCGGGAATGGCAAAGTCGCCATGTTCCCGGAAGCGAGGCCTTCGGCAAACAGCTTGCCCATCAGCGGTGCCATGACATTTCCCCATGCATTGAAATGCATCAAGCCGAAAACACCTGGCTGGGCTTCATAAACACCCGGAAATTCGACATCGCGCATGCCAACGCGGCCCGTCCAATAAGCCTCCAGCTCAATATCCATATCTCGCGTGTCGGGCCACATACTGTGCAGCCAATCCAGCTGATTGTTAAAATGCCATGCCGCGTCTTCAGGCTTGGAAATCGTCGGTATCGAGGAAAGGATCAATCGGCCATGGCGATCTTTTACGAGCGGATTCAGGTCGACGGGCACTTGCGCCAACGTCTGCCCTCCCGGCATGATCGCCGCGCTTGCCTCTGCCGATAACGGCTTTGTTGTCAGCGCATAAGCGGTCAGCGGATAAAAACTGTCTGCAAAATCCGGAACGATCGCGGTTGGATATGCATTGGTGCAAAATACCGCCTGGTCTGCGGTCACACTGCCCTTGGCGGTTCTGATATTCCATCTTTTGCCAGCAGGCTGAAGTTCTAGGGCTTCGCTATTGGCGAATATCTTGGCCCCCAGCTTTATCGCGTTTTTTGCTATGCCGTTGCATAGTAGATAGGGGTTCACCCTGCCGCCATCGGGATAGATCAAACCGTGCGTCCAGATTTTCGAGCCCGTCAGCCGCGACATGTCCTCGCCTGCCACGGTCTCGAGTTTTTGCATTCCCGATTTTTCAAGATAGGCCATTTCATTCTTGAAATTTTTCAGCGCGCCTTCCCCCGTCATGGCGTTGAGATAACCCGACTTCACCGCATCACAATCAATTCTATATTTCTCGGAAAGGTCAAAGGGGATGGTGTGATGCTGGCGAAAGGCCTCGAGAAATTTTTTGCCCTTACCAGGAAAGCCCGCAAGAACCGACATGTCTTTCAGCACCGGCAAAACATGCCCGGCATTCCGCCCGGAAGCGCCCCATCCCGGCTCTCGTGCCTCGAGCACCACCGCATTAATACCTGCTTCGGCAAGATGTAGAGCGAGTGATGTTCCCGCCAGCCCCGCACCGACAATGACGATGTCGGTGGCAATGTCGGTTTCAAGCGAGGGATAATCAGACTGCACGCCTTCGGGCATGGTCCAGCCGCTGCTTTTTATCGGCACAAGACCCCGGTCGAATAATTGGTAAGTGCTTTTTGCGGCTTTGTCGCCTTCCAGCAAAGGCTGCCATTTTTTTGGCCATGCCCAAGCCGTCACGGCGGCTGCACCGACAAGGGCAGTGCCGAGAAGCAGGGTTCGCCGGTTCACTGAAAATTCGCCCAATTGCCTTGGCATTCAAACATCCTCCCGCGTTGGATATGGATCGCAAATATATCAATTTCTTCGCAGGCTGTGCAGCTAATCCCAAAACCCGCATTGATAGGTCGCGCTCTCCATTCCAGATATATTTACGCAATTCAACTTTCTATCTGCCATTTACCCAAGATATTCGTAAATTAAATCGGCTCTAAATACGTCATCGACTCACGTTGCTGCATGTCCGTCGTCAGATAATTTGAGACTGTTGGCCGTTTAAAACAGGTGAGTGTTTGGGATCATCTGTTGGTTGATATTATGCGGCAAGCTTGCGGTGTTGCAAGCGCCGATGTTCTATGGTTTTTCGCTTGATCCTTTCTC
>JBFEKH010000203.1:0-2749 GCA_041552775.1 Allopontixanthobacter sp.
ACATCGCCCTTCGCAAAATTGCCTTCGATCGAGATCACATCTTCCCGCTCGATACCGCGTACGCCATCGGCCACATCTTTGGCCGCAGCGGCGTTGATCACGACACTGCCCGCCATATGCAGCCGCTCGCTGATCCATAGAGGCCAGCCCGACAGCGGCGCTTCATGCGCGACACAGGTCGTGCAGGGGCGCAAACCCTTCAGAACCGAAGAAACGGGATCATCCGCCTCGCCATTGGCAATCAAGGTGGTGCACCCTGAATTCTGCGCCATGTTGGCGGCCTGCAGCTTTGTAAACATGCCGCCGGTGCCAAGCGTGCTGACACTTTCCGTCACTGACATGTATTCGCTGACATCGTGTACCGTTTCGACCAGCTGGGCGCCCGGTTCGGAAGGGTTGCGATCATACAGTCCGTCTACGCTGGTCAGGATGACCAAATGGTCCGCCTGCACCATCTGGGCAACCTTGGCTGCCAGCCGGTCATTGTCGCCGACCCGGATTTCCTCGGTCGTGATCGTGTCGTTCTCGTTGATGATCGGCAGCACTTTCGACCGGAACAAGCGGTGCAGCGTATTCTTGGTGTTGAGGAAGCGCGGATGATCCTCGAAATCACCAAGCGTCACCAGAATCTGCGCGACATTGATGTCATATTCGTGCCCGATTTGCTTATAGGCGCCCAGCAGCAGGGGCATGCCGCAAGCTGCAGCGGCCTGTTTATCGCGCAATCCCGCTGTTTCGGGTGTGACGCCAATCATCTTCATGCCTAGCGCGACCGCCCCAGAGGAACACAGCACAACTTCGATGCCTTCATCCCTGAGCAGGGCAATATCTTCCATGATTCGTTGCAAGAAAGCCCAACGCGGCGTCAGGCGAGACTGGTCGGCCAGAAGACTAGAACCAATCTTTATTACAACTCTTTTTGTATTTATCACTAAAAAACCTACTTATTCATAATATTTATTATAAATTGAATAAATACTGAGATACTTTAATAAAATCAGCATCCTGCAAAATCACCAGCTGGTGCCCTATCCACCTTATAGGCTACCTGCACTTATTGACAAGTTTTGCCGCAAAGCAACATCACGTGCACTCCACTCCGCCAAAACAGCTCAAATTAGGTAGGTAATCCGGCAATTCATTTTGCTATTCCGCCGCTATTGCCTGGGCTATTCACCCTGCACAGGGGAGCGGGGTTGGAATCATGCGCTCCACCCGTTAAGGCACTGGTCATTCGATCTTGCCACGCGCGGATATGACGGTTTTTGCCGCGACGCTTCCTCCTTCAATGACCTGACGGAATTTCGCATGAATTTTGAAACTGGCGTATCGCTTACCGCATATTTCATCCTGATGCTGGGCATCGGGCTGTATGCTTGGCAGAAATCGACCAGCAATGTTTCCGAATTCATGTTGGGTGGCCGCCGATTACCGCCTTCGGTCGCGGCCCTGTCAGCCGGTGCATCGGACATGAGCGGGTGGATGCTGATGGGCCTGCCCGGGGCGGTGTACATTGCCGGGCTTAACGCTGCATGGATCGCGGTAGGTCTGTTGATCGGCGCATGGGCGAACTATCTGCTCGTGGCACCCCGCCTACGGGTCTATACCGAGGTCACCGACGATGCGGTGACCATCCCGGACTATCTGGAAAAGCGGTTCGAGGATACCAGCCGCAACATCCGCGTTATCGCATCGCTGGTGATCGTGATCTTCTTCACGCTCTACACCTCCGCCGGACTGGTGGCAGGCGGCAAATTATTCGAGGCATCCTTCGGCTTCGACTACCGCCTTGGCCTGGTTGTGACTGCCGGCGTCGTCATGGCCTATACGCTTGTGGGCGGTTTTCTGGCAGTCAGCCTGACCGACTTTGTCCAAGGCTGCATAATGTTCGCCGCACTGGTGCTGGTGCCCATCGTTACGTTGGGTGAACTTGGCGGCTGGACTGCCACCAGCGAGGCCGTCCGCGCCGTCAATCCCGACTATCTTGGCTGGCTTTCCGGGGTTAGCGCGCTGGGGATCATCTCTAGCATGGCCTGGGGCCTCGGCTATTTCGGCCAGCCGCATATTATCGTCCGGTTCATGGCTGTGCGCTCGGTGAAGGACATTCCCACCATGCGCCTAATTGGCATGTCCTGGATGCTAGTGACGGTTATCGGTTCGGTCATGTGCGGCATCGCCGGACTGGCTTTCGTCACCCGCACGGGCACACCGCTGGATGATCCCGAAACGATCTTCATCGTCCTGTCGCAGACGCTATTCCACCCTTACATTGCGGGCTTCCTGCTGGCCGCCATTCTAGCCGCGATCATGAGTACGATTTCCTCGCAATTGCTTGTGTCTTCCAGTTCCTTGACGGAGGATTTCTACAAGACATTCTTGCGCGCCGACGCCAGCCAGAGTGAGCTGGTTCTGGTGGGCCGAATTTCGACGCTGGCCGTGGCACTGGTCGCGATCGTGCTGGCTATGGACCGGTCGAACAGCATCCTGTCCCTGGTCGGCAATGCCTGGGCCGGCTTCGGCGCAGCGTTCGGCCCCGTGATCCTGCTCAGCCTGCATTGGCGCGGCATAACCCGCAGCGGCGCATTGGCTGGCATCATCGCCGGCGCCTGCACCGTATTGATCTGGCTCTATGCGCCATTCACCATCGGCGGACAGGCCCCCACGGCAGTGATCTACGAGATCATTCCCGGCTTCATCATCAGCATGGTCGCCGCCGTTGCCGTCAGCAAACTGGGTAAGGCCGTATCGC
>JBFEKH010000204.1:0-2740 GCA_041552775.1 Allopontixanthobacter sp.
CACGTTGCCGCAACGCAGAATTGAACGAACTCAGTGCCTCTCGAGCCTTCAGTTCCTCGTCGATATTCTTTGCCTCAATGACAGTCCCAATGGTTTTGCCATTTTCGTCCTTCATCGGCGAAGCGGTGAAACCGACATTGTAAAAGTGCCCGTCCTTGTGAACGAAGACCTCTTCGCCTTGCGACTGGCTATTTTCGGGAAATGCTCGGTCAATCGCACATTCCTCAATGGGAAATGGTTTCCCATCGGGATAAGAGTGATGAATTATATCATGCAGCACCTTGCCTTGGGCTTCCTCAAAGGTGAAGCCAGTGAGCTCTTCTGCTGCCTGATTCATGAAGGAACAATGCTGCCGATCATCCATCATGAAAACAGCCATGGTGGTATTGTTCAAAATGGCATCGAGCCGCCGGGATGCCTCCTCCAGTTGAGCGCGCGTCTTCGTTTGTTCCGAGATGTCTTGGATCGCAGCGTAGAACACTTGCTGATCGTCGGTCGAAATCAGCTGCAGACGAACGCTGACATTGTAGGTCGAGCCGTCTTTCTTCTCGTGGATCGTATCAAAATGTAGCCCGTCCAAATCACCATCGATCAGCGGTTTTACAAATGCCCTAAATTGCTGCTCGGTGTACTCAGGCTTCAAATCCCAAGGGTGCAATCGCGACATTTCTTCCCTTGAATAGCCAAGATTGTCGCGCGCGCCCTTGTTGACCAGCAGAAACCGAAAATCGTCTTTTCCGAAGATGAAAATCTCGGCCGCCGCTTCCTCGACGATTTGCCCCAAACGTTCGGTATTCATTTCCTGCGAAAGTGGCATATTTTTACGATCCCCAAATCCCCGGCACGCATCACTTGGTAGCAATGGAGCGCGAGCAATAGACAGACACGGACCCCAAATGTAATCCGCCCTTCAAGTCCAAACGCAGACGAGGCGGTTGGGTTTCCAGTCTTCATGAATTCAGTCGATCGGATCAAAGTCCGAGTTTCCGCCTAGTTTCTGTCCTGCACGAAGCCAGGGCAAATCTGGCGCAGTGTCCACTTTCCACCCAGTTCTTGCCGCTTAGCAGCGATTTACGCAGCTCTAAAAGCTGCCGGTTTGGGGCGCTCACCGAAACCTGAATGAACGGCATGTTGCAGAGTAGACGAACGAGCCTGGGAATGAGCGCTTTGTTGGCGCAAACAGCCATGCTGGCCTCGGCCAGGTCTATTGGCCAAAACTCGCTGAGCGTAACATTGCTTATTTGCTGCCATGCATAAGTTTGCTCTTGGTCTTATTGTCCAAGAAGGGGCCTGATGCTGAAATCTCTCATCTATGTAAGTGTTCACCAACTTGGACCAGAAGCACTGGCCGATCAATTGGCTGATATTGTGACTGTTGCGAAACGCAAAAACGCATTGGTCAATGTGTCCGGCGCCCTGATTGCGACAGACCGTTATTTTAGCCAGGTTCTCCAAGGACCAAGTGCCGGAGTTGATGGTTTGATGCTTTCGATAAATGGTGATCAACGTCATACCGCTATCACCATCATAGAAGACACGCCGATAGACCGAAGAAGCTGCCCAGACTGGAAATTGGCTTACGTTGGCAAGGATGGGTACATTAACCGGCAGATCTTTCCGCTCATCAACGTGCCGCGAGGCCAATCATGGACACATGACCGACTGCGCATGATCCGTGTGATGCGTGAGTTTTGCCGCCGATAGACACTGGCTGTTTTTTCGATCCGGTGTCCATAAGCGGACCGGCAGCTATCCACTCAGATTTTGCCGTTCAGTAGCGTTTTGCATTTCACCAAAAGCTGTTGGGGTGGACGGCCTCCGTACGGCATCACAATGTGCCAGAGAGAGTCGTTACAACTCAAGCGAAGGAGACCGTCCGTGGAACAGATTAGCCGCATTGGTATGGATACATCAAAGCAATTTTTTCAGCTGCATGGCGTGAATGGGTCTGAGGAGCCTATTTTACGCAAGAAGCTGAGGCGCAGCGAGATGGTGACATTTTTCGAGAAGCTTCCCGCGACTGTGGTTGCGGTAGAAGCGTGCAGCGGATCACACCATTGGTCGCGCTTGCTGCAATCCTTTGGGCATGAGGTACGCTTGCTTTCGCCGCAGCATGTGAAGCCATATGTGAAGCGCGGCAAGAATGATGCGTCGGATGCCGAAGCGTTGTGTGAGGCAATGTCCCGCCCAACGATGCGCTGTGTGCCTGTCGGCTTAACGTAGGTTCTTGATAAAAGCAGACCGTCTGGAAGCGACCCAATTCCAGATATTCTATTATTCTTATTCCTCCTGCCAACTGAGTCCAGCGTCATATGGCTTTGCGACTGATGTCCGTGCAGGTATAACGGAACCATGAACAGTGATCTCACTCCGGAGGAACTTCGATCCCAATTGGCCGAATGCCTCCGTGAAGCGGATAAACTCAACCTCGCCTTGGTCGGGATATTCATTTCACAGGCAATGGACAAACTTTCCAGCGAGATTTTCGCTGAATCGAAGAGCGAAGATATGACTCTGGGAGAAGCACAAAGTGGCAAAGCCTAAAGAGTCAGCGGATAGCGTAGTCGACCCATTGGTACTTCATGCTGAGAATGTATTTGCTCAGCGGCAGGCCCGAGCCTTTGTAATTGATCGTGCCCTGCTCGGCGAGCCTGCTTGGGACATAATTCTCTGCGCCGTGATTGCAGAAGGAAGAGGCGCAGCTTGCACAGTTGAATATCTCGCGAGGAAGATCGGAGAG
>JBFEKH010000205.1:0-2696 GCA_041552775.1 Allopontixanthobacter sp.
ATCGCCGTCCAGCACCCGGAAGAAAATCCAGCTCTTGTTGAGCCGCATCAATTCGCGGCCCTCTGCCGGGTTCTCGCGGATATATTGCATGATGCCCTGCATGCTTCCGGCATATTTGCCGGGGCCGTCGCCGAGCAGGCCACGTTCCCGCATTATCCCGCCGATGCCTGCATATTCGCGGCCATTCTGTCCGGCATAGCCGATCCGTGTGACCGTGCCATCGGGCGCGACCAGGCGGCCCGAACCCTGAATCTGGAGGAAGAAGAACTCGACCGGATCGGCTGCCCAGCCGATTTCCAGACCGCGCCCTGCCAGTGCGCCGTCTTCGATCTCCGCACGTTCGTAATAAGGCACGACTTTGCCGCTGGCGTCATAACGGCCCAGCGGCATGCGGCCCGTTCGTTCGCTTTGCGGCACATCATCAGGCCAAGCACGCACCAGATCATCCGGCATGGCATAGACCGGCGTATCGTAGCCCGGCAGGCGGGTCCTGCTGCCCTTGATCAGAGGCTCGAAATAGCCGGTGGCAAAAGCGGCGCCGTCGCCCACTTTCGCAGTTTCGAAAAATTCGTCGAAGAATTTGGCGGCGCGGCCAAGCGGCCAATTACTGCCTGCCTCGCACGCGCTGCGCCAGTCATTCTGACTGGTCAGGCCGCTGGCGTCAGTCCGCCGGAGCAACTTGGGGCAGCTTTCAATAAAGGACGCCAGCGCGGTGCTGGCATCACCGGGCTTCATGTCCAGATTGCCGACGGCAGGCCCGGGCCTTATACCGGCAAAGGCAGCGCTTGAGATAGAAGCATCAGGTGCCGGGCCAGCAGGGCGTCCAGACGGGGGCGGAATAATTCCCGCACAAGATGCAAGCAGGGTCACGGCTGCCAAAACCCATAAACGCTGCATCAACTTCCCCCACATTTAACGGCTCATCAATGACCCGAAATCACAGTGGCAGGATCAGCCTTCGTCAGTTTCGTCGAGCACCCATTCCGGAGTTCCCGACGTGACATCGCGGCTGAAGGTCCAGATGTCCCGTGTCTCGATCGCATCATCCAGCGAACCGGCAATCATCACGCCGTCCTTGTCACGGGTGAGGGCGGCGATATCGGCCACAAAGCGTACGGCGATACGTGCGGTGCGGCCGTCCAGCTGGGCGCTGTGGATCACCGAATCCTCGATCCGGATTAATCGGTTGTCGAGCGTTTCGCCCGCTTTTTCCCGCGCATCGATAGCACCGGCAAAGCTTTCATAAACATCATCGTCGCACAATTCGCGCAGCGATGCCTTGTCGCCGTTCCAGAACGCTTCCAGAACCATCCCGTAAGCGCCCTTGGCACCTTCGAGGAAAGCGGTGATGTCGAAACGGCGGTCGGCGGCGGCGATTTCGCGCACGCCTTGTTCCACGGCAGGCAATACGCCCACCAGTTCGCGCGGACGCGGCATTGCTGCCTGCGCTGCCTGCGGTGCGCTGGGCGGGCTCAATTGATCGTCGAAGCGCGTGGGGATCGATTCTTCCTCATGCTCGGCACGGCGGCCAAGCACGGAATAGAGCCTCATGCCGAGAAATGCGGCGATCATGGCGAGGATGACGATCTGAATTATCACGTATGGCTACCCGTGTCTTGGCCAGCACAGCATGCGCCAGCGTCATTAATGTTACACTGCCTTAAATAGGAAGGGATTACAAATGAACAACGTGTGAGATTGCGCGATCTGTCATGCAGCGAAACCGCCTTGGCCGGTCTGAGCCGATTTTTCCTGCCACTATCTGCAAAGTTGCTTGCCATGCGGTAGGATGCTAGGCGCCGCGCCGAAGCCTGTGCCACCGTGAATTCGGGCGCTCGGGTAATGTATCAGCTAAAATTAGAAAGCACCGATCATCATGGCCGACGAAGGCGACGTTCTCACCGATCTCAACATGAATCCAGCCCCGAATGGCGAAGATACGCAGCCGGTAGCAGGAATCGTCTCCCAGTATATCAAGGATCTTTCGGTAGAAAATCCGAACGCTCCGGAATGCTTTCAGTGGACCGACCAGCCGCAGATCGACTTGCAGTTCAATATTGGCGCGGTACCGGTCAACGACCAGATCCACGAAGTCGAATTGAAGATCAACGTCACTGCCAAGGCGGAAAAGGGCAATGCCTACCTGATCGAACTGTCCTATTGCGGCCTGATCGGGATGCGTAATCTGCCCGACGACCAGATGCATGCCTTCATGTACGCCGAAGCACCGCGCATTCTGTTCCCATTCGCTCGCCGGATCATTGCCGACGCAACGCGCGATGCCGGCTTCCAGCCGCTGATGCTCGATCCGATCGACTTCAACGGCCTGTATATCCAGCAATTGCAGCGCAAGGCAGAAGAACAGGCAGCAAGCGAAGCATCGCCGGTCGGGAACGCCTGAGCGGCTTTCGCCTGACTGGCGGGCGGTAGCCATGAGCCTCGTAAAAAATGTCGGCACCATCGGCGGCCTGACTTTGGTCAGCCGGGTGTTCGGTTTTGTCCGCGATATCCTGCTGGCGCGTGTATTGGGTGCTGGCGGCGTGGGCGATGCGTGGCAATTGGCCTTCCAGCTGCCCAACATTTTCCGCCGACTGTTTGCCGAAGGGGCGTTTGCCTCGGCTTTTGTGCCGCTGTTCAACCGGCGCATGACCAATGGCGACGATATCAGCGAAGCCCGCGCCTTTGCCGAACAGGTG
>JBFEKH010000206.1:0-2676 GCA_041552775.1 Allopontixanthobacter sp.
CGCGCAAGGCGCGGTGAATATTGGTCCGGTAGCCCTCGGCTATCTCGACTGGATTACCGCCGAAATTCCCGGTCTTGTCGCGCATCGCCTTGATATCGCCGCCAGCTGAAAACGCGCGCCCGGCCCCGGTGAGGATGGCCACGCGAATGGCCGGATCGGCATTGATCGCATTGCAGGCGGCGGCAAATTCATCCCCATCACCATGCGCGCCCAGCGGGTTCATCGCCTCGGGCCGGTTCAGGGTAAGCATGGCGACGGGGCCTGCGTGGACCGCATTCAACAGGGACATTCCGGCCTAACTCCTTTTGCCGCCAGGACGGACAATGAACTTTCGGCGTAATGCCGCTCGGATCAGGCCCGCGCTTCTTCCACGCCCGCCGAATTATGCCGGAGCGCCTTCAGCACGGCATCGACGATGTTCGGCGCGTTCAGCCCGGCTTCGTCATATTGCTTGTCCGGTGCGTCATGGTCCTGGAAGATGTCGGGCAGGCGCAGTGTACGGATTTTCAGGCCCGCGTCGGTCAGGCCCAGGTCACTCGCCAAAGTGAGCACATGCGCGCCCAGACCGCCGATGCTGCCTTCTTCCACGGTGATCACCACTTCATGGGTACGGATCAGTTTTTCGATCATTTCGGTGTCGAGCGGTTTGGCGAAACGCAAATCGGCAACGGTCGTGCTCAGGCCCTTGGCTTCGAGCTGATCGGCGGCTTTCAACGCCTCCGCCAATCGGGTGCCGAGCGATAGCAGGGCAATCTTGGTTCCTTGGCGGACAATCCGGCCCTTGCCAATTTCCAGCAATTCAGGCGTTTCGGGCATTGCCACACCGGTGCCCGAACCGCGCGGATATCGGAAGGCAATCGGGCCGCTGTCATGCATCGCGGCCGTATAAGTCATGTGGACCAGCTCCGCCTCGTCAGCGGCAGCCATCACCACGAAATTAGGCAGGGTCGCCAGATAGGTAATGTCGAAACTGCCTGCATGGGTCGCGCCATCGGCCCCGACCAGTCCCGCGCGGTCAATCGCGAAGCGCACCGGCAGGTTCTGGATCGCCACGTCATGCACCACCTGGTCGAACGCGCGCTGGAGGAAGGTGGAATAGATCGCGCAGAATGGCCGCATGCCTTGCGCGGCCAGACCTGCGGCGAAAGTCACGCCATGTTGTTCGGCAATGCCGACATCGAAGGCCTTGTCCGGATGCGCCGCCGCGAATTTATCCACCCCGGTGCCGGATGGCATCGCGGCGGTAATCGCGCAGATCAGCGGATCAGTATCGGCCAGCTTGGCCAGCGTCTCGCCGAACACGTTCTGATAGGCTGGCGGGCCGCCGCCCGGCCCCTTGTCCTGCTTGCCGCTGATGACATCGAATTTCGCGACACCGTGATATTTGTCGGCGCTTTCTTCTGCCGGGGCGTAGCCTTTGCCCTTCTTGGTCACGACGTGAATCAGGATCGGGCCCTGTTCGCTGTCGCGCACATTTTCCAGCACCGGGATCAGGTGATCGAGATTGTGGCCGTCGATCGGGCCAACATAATAGAACCCGAGTTCTTCGAACAGGGTGCCGCCGGTTACCATCCCGCGCGTGTAAACTTCAGCTTTTTCGAGGCCCGAATGCACCCGGCGCGAAAACTTTTTCGCCACTTTGGACGCGAGGCTGCGCAGGCTGAGATATTCGCTGCTCGACACCATCCGCGCCAGATAGGCGCTGAGCCCGCCCACCGGCGGCGCAATGGACATGTCGTTATCGTTCAGGATCACGATCAGCCGGTTGCCCGCCTGTTCGGCATTGTTCATCGCCTCATATGCCATGCCAGCACTCATCGCACCGTCGCCGATCACTGCGATCGCCTTGCCCGAAGTGCCCGCCAGCTTGTTCGCTACGGCAAAGCCAAGACCAGCGGAGATTGAGGTCGAGCTATGCGCCGCACCGAACGGATCATATTCGCTCTCGCTGCGCTTGGTGAAACCGCTCAACCCGCCGCCCTGGCGCAGGGTGCGGATACGGTCGCGCCGTCCGGTCAGGATCTTGTGCGGATAGGCCTGATGGCCAACATCCCAGATCAGCCTGTCGGTCGGTGTATTGAACACGTAATGGATCGCAGTGGTCAGTTCCACAACACCCAGGCCGGAGCCAAGATGGCCGCCGGTACTCCCGACGGTGGAGATCATTTCGCTGCGCAGTTCGTCCGCCAGTTGGCGCAACTGGCTTTGTTCAAGCTTTCGCAGATCGGCGGGTACATCGACAGTGTCGAGAAGCGGGGTATCTGGTCGAGAAGTCATGGGGGTCAGCCTACACCGCGAAATGTGGCCTGTCGATGTACGATAATGCCCTGTTTTCGCGGATTTGTCGGGTTGTTATTTCAGCGGCAGGTGGCGCACAGGCCGCGGATTTCGATGATCGGGCGTTCTGGTTTGAAATCAGAGCTTTGGGCCACCTGGCGTACTGCCTTTGAAATCTCGTCATTATCCACATGGGTCGCTTCGCCGCATTCATCGCACACCAGGAAAATACAATCGTGGGTGCAGCCCGGGTGGGTGTTGGCGAGATAGGCATTCGCGCTTTCCACCCGCATGGCGAGATTGTTGCTCACGAACAGGTCGAGGATTCGGTACACGCTGTTGGGCGCAACCCGCTTTCCGCGTGTTTTCGACAGGTTCTCGGCAATGTCATAGGCCGAA
>JBFEKH010000207.1:0-2631 GCA_041552775.1 Allopontixanthobacter sp.
GGATTTTTCCCGGGTTCCTCGCCATTATCGTTGGTGCGCCACCGGTCGTACCACTTGGGCGCGAATTTCCGCGCCGCCGCCAAGGTATCACGATTGTAAAGCGCCAGCAGTTCCAGCTGGTCCTGATCATACAGCGTCCTGCCGCCAGCTGGCGTCAGCCACGCCCGCGCAGCCGAACCGCCTAATTGGAATGGATCAGTCCGACGGGCACGCCGGGGCGTGTAGCTCGCAGGCGCTTGGCCATCTAGAAACAGGCAGAAGAAAACTCGGCAACACTGTCACTGGTCGCAGGGTTCCAGGCAACCGGCTCCGCTAATTCCTCCCGGGGTGCTGGCGCCGTATCTTTGGGGATCTTGAGCAATCGCATGCCATCATCAGGCGCGAGCCGCAGCTGGTTATAGGTGTCCAGCGCTCGGTTAACGGTCAACTCCATGTTGGATTGTCCCGCGCAAAGATACACGTCGCCAATCAATATGTCGGACAGCGTGGTGGTACCGCTGAAATCTGAAACCGTAAGGGCGAACCCTTCTTCGCTGGCGGATTGTGCCGGAAAAACCAGTAGGAAATCGCCGGCCGAATTGACTTGGGATTGCGCGCTCGCGGTACCCAGTGTCCCGCGGACGATCTTCTGACCGGGTGCAGAACCGGAGATTACGACATCCACATCCCGCTGCAAGACCATGTGGTCACCGTAGGCCGGGCCGAGCGTCGGGGCAGCGGCGGCGGACGCCGTCCAGACCAATGCGGCGAGGGTGATTGCGGTCTTCACGAGAGTTTTGCCCGGGCCTGAGCAAACCCCGCGACCGGGGCATCGAATTTAAGCAGGCCGCCAGCAAGCGGATAGGTGTTCATGTCATCGACCCCCATGTCCTTGGTCGCTGTCGTCACGAAACAGGTCCGCAAATCCTTGCCGCCAAAAGCCATTTTGGTAATGTCACGGGCAGGCATTTCTACCGTGGCCACCAGATCGCCGGCAGGCGAAAATCGCGCCAGTTTCCCGCCGAGATAGAGCCCGGTCCAGACGTGATCTTCGGCATCGACAACCGGGCCATCGGGATAGGCACCGGGGAAATGCGCGTTGGTGTCTGCAAATGACCGTGCTTCGCTCACCCCGTCAGGCGACAGGTCGGCCACCATGATTTTCTGTGCCAGCGTGTCGGTGAAGTAGATACGGCTGCCCGATGCATTGACGGCAGGACCGTTGGTAATGGTAATGCCGGCCGGACCTGCGGCGCGAATCTCGCCGCGATCAAACATGTAGAACCGGCCCGTTGCGCCGCTTTCGCTATCATCCATGGAACCAAACCACACCCGGCCCCATGGATCGGTGCAGGCATCGTTCAATCGGTTTCCTGCCGGTTCCCCCGGAACAGCCATCAGCTTGCTGAAAGCCTTGCCCTCCGCATCGAAAGTATAAAGCCCGTCCTTCAAACCGCAGAGCAACAGCCCGCCTTCTGCAGGCAGGGCCCAGCCAATCTGCTGCGGCGCTTCAACATATGAGTTGCTGCCAGTATCCGGGTCAAAATGCCACAATCTGCGGCGCTTGATGTCCACAAACCAGACCACGCCCCTCTCATGGTCCCACAATGCGCCTTCGCCGAGTTTGGCATCGGCGCGCAGGACTTGCACTACGTCGGCATTTATCTCCATCCGGCATCTACCCAGTAATTGTGTGCGGTGCAGAACCTTGCATCATTTGAAGCCAGGAACATCGCCATGGCGCCGATGTCTTCTGGCTGGATTCTGCCGTCCAGGCATTGTGCGGCCACGATTTCCGCCTTCCCTTCTGGCGTATACCATTTCTGTTGGCGCGGTGTTTCGACATTGCCGGCAATAATCGCGTTGATGCGGCTGTCCGGCAACCTCCTGAGCCCGTGCCCGCAATCCTGCCAGCCCCAGCGGCGCGGTGGCTATTGCCGTAATTGCCTTGCGCCGGGTTGGTCGCAGCGAGAACTTCAAAGTCGTGGTCACACTCCTTTTGGTATCGCTACCAATATGCATGTTAACCGCCTGAAGTCACCACGATATGGGCCGCTGGCGCTTCTCGATTTTCAAGAAGCCGGTGATATCATCGCCGCTTCTTGGTCATGGTAGCGGTGAAGTCGGGATCCTTGTTCGCCACCCAATCGACAAATTTGCGTACGGCAGGATTGTCCAGCAATCCCTCCACCGCCATCCCGTGGCGCTGCAGTTCGGAATTGGTGAAATTGGCAGTCAGGGTCTTTTGGCAAATGGGGTGCATGGGAACCACATCGCGTCCGCCGCGGCTCTTTGGAACGGGATGGTGCCAGACAATGGTTTCCCCGGTTGGCCGGCCGCACAGCCAGCAGGGAACCGCAGGTGTGGGGGTCTCATCCTGCTCATCGCTCTGCACGTCGTCATAGGGACCATGTTTCGAATGTTTGCGGGCCATGTATCTGCACCTGAATTGCCTGAATTTATGTTGCCGCCCTAGAGTGATGCGACCGCCATTACTACACCGGGGTCATTGCCCAGCCGCACTCATGGCCGAACGACAAGCTGCGGAGTACAATGTCAGCCGCCGCTGACCCCGCTTAAGCGCAAGCTCAATTCCTCGAAAGGATGGATAAGTTACCGATCTTGCAAAGCTTTACAGTGACAGCCAGACAA
>JBFEKH010000208.1:0-2616 GCA_041552775.1 Allopontixanthobacter sp.
AAATGCTGAAGCGTGTTTCAATATCGGATGTGGAATTGGGCATGTTCGTGCACAAGATGGAAGGCGGCTGGCTCAAGCATCCGTTCTGGAAGTCTCGCTTCCTGCTGGATGATCCCGACAACCTCTTTCACCTCAAGTCCAGCGAGCTCGAAAGCGTCATCATCGATACTTCCAAGGGAAAAGACCTTGCGTCGGGACCGACCGCCGGCGCAGGGCAAGAGCCAATCAAGG
The DNA here is from genome assembly GCA_041552775.1 of Allopontixanthobacter sp. Classification (GTDB taxonomy): domain Bacteria; phylum Pseudomonadota; class Alphaproteobacteria; order Sphingomonadales; family Sphingomonadaceae; genus Allopontixanthobacter. The sequence continues at coordinate 232 of JBFEKH010000208.1, forward strand.
AAAGCCCACTGGCAAGGCAGCGGGCGGCGCCAGCGCCCGCACCCAGGGCTCAACTGGTGCGCGCGACTGCGCTTCGATCCCGGCAATCAATTGACCTGCAATCGACCGATCGGGTCAGCACGCGCGCGGAAGTGGGCGCTGCGCAAATCGTGGCCGAGAAAGCGCAGCAGGCAGTTTCGAAGGTATTCATCGATGCACGGCTTGGCAAAGCGCTCAACCTGGGTGCAGTCGAGCCAGTGGTGAAGGACATATTCGCGTCCATCCAGAGAAATCCCCATGCCTTCAGCGGGCTGATGCGCTGCAAACTCAACAACCAGTTCGTGTACCGGCATTCGCTGGCCGTAAGTGCGTTGATGGTATCACTGGCGCACAAGATGAAGCTGTCACCGAAAGAAATCTCCGAAGCCGGGCTGGCCGGATTGTTCCTCGACATCGGGACCAATTACCTGCCGCAGGATCTAGCCCCGAAAAACGGAGACTTCCGCAGCGCCGCGCCGGAAATCTGGCAACAACACGTCAAATTTGGAGCAGCTGCGCTGGACGCCGCCGGAAACATTCCCGAATTGGTCATGATTGCCTGCCTCCAGCATCACGAACAGATGGATGGCGGCGGATTTCCGGAAGGTCTTTCCGGCCCGGATATCGCCCGGATTGCTCGGATGGCCGCCATTTGCGACACATTCGACTATCTTTTGAGCGATACGGAACTGGGTGCAGCACTCGATCCTACGGCAGCCATCGTCAGGCTAAGGGAAATGAGCACTGTGTTCGATTCCGACATCCTGAAGCATTTTATCGATGCGGTCGGGATTCATCCTATCGGTTCGTTCGTCAGGATGCGCAGCAACAGGATTGGCATGGTGATCGATCAGGACCGGGACGAGCTGACCAAACCCGTCGTCCGGACATTCTATTCCCTGACCAGCGAACAGCGGATCCACCCCAGGACCATCGAGCTCGCCAAATGTTCCGGCGAGGACGAGATTGTCGGCGTCGCCGATCTTTCCGGTCTCGTCCTGCCCGAAGAGGGGCAATTGCGTGAACTGATATTCTTGAGCGCCCACAAACCTGACATCAAACGCGCCGCCTGAAGGTTAGCCGCCCTGCCGCTTAGTTCTGGTGGGCTTCCTGGTAATGGCGTTCCAGCCACACGGCACCATAATCATTGGCGGGATCGCGCACGATGGAATGGACGTGGTTATATTCATCGCTGCCGGAGGATTCGCGCACGTAGTCAATCAGGATCGAAGGGCCTTGCACTCGGAACATGTACCGCGCTGCTGGATCAGCGACAGGGCCCCACCAGGCGAAGTACAGTTTTTCATACCCGTCAGCTTCGATTGCCTGACGCTGGCGGGCAGCCGCTTCATCCGACGCATCGCCGAGATATTCATCGATCAATCCGTTCAGAATTGCCAACTGGGCAGCCGTCAGCTGCGATCCGGAGATACCCGCAGGCTTCGCCAGCCTGTCTTGGCGTCCCTTGCCAAGAAATGCCTGATCATCGACTGCATCCGCCAGCACTGCTTGCATTTTCTGTTCCTCGCGCAGCGATCCGAGAAGCGCCATGGCGCGGTCCGCCTCATGCTGGAGGATGCGCCACCCCGCATAGCGGCCATCGGGAACAATCTGGGGGTTTGCGCCCAGGAACAAGGGGGTGAACGCAATCCTTCCGCCCGATACGCTGAAATTCGCTGCATAATGATGTCCGGTTACCGTCCAGGCCCAGTCTGCTCCGGCAGGGTCACCATAGACCTTGGCGAAAAACTTCTCCGAATCGTAATTGGCCATGAACGCCGCTCCCTCGGCTTTGCGCGGATCCGTGTCGGGCATGGCAGCCACCGCGGCAGTTCCCAGGTCGTGCAGCACGTCTTCATGCCAGAATATCGTTGCCGATTTCAGGTAGCCCTGACTCGACAAGGCCGCAGCCAGCATGGCGTGGAATGCCTTGCGCTGTTCCGCGGTCATGTCCGCAACCGCAACTCCGGTGCGCGGCGCCATGCTGACGGGCAGGTTGGACCAGCCGGTCCGTGCTTCATTATCGTCGAGCGAGGTCACCGCGGAAGCACGCTGGGCCTCGTCCAGGCTTGCCAGAAAAGCGAGAGTAGTGCTGCGCATGGCCTCCACGCGGGACATTTCTGCGGAATGATCTTCACCGTTATGCGCCGCAGCAGGGCTGGCTGAAAGTATCATCAGCATCGCTGGCACAGCGGCAATCGCAAATTTCTTCATTGTCTCTCCCCCCAAGGATGGCCGAGCCTAGAACGCGCACGATATGCAAACAAGTCGCCGTGCGATGCAGGAAATGAAGCGGGGCGCCGAAACTTCCGGTACGGCGCCCCGTTCGCGATTTCGTCTCGGCTTATTCGGCGTCCATATCTGCCG
>JBFEKH010000209.1:0-2606 GCA_041552775.1 Allopontixanthobacter sp.
GATGACGGCACCGTCATGCTGGATCATGACGAATATGCACGACCCGAGACCACCCGCGAAGGACTGGCGCAATTGCAGCCCGCATTCGGCAAGATCGCCGACATGCCGCTGGACCGCAGCGGCACCACGTTCCGCAGCCTGATCAACCAGAAATATCCCGATCTGGAAATCACCAATTTTCACCACGCAGGCAACAGTTCAGGCGTGGTCGATGGCGCAGCCGCGGTTCTCGTCACCTCGGCGGAATATGGCAGGAAGCACGGCCTCAAGCCACGGGCACGTATCGTAGCGACGGCGAATATGGGCGATGACCCTACCCTGATGTTGAACGCCCCCGTGCCCGCCGCGCAGAAGGTGCTGGCCAAGGCTGGGCTGACCAAGGACGACATCGACCTGTGGGAAATCAACGAGGCTTTCGCAGTCGTTGCGCACCGTTTCGTCGACAAGCTCGGCCTTGATTGGGACAAGGTCAACGTCAACGGCGGTTCCATCGCCCTGGGCCATCCCATCGGCGCGACCGGTTCGATCCTGATCGGCACCATACTGGACGAACTCGAGCGGACCGGCGGGCGTTACGGCCTCGTCACCATGTGCGCCGCAGGCGGCATGGCCCCGGCAATCATTATCGAACGGGTAGAAGATTTCGCGGACTGAACTGTGCGTGGGCGGCGGCGGGAACGGTCCGTGCTCCGGGTAGGGTAGCTAGGTTTGGCAGGCCGCCCGAAGCAAGGGCATCGCGGCCGCGCGGACATAATTGGCAGCGATGCTCTGATCCTGGCCTGATACGGCTTGGCTGGAATTTCCGGATTTGCGGTCCATCTGGTCGCAAATTTGGAGCACGCGACCTTCGAATTTTTTCGACGGTTCGACTGACCCAGATCAATTACCTGCAGCGCTGATTCCAAGTTGTGGCATCATTTCAATTGCCTCTGTTTCGCCAATGACTTCGGCATATTTCGCTTGCAGGTCGAACAGGTTCGCCTCGTGCGGCCCTGAGTGACGGTCGGCACATGCGTCGCGGATGACGAAGGGCGCGAAGCCGTGCTGCAAGGCATCGAGCGCGCTCGCCCGGACGCAGCCCGAAGTCGAGAATCCGGTGATCAGCAAGGTATCGATCCCCTGCGCCGTCAGCGTTGACGCAAGCGTGGTGCCGAAGAATGACGAGGCATATTGCTTGGTAACGACCACCTCGCCCTGGGCGGGCTGGAGAGTGTCGGGAAAGCGCCCCAGAGGTGAGCCAGCGAGGAAATTGCTGAGTGCTGGAACCTTGCGGTAAAACAGCCCGCCATCCTTTCCGCCAGCCTGGAATTCGACATTGGTAAAGATTACCGGCACGCTTGCCGCGCGGGCTGCTGCGACCAACCGTTGATTGCTGGCTAGAGCTTCGTCCGCCTGGGCATAAAGCGGTGATTCTGGATCGAGATAGGCCATCACGACATCGACAATGAGCAGCGCACCGCGCTTGCCCGGCATCAGTTTGCCATCGAACACGCCGGCGTAATTGTCCTGAAGATTGGTATCAGTGTTGGCCACGGAAATGCGCTCCTTGCGTCAGCAATCGCACTGATGCTGGATATCGGCGGCCATATCAATCCCAGAGCTAAGTCCCGAAACCGGGGTTTCAGCTGTTGGAAGACCGGATCAATCAACCAAACCAGACTGGCTGCAAGAGTCCGGCATCATCTGCCTCTAGCCATCTTCATTTGGTGGGGTATCTCGCCTTGCGTCTGACAACCTGGCCGGCCCGGCGCTGCGCAGACGAAATGCGTCCCATGATCAGGCGCTTCATTGGATTTCCTCTTGGGCGTAGCGAGCACTCAGGCATGCGGGATAATACTTAACAGCCAGGTAACTGTGTTCGACAACAACTCTTAGACCACTACACAATTATTGAGATCCGTATGGAAAACCGGATTTCTTGGGAGCGGATTGCCCGCAGCCTGTTAGGTTCTGGCCTAATCGGAGGCGCTATGGCGATCTCGTCTGCAGCTACGGCGCAAGTCGCCGCTGCAGGAATCATGCTGCCAGCCTCGACTGCAGCATTAGTGATGGCTCCATGCCAATTTCAGGCAAGTGCGCCTGACCGATACTCCCTTACCTCAAGACGTCCGGCATATTCCAAAGCCAGCGCTATTATCGGCGGAAGCAGCCAGAAAAGCGCACTCGAGCTCATGATTGAGGCACAGTCAGGCGGCGCAGTAGCTGACGTAGCCTACGGCGAGACCATTAGTGCTGCGCTGGTTTCACCTGCAATGTCTGTGATTGAGTTCAATCCTTGCCTGGGCAATTTCGCTCCAGGTTTGCCGGAAATTAGCTCGGCCGAGCCGGTCAAGCCTGCTGCAACCGATTTTTTGGCGAGCAAGCGGATCAAGATCAGCAATACTTCATTCCAAGCCGACTGGCGCCGAGTGAACCAGGGCAACTTGTCCAAAAGTTGGGCCAATCAAAGAGTTGGTTCGGGGGGGCGATCGGATCAGGAAATACTTCAGGCAGTGAATTCCTACGCAAACCATGCGATTCGCTATGTCGAAGACCGCGAATTGTGGGGGAAACCGGATTTCTGGGCCAATGCCAAGACCACCTTTCGCCTCGGAAAGGGTGATTGC
>JBFEKH010000210.1:0-2590 GCA_041552775.1 Allopontixanthobacter sp.
ATGACGTTATGCGCGGTGCCGGCATCGAGCCGGGTGACCGTGACCACCACGGCGTCGGCGGCATTGAACCGGCGCGTAACCATTGCCTGCAGCGCGGTCACAATGGCGCAGGCAGCAGGAACGGGGTCCAGCGTGTCGTGCGGCATTGAGGCATGGCCGCCGCGTCCGTGAACGGTAATTTCGAATTGGTCGGCGGCGGCCAGCAGCGCGCCGGACTTACCCGCGATTACCCCGTGCCGGGCATTGGGCATGATGTGCAGGGCAAAGGCGGCATCGGGTAACGGATCGTTTTCACGGCCGGAATTCTCGCCGCCGAGCAGGCCGTCATCCAGCATGAACCGCGCGCCGTGATAGCCTTCCTCGCCGGGCTGGAACATGAACATGACTTCGCCGGCCAGGTGGGCCTGGCGCGATGCCAGCACCTGCGCCGCGCCCACCAACATGGCGGTGTGGGTATCGTGACCGCAGGCATGCATGCGGCCTTCGATGGTGGAAGCAAATTCGAGACCCGTCTGCTCTGGCATTGGCAGGGCGTCCATATCACCGCGCAGCAGCACCCGGCTTCGGCCGGGATGGCCGGGTTTGGCGCCTTTCAGCACCGCGACTTCCCCCGTGGTCGAGGGGCCGGAACGCCATTCCAGCGGAAGATGCGCCAGCGCTGCGCGGACTTTCGCCTGGGTCAGCGGTGTATGCAGTCCCAATTCCGGTTCGGCATGGATCGCGCGGCGCAGCGCAACAATGTCATCGGCGATTGCATGGGCGGAATCGAGCAGGTCGGTTATCAGCATCGGCAATTACTATCGAAATTATTTTGCCTCGTCGCCCCCTATCGGTGGAAGGCCGGACTGGTCGTGAATCAAACGGACGAAGGGCGGCGTTCCGGCGCCAATATATGTTCTGGAGCGGCTGCGCATTACTTGCTAAGCGCGGCGGTGTAATGGCGCTCGCTAACCAACATGTCCCGCCGTCAGCCGCGAATCTGGAAGATGTGCCGACCACTGCCCCGCTCGTCGGGGTTATCTATAATCGTCACAGCCATCACAATTTGCGTAATGAAGGCGCTGCAGGCAAGGCAGTGGGTGGCAGCTTGCCGGATATGCCAAATGTGCTGGTGGCAGAACCGGCGGACAGCGGCGATCTGCCCGCCATACTCACCGATTTCAAGGCGCGCGGGATCGAATTGCTGGTCATCAATGGCGGCGATGGCACGGTCCGCGATGTGCTGACCTGCGGCCTAGCCATCTGGGGCGATGCCTGGCCTGCGCTGGCGGTACTGCCGCGCGGCAAGACCAACGCGCTCAACGTCGATCTGGGCGCGCCCGCCACATGGACACTAGCGGGGGTCTTGACCGCGTTTGAGGACGGCCAGCGGATCCGGCGGCGCGGTATTACGATGACCCCGATCAACACCGGCGCCGGGCAGGCCAATCGCGGCGCGCTGATGGGTTTCATCCTTGGGGCAGGCGCTTTCACGACCGGCATCAAGGTCGGGCAGGATGCCCATCGCTTGGGCGCGTTCAACAGCCTCGCGGTCGGGGTGACTACGGCATGGGGCGTAATCCAGGCCCTGCTTGGCACCGTCCGCAATCGCTGGCGGCGCGGGATCGGCATGGAAATACTGCTGGGGGCGGATCGCACGCCGCTGCCGCACAGCGGGTTTGGCGATCCTGCCAAGCGCTGGATATTGGTGGCATCCACTCTCAATCGCCTGCCCGTGAACATGAAATTGTTCGGCCCCTATACGGATGGTCTGCGCATGGTCGTGATGGACAAGGCGCGCCGCCGTTTACTGGCGATGATCCCTGCGGTTGTCGCGGGCAAGGGGCCCGAATGGGTTACCCGTGCAGGTGTCCATTTCGCGAAGGCCGGCGCGTTCGAATTGTCGCTGGATGACGAATTTATCCTGGATGGCGAGATCTTCCCCGCGGGCCGTTATCATGTGGCAGAGGGACCGGAGCTGCGCTTCGTCGTTCCGTGACCGAAACGCATTTACCTACAGGACTAACTGCGCGGATCAACGCCAGTCTGGCTGCGCCGGTCGATCCGGCAGTGGCTGAATTTGCCGCGCGGCTGGCGGGCGAAGCGGGCGCGGTAGCGGCCCTGTTTTACGGGTCCAATCTGCGCACCGGGTCGCTCGAAGGGGTGCTGGATTTTTACATCCTGATTCCGGGAACGCAGCGGGAGAAAATCTGGCCTCGGGTGAGCTATCACGAATGGGAACATGGCGGGCAGATCCTGCGGGCAAAGGTTGCCCGCATGGCGCTGTCCACCTTTGCCGAGGCAGCGGGGGGCGCGCGGAGCGACACTACCATTTGGGCGCGGTTCGTGCAGCCCAGCGCGCTGGTGTGGCTGGCGGGCGAGAATTTTCGTAGCGAAGTAACCAATGCTGTCTCCGCAGCCGCGCCCACCGCGGCGCGGCTCGCAGTGGCGCTAGGCCCCGATAGCGGCACTGCGGAAGATTATTGGCGGGCGTTGTTTCGGGCGACCTACAAGGCTGAGCTAAGGGTTGAAAAGCCGGGACGGGAGGATTCCATCCTGTCGGTCAACCAGGATCATTTCGATGGGCTGTTGCCCCTGGCGCTATCCGCGC
>JBFEKH010000211.1:0-2562 GCA_041552775.1 Allopontixanthobacter sp.
AAGATGGGGCGGCTATTACCGCCCCGCAATTCGCTTGGTTACCCAGCGTTTAGGCGCTGGCGCATTTCCTTGCCCGGCTTGAAATAGGGCACGCGCTTGCCCGGCACATTAACTGGTTCGCCGGTCCGCGGGTTGCGGCCCTTGCGTGCGTCTCTGTCGCGCGTTGAAAATGCACCGAAACCGCGCAATTCAACGCGGCCGCCTTCGGCCAGGCGCTGCGCGATTTCTTCGAAGAAGATATCGACTACCTGCTCGATTTCATCGCTGTGCAATTCAGGGTTATCTTTGGCTAACGCCTGCAACAGTTCAGATCTAATCATTTTCTTCCCCTGGCCCAGCATACCACCAATAAACCCGTGTCATGCATAGGACCCGAATTACAGCGCCCGTGGTGGAACATTACTTCAGTCGCACTACTACGTCAAAGTGACATATTGTACGAATTCGCACAATGCCTTAGTTGACGATACGGTGAGTTACGCTCGAATTTTTGCGAAAAAAAGCAGTGGCATGCATGCTCGGCGTGCCGGTTGGACCGATTCTTCCAGCCTCTAGGCTGATTCGCTTTCGATCAATTCGGCTGGATTGATGCCGAGCCGCCGCATCCGGGCCTCGATCTCCGGCCATTCGCTGGCGATGAACTGTTCGCGTTCGGAATTGCGCAATTTGGCGGCAGCGCCGGGCACTACATACATACCGACACCGCGCTGGACTTCTACCAGGCCATCCGCCTGGAATTGCTGGTATGCCTTGGCCACGGTCAGCGGGTTCGCCCCCTGCGCCGCCGCAAAAGCCCGGACAGACGGCAACATTTCCCCTTCACGATAGGTGCCTTCGATAATCGCTGCAGCGATCAGGTCACGGAGCTTCAGATATACCGGGCGGGACTGTTGGGGCATCAGGTTTCCTTGGCGCATGCCGTGGCTAGGGTGCATCAGTGCCATAATACAGCGCGTCGCGTCAAGTTCCCCAGCCAGCTAGCTTGCAAAACAAAAATCCCCGGAAAACGGCAGTTTCCGATGAAACTAACGCTTCACATGGCAAAAACAGGCGCTAGGGTGCGGCCTCTGCGATCCCCGCGACAAGCCGGCGGACGCTCGGGTTCAGGGTTTCAGACGAGGTACCAGCGCAATGGCGACTAAATACGCGGAAAACGGGGATGCAGCAGGCACGTTCCTCGGACATCCAAAGGGACTGTTCGTCCTGTTCTTCGCAGAGATGTGGGAACGTTTTTCCTATTACGGCATGCGCGCGCTGCTGATTTTCTACCTGACCAAGCACTGGCTTTTCTCAGACGAAGAATCCGGCATCATCTACGGCGCCTATACCGCGCTGGTCTATATTACGCCGGTTGTCGGCGGGTATCTGGCCGACCGTTATCTGGGGCAGCGTAAAGCCGTCATGTTTGGCGCGGTTTTGCTGACGCTTGGCCATTTTTTCATGGCCTTCGAAGGCGCTCCGCGTGCCGGCAACACCGATAACCCGGTGATCTATGTCTTCTGGCTGGCGCTCGCCCTCATCATTGTCGGCTCGGGTTTCCTGAAGGCGAATATTTCGGTCATCGTGGGCCAGTTGTACCCGCGCACCGACGTGCGCCGCGACGGGGCGTACACGATTTTCTACATGGGCATCAATCTGGGCGCTGCGCTCGGTTCGTTGTTGTGCGGCTACATTGGCGAGACCTACGGCTGGGGATATGGCTTCGGCCTCGCCGGTATCGGCATGCTCGCGGGTCTGGTTGTGTTCATCTGGGGCAAGCCACTGCTGCTGGGCCGGGGTGAACCAAGCCAGCCCCTAGGCAAGAGCACCGAATGGAGCATCTACGGCGTCGGGCTGCTGCTCGTCGCGCTGTGCTGGGTCCTGGTACAATATCAGTCAGTCGTCGGCGGCCTGCTCGGCACGTTCGGGGCGGCGCTGGTTTCTTACGTGCTCTACATCGCCACCTTCCGGCTGGCCTATGGCTCCTACCGCGCGTCGCCGCAGATGCCGGTCAATCTGTTCATTGTCGGCGCCGCGGTCACCGTTCTTGGCATGCTGACCGTGGTCGCGTTCAATCCCGCGCTGACGATCGTTCCCATCGCCGGGCTGGTGATCATGATCGCGGTCATGGCGCAGCAGATGATTTCCAAGACGTTCCATGACCGGGACCGGATCTTCGCGGCGATGTTCCTGATCATTACCTCGATCATTTTCTGGGCCCTGTTCGAACAAGCCGGCTCCTCGCTGAACCTGTTTACCGACCGGCATGTCGACCGCGGCGGTGTTCCCGCCTCCGTTTTCCAGTCGATCAACGCGATCTACATCATCCTGCTGGCACCGATTTTTGCCACCTTGTGGACGGTGATGGGCCGCAAGGGGATCGAACCCTCGACCCCGCTCAAATTCGGTCTCGGCGTGATCCAGGTTGGCCTTGGCTTCCTAGTCCTAGTGTGGGGCGCACGTTCGGTCGGACTCGATGTCCCCGTGCCGGTGCTGTTCATCTTCCTGATCTACCTCCTCCACACCACCGGTGAGCTTTGCCTCAGCCCGGTCGGCCTGTCGGCCATGAACCGGCTCGCCCCG
>JBFEKH010000212.1:0-2523 GCA_041552775.1 Allopontixanthobacter sp.
CGGGTCATGCTGACCATCGGCGGGAATTTCTGGCCCTGATCAGCGAAGGCGAACCACTGGCCGATCATGGAATCGTATGCCGCAGTGGCCGCGAATGCCTTGGCCGCCATCGTCTTGCGGAAGACAAGCGAGGTCGCGCCGCCGGATTCGGTCAATTCGCCAAGTAAGGTCGTATAGTCCGCCGGATCGGTAACAATAGTGACGAATTGGTGATTTTTTGCCGCAGAGCGAACCATACTGGGCCCGCCAATGTCTATATTCTCGATTACTTCATCGCGCCCTGCGCCCTTCGCCACGGTCGCTTCGAAGGGGTAGAGGTTGACCACCACCAGATCGATCGCGCCAATCCCGTGCTGCTGCATCGCGGCGGCATGTTCAGGATTGTCCCGCACGGCCAGCAGGCCGCCATGGACCATCGGATGCAGCGTCTTTACCCGGCCATCCATCATCTCGGGAAAGCCGGTCAGGTCGGACACGTCCTTCACTGCCAGGCCCGCATCGCGCAGCGCCTTGGCGGTCCCGCCGGTGGACACCAGCTCCACTCCGCGCTCCGCAAGAGCCTTGCCCAGTTCAGCCAATCCGCTCTTGTCGGACACTGACAACAGCGCCCGTTTGATCGTCACATTACCCACGTCAATCTATCCCATTTTCTTGAGCAGCCAGGAGAAATTCCCTCCGCTGCGAGAGGTCAGCCCCTGCAATACCAATTGCTGGATCGGCTGCGGCCTGCCCTGGCCATCGACCCACATGCTTTCTTCGATTTCCAGTCCCTCGCCAGCAGAGCAATTGGCAAGGCGGAATTGCCAATAGGTGCCATCGGGCATGGCCAGCCCGGCACCCTTCTTGTCGTCCGACAGGCCCAGTTCGATGCCTGGCCCGATATGGAACCGGATGGCGAATTCGATCTTGCCGCGCTTGCCTTTGCCCGAAGGGACCAGCAAATCTTCACCGCGCAATTCGGTGCCGTCATCGCGCAGGATCAGGATGCGGCGGTGGACCAACCCAAATCGCCCGGCATAGCCGTCATGGCTTGCCTCGATCCGGGAAGCTTTACCGTACTCGAGGTCGAGAACCCTCCGGTTGACCTCGACTTCCTCGACCCCCTTGCCAAGCTTTCCGTTGATCATCACCGCAGTGGAATTGACGTTATCGAGCGCAAGTGTGGAATGCGCCGCGGTGGCGCGCAGGCCCTGCTCGATCCGCACCGGGGTCTGGCCGCCAGCGAACGTCGCGCCGCCGCAATTGACGATGATCCGGCGTCCTTCGCAGGACATTTCGAACGCCAGAGTCGATGCACAGCCCGACCGCGCATGGCGCGCGCGCGGCGGCGGGGCAGCATCGAATTGCAGGATCGTCTTGCCGCCGGTCAGGCGCTGATAGCCCCACTGGCGAATGTCCTTGAGCGGACGGGTGCGCACGCCGCTTGCCTCGATCAAGGCCGCCACCCGGTCTGCGCGGACAGCACCGGCGCCCTGCCAGCTGCCCAGCCCGCCATCGCCGTGCATCAATGCAAGCAGCGGAGGCACCAGCAGGTTCAGCATCGCGCCCAGTGACTCTGGCGGATCGCGGTCGGTCGCACGGTAACAGGCAGCCAGTTTCACCAGCAGGCCAATCGCATCCATCTGGGCGATCGGACTGCGCGACAAGACACCGCCATCATCGGCGACCAATTCGCCCAGCGCCCGGAACAGACCCGCCTCGCCGAACAGGCGGCGCGGTTTGCCGCCGGGCAGCAACAGCCCGGCTGCGGTGATGCCGCACCATCCGGCAACTTCGCCCAATCTGTCATCACTGCTCGACACATTCCTGTCGAGCCAGCGCGCGGTCTGCGTGATCGCCTCGAGCGCTTCGGACCGGACCCGCTCGTTCTGCCCCGAAAGGATCAAGGGCGCATAGACCAGCCAGTTCAGCAGCCGGTGGCCGACATGCTCGACATTCCACGCCGGACCCATGCCGATGCCTGCCTTGGCCCCGGTGCGCGCACCCTTGGTCGACGGGCCATTGGCGGCCAGCCATGCTGCCAACACCCGCTCTGCAGTGGGCACACATTCTTCCCGCGGCGCGCTGGCGGACAGATCGGCCAGCCAGGTAAATCCGTGGACTACCCGTTCAAATGGAGGGGTCAGGCGCGCCTTGGGCGAGAAATCCATCTGGCCAATCGGAGCCTTGACCCCGTGGACCAGGAAATGTCCCATGCGCAGCGCCACGCCTGCCATCCGCTCGCCTTCCAGCGGACAATTTACCGTCGCCAGCATCCGCGTGCGGGCGGGCTTTCTGAAGGGCGAGGTGAGGGTGGCGGAGGGCACGCCAAGCCGGTAGGCCAGCCGGATCAACCGCTCGCCCGCACCCAAGGCTGGCGGAACAAAGCTGCTCAGGACCAAGGACTTTCCTGGCTCCAGAATTGTGCCCGGCTGGTCGCCGCCATCAACTGCAGCTGTCACCAGTGCTTCTTCGGAATCGTGATCGAACGGCATTGCGCTTGCGTCCCCTGCGGCCAGTTGATCCCGTGTTCGATCTTCTGAC
>JBFEKH010000213.1:0-2515 GCA_041552775.1 Allopontixanthobacter sp.
GCAACGCCTGCAGGCCAGCCTGGGACGGGACCAGCTCGCCTTCAACGCCGCCAGCGTGGGCAAGACCTGCGAAGTGCTGGTGGACCGCCAGGGGAAATACCCCGGGCAATTGCTCGGCAAATCACCCTGGCTGCAATCGGTACACTTTACCGGAGAGGTCGCAGTCGGCGATCTTGTCGCCGTCGAACTGGTCGAAGCCATGGGCAGTTCGCTAGGCGGGCGGTTGGTTTAATCGACTTGGCCTGACTGTTTACCATCGAGGCATTTCAGTTACAGCCCCGTGACTTTCCACCAGCATTTACATGCTGCCAGCTTGTCTATGGCCCGCGCGCGCTTACATTCCGAATCATAGTAGAAGGGTTGCTCTATATTGAAAGGAATGCATGGCTCGTAAACCTGCCAAGGCCGATCAGGCCATCTCGCCATCCCCGATCCCGCAGCGTGAAATCCGCCGGGCCAAAGTGGATGTGACGTTTGAGGACCAATCGCTGCTGGTGCCTTTGTTCGGCCAGTTCGATGCCAATCTGGTGCAGGTGGAAAACCGGCTCGGCGTGTTCATTTCCGCACGCGGCAATGCAGTACAGATCGAAGGTCCGGAAGATTCCGTCGCCCGCGCCCGGGATATTCTCAACAAGATGTATGACCGCCTTGCGATGGGCCAGGACCTCGGCTCCGGCGCGATCGAAGCGCTGATTGCCATGTCCAATGAACCGACACTGGAAGGTATCCTTCGCGGGACTCCGGACGTGCCGCCGGTAATGATCCGGACGCGCAAGAAAACCATTGTTCCGCGTTCAGCGACGCAGATCGCATATATGCGGCACCTTGCGCGCGAAGACATCATTTTCGCGCTCGGCCCGGCAGGCACCGGCAAGACGTATGTCGCGGTGGCGCAGGCGGTCAGCCAGCTGATCACCGGCAGCGTCCAACGCCTGATCCTTAGCCGCCCGGCTGTGGAAGCGGGTGAAAAACTTGGATTCCTGCCCGGCGATATGAAGGAAAAGGTCGATCCCTATCTGCGCCCACTGTACGATGCCTTGTATGACTGCATGCCGCCCGAACAGGTTGAACGGCGACTGGCCAGCGGAGAGATCGAGATTGCGCCGATTGCCTTCATGCGCGGCCGGACATTGGCCGATGCTTTTGTCATTCTGGACGAGGCGCAGAACACCACCCGCGAGCAGATGAAGATGTTCCTCACCCGGTTTGGCCAGAACAGCCGGATGGTGGTCTGCGGCGATCCGAAACAGGTCGACATTCCCGGCGGAGACCGGATGTCCGGCCTGATCGATGCAGTCGAAAAGCTGGAAGGCGTCGAGGGCATTGCAGTCACCCGCTTCACCCGCGCCGACGTGGTGCGCCACCCGATCGTGGGCCGCATTGTCGAAGCATACGAAGGCCCGGATGCCTGAGATGGCCCGTTGAACCTCGATATCGACATCGACGGATGGCCGCCCACTGGCGACTGGCCCGACCTTGCTGAAGCTGCGGCTGACGCGGCGCAGAAGGTCGCGCCAGAACTTGCCAACCAGCGGCTCACTGCCAGCGTGCTGTTCACCGTGGACGAGGAGGTTCACACCCTCAACCGCGAATGGCGCAGCAAGGACAAGCCGACCAATGTACTGTCCTTCCCCATGCTCACGCGGGAGGAATTGCTCGGCCTGAAACCCGATGGCGGGCCTGAAATGCTCGGTGACCTGGCGCTGGCTTATGAAACCTGCGAGCGCGAGGCTGCCGACAAGGGCATTTCCATTGCCGACCATGCGGCCCATCTGATTGTTCACGGCTTACTGCATCTGGCGGGCTATGATCATGTCCATTCCGATGCGGAAGCAGACGCAATGGAAAGATTGGAAATTAATGCACTTGCGATTATGGGACTCAAGAACCCATATTAGAGCTGCCCCGTTCGGGCATGAATAATTCCAGGAGTACCCACGAAGGGCCATGCCCGACTTAGATCCCCCCGCCGGAGACGCGGAGAGTAGAGGCGGGCTGTGGCTCGCAATTCGCAAATTGTTAGGTGCCGATGACGGCGACCGCTCCCTTCGCGCACAGCTTGAGGAAGCGATCGACGATCATGAGGACGAGAACCCGTCTGACGGCGACGAGCCGCGCAATGGTGACTTGTCGGGTGTCGAGCGGCAGATGCTGCGCAATTTGCTCCATTTCAGCGAACATGATGCGGATGACGTGGCAATCCCGCGCGGCGAGATCATCGCGGTTCCCGCCAACGCGAGCTGGGAAGTGCTGATCGAAGCCTTCGCCGAACACGGCCATTCTCGGTTCCCCGTTTACCGCGAAACGCTAGATCAGGTCATCGGCATGATCCACATCAAGGACGTGTTCCCATACCTCGCCCGCAGTCTGGATCCGCCAGCCGACTGGACGGTTCTGATGCGTCAGCCGCTGTATGTGCCGCAATCCCGCAATGCGCTGGATGTGCTGGCCGATATGCGTAGCCGGCGGATCCATCTGGCGGTGGTAGTCGATGAATTTTCCGGAACCGACGGGA
>JBFEKH010000214.1:0-2497 GCA_041552775.1 Allopontixanthobacter sp.
GCAGGCGCGAGAGCGCGCATTGGCACGCCGGACAACACCGGATCGGACTGCGCCGGCCCTCGACCTTGGCGCGGAGCAGGCCGTGCGCGCCATGCTTCCGATGCCGTTTGAATTCGGCGGAGCCATGTTCCGACTGATCGACCTTGAAGGATCCCTCGTCGCGCATTCCGCCGTGTGTCCGCATTGGCTTGGACCGCTGGACGAAGCTCCAGTTGTTGACGGCGCAATCCGGTGCCCTTGGCATGGCTATGTCTTTGATGTGGTGTATGGAAGATGCCAATCCCAACCAGCGCTGAAGCTGGCGCCGCCGCCAGAAGTCCGATTGATCGACGGACGCGTCCTTGCGGCAAGGGCATTTTGAGCGCGCCCTCAGATTGAGCTTTCTTGTGAAGAGAGGGGTGGCCTGATTGTGTGCGTCTGCGAACATCAACAAAATTGTAATGCAATGAAAATGCGAACCATCAGATCTCATCGATAGCCTTCGCCAGAAGATCCCGTACCTCACCCGCCACAGCCGTCAATTCAGCGTTCTCAATCGCCTGCATCGACGCTACCGGGTCGATTGCGCTGACCTCGACACCGCCTTCGATTTCCCGGAGGATGACGTTGCAGGGCAGCATAGCGCCCACCCGTGGCTCAATACCGATCGCCTGGTGCGCCATCTTCGGATTGCAGGCGCCGAGGATGCGGTAGGCAGGCATATCGACATCGATCTTCTTTTTCATCGTCGCCTTCACGTCGATCTCCGTCAGGACGCCGAAGCCATGGTCCGCAAGCGCCTTGCGGGTGCGGGCGTCGACGTCGTCGATAGCTGCGTCGGAGATCATTCGATTGATTGTGTAGGCCACAGTGAAGTCCTTTCATCTAATTTCGAAGATTTTTGTTCATGGCGGCTACCGCCAGAACCAAGTGTGCAACGACCAGGATGATAGAATCCGGCCAGAACTTATCGAAGAAACCATTCTAGGTGTCACTTCGTTCCACGTGATCGCAGCGTATAATGCGGGGCTGCAGACCTGGACGGTAGGTTTCGCAATCCCAAAGCTCGTTCTTACAGCACCGTGTGGTCGAACGAACCTTCACAGTTTGCATAACGACGGACAGTAAGGCGTAACCAGTGCGCAATAACTGCTCCGATGTGCTTGTTATCTGCCACATCCATCCTGAGACGCCGTCAACCCAGTTCCCTCTTTTCATAAACGTTCACGATGCAACGCCCATCCCAGATATAACATATGTGCCGCTCCTGTCGGCAATTGGTCAAGAGGCGCGGCCGAAGCACCGCAGCGCATTCGCCGCCCTCGTGGCGGACGCTCTGATAAACTATCCCGTCAGCGCCAGCTTCGCGCAATTGGCCGGCCAAGTGCTGAGCTGTCGCGTAACTTGTAGGGTGGTAATAAGCAGGATGACTGTCCTTGAAGCTGCGGATGTCATGAAGCTCTGCTTCAAGATCGACCGCATAGGCCCGCATATCGAGTTCTTGTGCAGGTTCGTCAGTTGCCAGCATAAACATCGTTCGATGATGGCTGGTTTCGGCAATGGCCGTTTCCAAGGTGAGCGAGGCATAGAAAACCCCGTAGCTGCCATCCGTGAACCGGCTGCCCAAGGGGTTGAGATGAGTGAACGCGGCCATGATCACAGAGGTACCTGGTCCGGCAACGCGGTCTTCGGCAGGCACCAGCTTCAGATTTCCTACCTCCTCGCGGAGGCGATCATTGGTGATGGCCTCGATTTCAAAGACGGCCTCAAGGTCGGCCGGATCGGCGACTTCTTCGAATAATCCGATTGGCGGAAACCTGCTGGGAATAATTCGATAGCAAGGCTGCCAG
Source organism: Allopontixanthobacter sp. (assembly GCA_041552775.1). Lineage (GTDB taxonomy): Bacteria > Pseudomonadota > Alphaproteobacteria > Sphingomonadales > Sphingomonadaceae > Allopontixanthobacter. The sequence continues at coordinate 1,830 of JBFEKH010000214.1, forward strand.
CTAATGGGGCTGATCGGTATTTCCATCAGTTAGCCGCGTTGCGCGTCGAGATACTGACGCACGACATAGAGATCGGCGACATTGCCGGAGGCCATCCGCTCAAGTGCCGATTGGCCGCCGAACACAGGGTTTTTGTTGGGTTTGTGAATCCAGTCGTTAGCGGTCTTGGGTAGAAGGATCTGCAGCGCCTTATAGATGCCCATCACATAGGAAATGCGCTCGAGGGCGTCCTTGGGGATCGCCGCCACGGCGCCGCGCTTCCACGATTGGAAAGTTGAGCGTTTGTCGAGCCCGAGCAGGTGCATCTGGTCTTGCTCCTTGAGGTCCCACGCGTCGGCGATACGAAAGAAGGTCCGCAAAGCGGGGCCGGTCAGGTCTTTTCTCTGCGGCGCGGGAGCGATCTTTGCAGATGCCATGAGACATTCTCCTTTGAACCCACGATGTATGATATATGATCAATATGTCAAGAATGATCATATATTAATCAAATGGAATTGAGTTTCTCAGTGCGCCGGAACTTGTCCGCGCATCTGTGAGCTTGATTTCATCACAAGCTCTCGGTCAAGTTCGCAGCGCTGTGGATACCGGCAGCCGGGATCTGACATTCGGTTAGACCCCGCTCTCGAAGTATCGAAAGTGCCCCAGGCTTTATCGAATGATCGCGCGGC
>JBFEKH010000215.1:0-2494 GCA_041552775.1 Allopontixanthobacter sp.
CCGCTCACGCCGACCGCTAGCGACTGAACGAATCACCTGGGCATCGTAATATCCGTAAATTTCCAGCAATTGCTCGAGCAAATCCTCGTCCGCGCGGGCGCGGGCCGCCAGCTGCGCGATGGAGCTGTCTTTGTCGGAAAGGCTTTCGATCGTCGAAAGCGCACGGAAGCGGCTGACGAATTCCTCCCGCATCGGGAATGTGTTAGCATTGATCGGGAATGCCAAGATCAATTGTTCGCTGAGCTGTTCCACCTGAGCATCGGCCAGCACAGCCAGTTCCTCGTCAGTATCCTGACCAGGCAGATCTTCAGCATCAACGAGGTCAACACTCTCGTCGCGCGGCAGCCGAACGAGTTCGGGCAGATCCAGCTGTTCATCAGGCCAGGGAACTTCCATCGCAGGCAATTCTGCCAGCGGCGAATTGGGTTCGAGCACCGGCGATATATCGTCTTGGGTTAGAATTTCGGCGGAGACGCCTTTTGATGCCCAATCTTCGGGATCAGCAATCGCGGAATCGGGGATCAAATCCTCAAGCCGCTCCGGAGCGGTAATATCCTGTGCCGCCGCAACAGTTATGCCCACTGGCCAAATGCCCGCGAGCAATCCGGCCAGCGCAATTTTCGCGCTGATGCCGCGCGCCAGATTATTAGATGCCGGATTATTAGAGGAGAGTATATTGGTCCTGAGTACCGTCTTTAGACGGGCCTGAAACGGCTTCGGTATCTCTGGCACCGCTGGTGGTGCTGGAAATGAGGTCGCTTTGCTGTTCCGGCGTAAATTGCTGCCACCCGTCGCGGGTAAGGCGCTCAATGGGCCGATAGCGGATCTTGTAGCGCATGCGGTCCGATCCTTCGACCCAATAACCGAGGTAGACATAGGGCAAGCCCTGGTCCGCCGAGCGGCGGATATGATCGAGGATAATATAATTGCCAAGCCCGGACCGTGCCTTATGTTCAGGATCATAAAAACTGTAGATCATTGACAGACCATCCGATTGACGATCCGTCAAACAAGCCCCAATCAGGCGGCCCGGCTCCCCATTTTCCGATGGCTCCCTGTATTCAATCACGTAACTTGAGACAGGTGTATGTTCCACCATGTCTGCATAATCAATCTCGTCCATCGACGCCATGCCGCCGCCAGGATGACGAACACCAAGATAACGCTGGAGCAATTCAAATTGTTCCTCGGTCGCCCAGGGGCGGCATTCCGTGGTGACGAGATCGCGGTTCCGGCGGACGTTCTTGCGCTGGGTCGACGAAGGCTGGAACTCATTTGCCACCACTCGTACCGAGACACAGGCGTTGCAATTGCTGCAACTGGGCCGATAGGCGACCGTCTGACTGCGGCGAAAGCCGATCCGGCCCAGCGCTTCGTTCAACTGGTCCGAATGCGGCCCCTTCAGCTCGGTGAATACCTTGCGTTCGCTACGGCCCGGCAAATACGGGCACGGCGCGGGCGTGGTCACGAAAAAGCGGGGGAAGCGAACGGGGGCCGTCACGGCTGCTGAAAATCCTCTCGACCGGGAATCGCTGGGCATCGCGATCTAGGTCGAGACTATGGCATTTGATGTCGCTCAGTAAAAGGTCCTTAACCATCTAATACGGTTAAGCGACTATTATTTTGCACAGTTTCCAAGGTCTGAAGCCCCCGCATCCGTCCAAAAACAGGATGTTAGTCCAGCTCGACCGGATTCACGACATAGCCCGATTTACGCAGTGAATTGACCAGCGCATCCAGCTGCTCGCGGTCACGTGCTTCGCATTCGATATCGGTGATCAGGCCTTTAGCCGGCAAGTTGGTGAATATCCGTTGATGATAAATCTCGATAATATTTACATTATGCTCGTGAAACGCGCTCATCACCTTGTACAGCGAGCCCGGACGGTCCTGCAGGGTTATCCTCAGCCGCGCCAACCGCCCAGAACGCGCCAGGTCACGCAGCAGCACATTGGCGAGCAGGCGCGTGTCGATATTCCCTCCGCACAGGACCAGCCCGATCTTGCGTCCGGCGAATTTCTCCGGATGGGCGAGGACGGCGGCCAAGCCAGCAGCGCCGGCACCTTCGACCACGGTTTTCTCGATCTGGAGCAACAAAGAAACCGCCTTTTCCAGTGCGGCCTCGTCTACCAGCATGATATCGTCGACCCGGTCCGCCACCACGCGGGAGGTAAATTCCCCTGGATATTTGACTGCGATCCCTTCCGCCAGCGTATCGCCGCTGCACTGCATCTCGACGCCCTTGATCCGGGCGTACATCGACGGAAACAGCGCCGCCTGGACGCCGTAAACCATCATCTCCGGCTTCAGCGCACGGGCGACCGTCGCCATGCCGGAAATCAGCCCGCCTCCGCCTATCGGAGTAACGATACAATCGAGATCCGGCACATCCTCGAACATTTCAAGGGCAACCGTGCCCTGCCCAGCCGCGACGTCGGGATCGTCGAATGGATGCACGAACGTCAGCCCCAGCTCGGCTTCCAGCTTGCGCGCA
>JBFEKH010000216.1:0-2472 GCA_041552775.1 Allopontixanthobacter sp.
CGCAGTGCTCCATCAATTGGCCGGCGGCATCCATCCGGGCATCGAATGTCACTTCCACATTCCCTGACAGGCCATTGGGCAGATCGATATTGCGGTCGACCCGCCAGTGCGGTTGCCGCGGCCGGAACAGGTCGCTGGGCAAATTGCTGGTCAATTCCGACGCAGATTTTTGCAGTGCCGATAGCGCTTCGATGGTCAGACGGGCATCATCTGGTGGCAGCGCAGCCTAGTTTATGTGCCGGGCAGCAGCCATGACGGCGCGCTCGAATGCCTCGGAAGACGGGTTTTGTTCACCGGGCGTGATCATCCCGCCAGACGATAGGGTGATGGGAAACAGGCCTGTCTCGATCCGCTCTTGCTCGATCTTGGCAAGGAATTGAAGGGTTGGCGGCGCGCCCACCTCGATCGAATTCTGCTGGCCGCTGAGGGTAAACCCGCCTGGCGCGGGGCTGAAAATGACGGTCCAACTGCGCTTGATTGCGATCTCTGCACCATCGGGCAAGTCCCGCACCAGGGCGCGTGACAGCCGCATGGGAGTGGCTGGCGGCTCAAAGAAAACTTCACGTCCGCTCGCCAAGCTGGAAACGCCAAGCGCAAATGTCGGCAACATCGCTGCACCTGCCATCATCCGTAGGGATTGGCGGCGCGATGGGTCACGCGAGAGCATCCGGCCGTTTATCCGTGAGCCGCTTGTCCGGGCGCCGTCCCAAAACATGGGCGCCCCAAGCCGTGGCCACGACCAAAAGCGCACCGAACAGTTGGTGTGCGGTGGCAACCCACAGATCAACTCCGGTCCATACGGTGGTGATGCCAAGGATGATCTGGATACCGAACACGGTATGGATGGCGATGGATGAACGCCGCTCCAATGGCCTGACCTTGCGGGCCAGGATGACCAACGCTACGACCGCGACCCATGCCCACCAGCGGTGCACGAAATGCAGCAGGAACGGGTCATGGGTCAGCGCATAAAAGAGCCCTTGCGATCCGTCATAATCCGGAATGAAACGGCCCTGCATCAGCGGCCAGCTATCCGACGCCAAGCCGGCGTTGAGGCCGGCAACCCACGCGCCGAGCAGCAATTGCACGAACAGGATTGCGGCAGCAAACAATGCAACCCCGGTCAAGCGCGCGGGGCGGGCAGAACCCAAGATGCCCAGCCGCCGCAAATCGAGTGCGGTCCAGACCAGTCCGGCCAAGGTGAAGAAGGCGGTCAGCAAATGAATCGAAAGCCAGAAATGGCTGACGTCGGTCATCTGGCCCGACAGCCCGGACCGGACCATGTACCAGCCGAAAGTACCTTGTAGCCCGCCCAGTGCGAGCAGCGCCACCAGCCGCGGCTTGTAACCCGCGGGGATCATGCCCCTGACCCAGAACCACAGCAGCGGAAGGGCAAATGCCACTCCGATCAATCGGCCCCAGAACCGGTGAAACCATTCCCAGAAGAAAATGAATTTATAATCGGCCAGCGTCATTCCGGCGGGGCCGGTGACCAGCTGATATTCCGGGATTTGTTTATAGGCATCGAATTCCGCCTGCCACTGCGCCTCGTTCAGCGGGGGCAGCGCGCCCATGATCGGCTTCCATTCGGTAATCGACAAACCCGATTCGGTCAGCCGGGTAATGCCGCCAACCACGACCATGATGATCACCATCCCCGCCAGAACCCACAGCCAGCGCGCCAGAATCAGGGGGCGGGTGCGCATCAGGGGGGGCGCTGCCAAATCTTCTTGAAGGTATGCTGCAACCATACGGCTTTACTGGGTTCTGATTATTGAAAGCGCAAGACTCTTGCAGATGCAACCTTCGCACCGCCCGGTGAATTTTCTGCATTTTGCCGGCACAGTCGACCATGTCCGGCAAAAACGTGCCGAGTGGAGTGCTAACACCTTGCAGAATGATACATCGTCACATACATGTCTGGCACGATGCGCAGCGGCTTACTCTCGATTCGTGCGCGGCTTGACCGTGCCGGAATGCTCCTTTCGGGGCTGTGTGCGCTGCATTGCATCGCCAGCATCGTGCTGGTTTCTGCGCTCGGGATTGGCGGCCAATGGCTGCTGGCGCCGGAAATCCACCGCTTCGGTCTTGTTATTGCAACATTGATCGCCGCAGTCGCAATCGGCTGGGGCGCGCTGCGTCACCGGCGGATGGCACCGTTCGTGGTGGCGATGATGGGCCTGACCTTCATGGGCGGTGCGCTGGCGGTTCCGCATGGGGTGGAAGAAGCCGTTTTGACCATTATCGGAGTGGCATTGGTGACCTTTGGTCACATACTCAACTTGCGCCATACGCACGGGACGCTATCTGGCAGGGCATGAACGCCCTCCTATCTGTTTCCGTCAATGGCGAAACCCGCCGCACCCCCGCTCAAACAATCGCCGCCTTGGTGCGCGAGTTGGAACTCGACCCGGCCAAGGTCGCGGTCGAGCGTAATGGCGGGATTGTTCCGCGCTCCACGCTGGGCGAGGC
>JBFEKH010000217.1:0-2464 GCA_041552775.1 Allopontixanthobacter sp.
CCATTCTCGCGAGGCGGCTCCTTGATGAACAGCCAAGCCAAAGCAATCACTCCTAATCCGACTAGACCGAAAATCTTGAAGGGGAGACGCCAGTCGGCCGTTTCCGCGATGGCGGGCCCTACACCCAGCCCAAGCATTTGCCCGAAGTATACCCCCAATGCCATGATCGCGAAGGCTTTGCCGCGCTGGTCAGCCATGAAGTAGGCAGCAAGAAGGGAATAGGCCGGGGCTTGAAAGGCTGCTTCCCCGATACCGACACCCACACGCGCAGCTGCCAGTGTCCAAGGACCGGTTGCAAATCCGCAGAGAACTGTGAAAATGCTCCAAAGTACACAGCCCGCGACGATGATTTTGATCCGTGACCCTCGATCGGCGTAAATTGCGATCGGAATAGCAGCCAAGGAATAGAGCACTGCAAATGCTGGTCCCATCAAGAGGCCCATAAATCCGTCATCGACGCCGAACTCGGCTTTGATCGGGTCAACCAGACCCACCAGCAAATAACGGTCGGCGTGGTTGAAAATGGCGATCCCGAGCAGCAGGATCAGAACGACCCATGCATTGGATAATGTCTTCGTTTTATCCTGAGTCGTCATCAAGTTAGTCCCTCATCTGCATGCCGCCATTGACGTGCCAAACTTGTCCATTGACCCATACGCCGTCGTCGGATGCGAGAAATGCGATTGCTGCGGCAATGTCGTTAGGGTCACCCAGGCGTTCATGCGGAACGCGGCGTAATGCACCTTCCACTTGCTCGTCGGTCATATGAATCTTGACAGCTTCGGTCATGACCACCCCGGGGCAGATCACGTTGGCGCGAATGCCCTGCTTGCCCCATTTTGCCGCCACATGACGAGCGAGGGCGTGGATGGCGTTCTTGGTCATCGGATAGGCGACCTGCCACGGCGAGCCGCCCGAAGCCGCGCCGGAGGAGGTGTAGATCATCGCTCCACCACCACGCTCCAGCATCACAGGAAGCGCGGCTTGGGTGGCGATGAAGTGGCTCTTGGCATTGATCGCGAAGCTGTTGTCGAGAACTTCCAGTGAACAATTCAGCGCATCGACATCGCCCGCAGTCCCGCCTGCGAGGTTGGAGTGGTAGAAGTTGAGCGTGCCATAAGTATCGAGCGCTGCCTTAACGATCGCAGCCTGCGATTCCGGCGAGGTTCCATCAAGATCGACACCAGTGGCCTTGCCGCCCTTCGCTGCGATTTCCTCGGCAACTTTGCGGGCCCAATCGCCTTCGATATCGCCAATGACAACATGCGCGCCTTCTTCGGCCAGGCGGTGCGCCGTTGCGGCGCCAATTCCGCGCCCTCCGCCGGCGACAATGCCAACCCTGCCTTCAAGTCCGCGCATTTTCAGTTTCCTTTAGGTGTAGACTTTGGGCAAGCGGGCGAACCACGGCTGTGCTGTTTCGAGCTGTCCGGCGAGCTGAAACAAAGTTGCCTCATCGCCGTATCGTCCGGTGAACATTGTCCCGATTGGGAGGCCCTCTTCAGACATTCCAAGCGGTACCGACATGCTCGGCTGGCCGGTCGAATTGAAGATGCCGGCGAACGGTGTGTATGCGCCTGTGGCCATACCCCAGGCCTGGAAATCCGATTTGTCTAAATCGAATACTCCCAACAGTGCTGGGGGTGCAGCCAGGGTCGGTGACAAGATGACATCGAAATCGTGCATGAAGCGTGACACGACAATGGCGGCTTCCTGAAGCGTATAATTCGCTTTTGCGACTGCCACTCCGGACGTTTGCTTGCCGACTTGATAGAAGCCAAGAGTGATCGGCTCGATCACATCCGTGTTGACCGCAACGCCGGCCACCGCAGCACGTGCGTCGATGTCATTCGCCAATGCGGTCGATATTAACGCAAAGCTGGCCGCGCCAATTGCAGCAGAGTCAGCCTTGAACGATTTTTCTTCGACATGATGGCCAAGGCTTTCGCACAATTTGGCCGCGTCCCGCGCCGCCCTGATGCAGGCTGCATTGACCGGAGCACCGCTGATAGGCTCAAGCATCAACGCAATTCGCAAAGGGCGGGGTGCTTTGCTCAACTGCGACAGGAAAGTGCCGTCCGGTTCAGGTGCAGAATAGCGTGATCCGGTTTCCATTCCATGGGTTACATCTAACAGCGCCGCGCTGTCCCGAACACTTCTGGTAACGGCATGATTGACCGAGGCGCCGCCCCATCCTTCAGTTCTGAGCGGCCCCATTGGCGTGCGGCCACGGCTTGGCTTCATCCCGAATAATCCGCACGCACTTGCCGGTATGCGGATCGACCCGCCTCCATCGGTGGCATGGGCAGCTGGAATGACGCCGGAAGCCACTGCCGATGCCGCTCCGCCGCTTGATCCACCGGAACTGTGATCCAGGTTCCAAGGGTTTCGGGTTGGACCCTCGGCGATACTTTCCGTGGTCGCCGTCACTCCGAATTCGGGTGTGGTCGTCTTGCCGAAGATCACC
>JBFEKH010000218.1:0-2460 GCA_041552775.1 Allopontixanthobacter sp.
CGTCGTCCAGATCACCGCATAGGCGCCTACCAGTTCCGCAATCGGAGATTCGACAATCTCGAATGCCACATCAATCTGCGGGCTGTCGGTCAGGTCTTCATATTCGACCTCGGCTTCGGCCAGCGCGGTTTCTTCCACGGGGGACCACATCACCGGCTTCGACCCGCGATAGAGCTGGCCGCTTTCGGCGAACTTCATCAGTTCGGCCACGATCGCGCCTTCGGCTTCGGGCCGCATCGTCAGGTAGGGCTTGTCCCACCGCCCGCCAATGCCGAGGCGTCTCAGCTGTTCGCGCTGCACATCGACCCAGCCTTGGGCATAGGCGCGGCATTCGGCGCGGAATTCCTTCGCCGGAACGTCCTTCTTGTCTTTCTTCTTCTTGCGGTAGAGTTCCTCCACCTTCCATTCGATCGGCAGGCCGTGGCAATCCCAGCCCGGCACGTAGGGCGCGTCCTTGCCCAGCAGCGTCTGCGTGCGGACAACGGTGTCCTTCAGAACATGATTCAGCGCATGGCCGATATGCATGTCGCCATTCGCATACGGCGGGCCGTCATGCAGGATGAATTTCTCGCGGCCTTTGCGCGCCGTCCGAAGCTGCTGATACTGATCCGCCGCCTGCCAGCGCGCCAGAATGCCAGGCTCCTTCTGCGGAAGGCCGGCTTTCATGGGGAAATCGGTCTTCGGCAGGAAGACGGTGTCCCGGTAATCTCTCTTGTCTGGCGTGTCGGTCATATGGTGGCGGCGCTTAGAAGTTTCCGCGCCTGCCCGCAATCCCGCTCCATCTGTTCCAGGAGCTCGTCCAGCGAATCGAATTTCGCCTCAGGCCGGATGAAGTGATGGAAGGCGACTTCGATCTCCTGACCATACAGGTCACCGGAGAAATCGAAGAAATAGGGTTCGAGCAATTCCTTGGCTGGGGTGAATTGCGGGCGGATGCCGATATTGGCCGCGCCCTGCAATTCCTGTCCGGTGCTGAGAATCTTGCCGGTCACTGCGTAAATGCCGAATTTCGGGCGAAGGTAGCTTTCGATCGGCAGGTTCGCCGTGGGATAGCCGATTTCCCGTCCGCGCTTGTCGCCGTGCTGCACAATGCCGCGAATCGCAAACGGACGCGTGAGCAGCCGCGCGGCTTCCTGCGGGGCGCCCGCCAGTAATGCCTTGCGAACCCGGCTGGAGGATACCGGTTCGCCGCCGTCCAACACCGGGGCAACCGCGCGCGCTTCGATCCCTTGCGCCTTGCCCAGGCTTTCAAGCAGTTCGCGGTTGCCGCTGCGGCCCTTCCCGAAAGTGAAATCCTCGCCCGTCACCACGCCTGCCACGCCCATGCGTTCATGCAGCAGCTGGCCAACGAAATCTTCCGCCGAGGTGCCCGCCAACTCGACGTCGAAATGGAACACCAGCATCGCGGTGGCCCCGGCGGCGAGGTACAGTTCCTGCCGCTGTTCCAGCGTGGTCAGGCGGAACGGTTCCACATCGGGTTTGAAGAACCGCACCGGATGCGGATCGAACGTGGCGACAATCGACGGGCGGCCCTGTTCGCGCGCCCAGCGAATCGCTTCGCCTGCGACAGCCTGGTGGCCGAGATGGAACCCGTCGAAATTGCCCAGCGCGATAATCGCGCCGCGCAGGCTTTCGGGCAGCGCCTCACGGTGATCGAGCCATCTCATGAGGCGCGCTCATAAGTGACGAAGGAATAGGCCGGGTGGAGTTCGTCCTTGGGGTGATCGGTGCGGGCAATCTCGGCCCACTCCGGGCCGATATCGGGCATGAACGTATCGCCATCGAATTCCGCGTGCACTTCGGTCAATTCAATTCGGTCCGCCAGCGGCATGAACACGTCATAGATTGCCGCGCCGCCGATTACTGCCACTTCGCCTTCGCCCGCCAATTCCAGCGCCTTGGCAGCGGTGCGGGCAATTTCCGCCTCGCCCGAATCCCAGATTTCCCGGCGGGTCAGCACGATATGCCGGCGTCCGGGCAGCATTCCCGGCAGGCTCTCGAATGTCTTGCGCCCCATGATCATCGGCCGCCCTTTTCCATCTGGCCCGATGGTCAGCGATTTGAAGTGCCGGAGGTCTGCGGGCAAGTGCCATGGCAGGGTGCCATCCTTGCCGATCGCGCCGTTGGCGGCGCGGGCATAGATCAGAACGATTGTCTGGTTCATTTCGGGCCTGATCCCAGCCATGTGACATGGCCCATCTTGCGGCCCTCGCGCGCTTCGCGTTTGCCGTACAGATGCAGATGGGCGGTCGGGTCGCTCAGGACTTCATGCGAGGTCAGCGCTTCCGGGCCGACCAAGTTTGTCATGGTCACTACGGAAGCGGTCATCTCGGTCGATCCCAGTGGCAGGCCGCAGATCGCACGGATATGGTTTTCGAACTGGCTGGTGGCGGCGCCTTCGATGGTCCAGTGCCCCGAATTATGGACCCGGGGGGCCATTTCGTTGAACACCGGTCCGGC
>JBFEKH010000219.1:0-2450 GCA_041552775.1 Allopontixanthobacter sp.
CGTGCCGCGGGTGGCTGGCCAGGCCGGGGTGGAGCATGACCGTACCGGAACCTTTGAGGCGGTCTTCCATGAACTGGCCCAGCTTCAGCGCATTTTCGCTCTGCTTGTGCGCGCGCAGGGACAGTGTCTCGAGGCCCTTCAGCACGACCCACGCATTGAACGGTGCCAGATTGGGGCCGGTGTTCCGCTGGAACGGCAGCAGTTTCTCGTCAATGAATTCCTGCGAACCGCAGACCGCCCCGGCCAGCACGCGGCCCTGCCCGTCCATCAGCTTGGTAGCGGAATAGGCAACCACATCGGCGCCGAATTCCATCGGCCGCTGCAGCACCGGGCTGCAGAAGGCATTGTCCACCACGCTGGTGATCCCGTACGATTTTGCAATCGCGCAGACCTTCGCAATATCGACGATGTCTAGGGTCGGATTGGCTGGGCTTTCGAAGAAGAATACCTTGGTATTGGGCCGGATCGCTGCTTCCCAGGCGGCATCGTCCGCGCTGTCGATCACGGTGGTTTCGATCCCAAAGCGCGGCAGCAGATGATCCACCAGCCAGCGGCAGGACCCGAACGCCGCCCGCGCCGCAACGCAGTGATCGCCGGCGGACAATTGGCATAGCAGTGCCGCAGTCATCGCCGCCATCCCGCTCGCCTGCGTCCGGCACGCCTCTGCGCCTTCCATCAGCGAAATGCGTTCCTCCAGCATCGCCACAGTCGGGTTCTGCAGCCGGGAATAGGTCATCCCCGGATCTTCGCCCGCAAACCGCGCAGCCACGGTGGCGGCATTGTCGTAAGTATAGCCGGAGGTGAGGAACAAAGCCTCGCTCGTTTCGCCATGTTCGCTGCGCCAGGTGCCGCCGCGAACAGCTTGCGTTGCAGCGCGCCAGTTGCGAGTGACCTTGCGGTCCATGCCGGTTGTCTTTTTCATAGTGCGCGGTGCTTAGTCTGGCAGGTATCTGCGGGCAAGCGCTGCATCGGCATCGCCGCCCAAAAGAACCGCCGCTCGGATTTGCCGGGAACGCACTTGTCGCGTGGCTCCAGTCTGCCTAGAGGCGAAGGGGATGATTGCGCAGCATCCCGATAGACATCCTCAGGATCCCGTTGTGATCACGGCAATGTTGGCGCTGCTGTTTGCGGCGCTCGGGCTGATCCGGCTGACAATTCCGTCCGCGCCCTATTTCGACGAGGTGCATTATCTGCCTGCGGCGCGCGCGTTGCTGGACCAGTCCCAATGGTTGAACCGGGAACACCCGCTACTGGGCAAGGAGATCATCGCCGCCGGTATTGCGCTGTTCGGGGACGGGCCGTTTGGCTGGCGGATATTCTCGGTGGTGGCCGGTGCAGGAGCGTTGTTCGCATTCTGCCGCGCAATGTGGTTCGCCAGCTGCTCCCGCTTTGCCACGCTTGCGTTCGGAGTGCTCCTGGCAAGCGGGTTCAGCCTGTTCGTCCATGCCCGGATCGCGATGCTGGACGTTTTCATGGTGTGTTTCTTTGCCATTGCCCTGTGGCAACTGGCCGCCGCGATGCGCGAGCCGGAGACGGGGCGGCGCAGGCTGGTGATAGCAGGCATCGCGCTGGGCCTGTCGATGTCGTCGAAATGGAACGCGGTGCCGCTGGTGGTAATCCCTGGCATCGCTTTCCTTGTGCTGCGCGCCTTGGCAGGGCGGAGGCGCTTGCTGATGAGCCGCCGCGGAATGCCGCTGCCTGGCATGACGCTGCTGGAAGCCGGGTTCTGGCTCGGCATCCTGCCGCTGGCGATCTATTGGCTGACATTCCTGCCCGCCTTTTTCTTTACCACGGACGCGCTGAAGCCGGGCGGCTTCATTGCCCTGCACCGAGAGATCATGGCGCTGCAATCCAGCGTAATCCAGCCGCATCCCTACCAGAGCAACTGGCCCGACTGGCTGCTGAACATCCGGGCGATCTGGTATCTATACGAGCCCGTCGACGGGGCGCAGCGCGGGGTACTGCTGATTGGCAATCCGCTTACGATGCTGCTTGGCCTGCCAGCAATGGCGTGGTGTGCCTGGGCCGGGATCGCCCAAAAACGGTGGGACGCGCTGGCGGTGTTCATCTTCTTTGCAGCCAGCATCGCCTTCTGGATGGTCGCCGACAAGCCGATCCAGTTCTATTACCATTATTTCCTGCCGAGCTGTTTCCTGCTGGCCGGACTGGCGCTGGCGCTGGATGCCTTGTGGACACACGGCAATCGGATGATCGCGGGCGGCGTTCTGGCAGGCAGTGTGGCGATCTTCGGCTGGTTCTACCCGATCCTCAGCGCCGCGCCGCTAGCCGGACCGCAGAGCTTCAATCAGTGGATGTGGCTGGATAGCTGGCGTTAGCCAAGGCCCTCAGCCGAACCGACCCCAGACGAATTTGCTCGAAAGGGCATAATTCCACACCGAACCCAGCGCGATACCGGCCAGCACGGCCAGCGCCCAATTGACCCCGCGCGC
>JBFEKH010000220.1:0-2434 GCA_041552775.1 Allopontixanthobacter sp.
CGCGGCAACCGCACTGGCGGGTCGACCGCAATATCGATCTGCCCAATGGCCTGTCAGGGAATGTGGAAGTGACATTCGATGCCCGGATGGATGCCGCCGGCCAATTGATGGAGCACTGCGAACGGCGGATCGTATCGTCGATCGGCGGTTCCAGCCGGACTTCATCTCAAATGTGGAAATCGGCCCGCATCTAGCGTGCAAAATTGCGCCGCCGATTTCTGGCGGTACTATTTTACCTCCACCAAGAAGCGCGGATTTGCTTGACTTAGAGGCCGTAAACGAACAGATCGCGCCTTCTTCGAGGATCTCCATCGGGGATTCGCAGAAATATTCCGGCTCGATCCCGATTGGGCCAACCATTTTTACAAGAACGGAAACACTGCCATGAAGGCGCTCACCAAGAGCACCCGGTCGATTAAGCCGGCCGAGGTCGAAAAGAATTGGCATCTGATTGATGCAGAAGGTCTGGTCGTTGGCCGCCTCGCTGTTATCGTCGCCAATCTGTTGCGCGGCAAACACAAGCCGAGCTTCACCCCGCACGTCGACTGCGGTGATCATGTCATCATCATCAATGCCGACAAGGTGAAATTCACCGGCAACAAGATGACCGGCAAGACCTATTACAAGCACACCGGTCATCCTGGCGGGATCAAGGAAACGACCCCGGCCAAGGTGCTGGAAGGCCGCTTCCCCGAGCGTGTTATGGAAAAGGCGATCACGCGGATGATTCCGCGCGGGCCATTGGGCCGGGCGCAGATGAAGGCGCTTCACCTGTATAACGGCACCGAACATCCGCATGACGGGCAGAAGCCTGCAGTGATGGATGTCGCTTCGCTGAATCGCAAGAATAAGGCTGCATCGTAATGGCTGACGAAAACACCAAGGACGCCGGAACCGTATCCGACCTCGCCGACCTGAAAAACCTCGCCGGCACCGCGCCTGCTGCTGCAGCTACGGCTCCTGCAGCCGAAGGCGAAACTGTTGGCGAAGCAGTACCTGCTGCCATCGTTCCAAGCGCACCGGAAACTCCGCTGCGTGAACAGGAAATCGATGCACTGGGCCGTGCTTATGCAACTGGTCGCCGCAAGGATGCCAAGGCCCGCGTGTGGATCAAACCCGGCAGCGGCAAGATCACCGTCAATGGCCGCGATCAGGAAACCTATTTCGCCCGTCCGACGCTGCGTCTGGTGATCAACCAGCCGTTCGGCATCGCTGACCGGATGGAACAGTATGACGTGATCTGCACCGTCAAGGGCGGCGGTCTTTCGGGCCAGGCTGGAGCGGTAAAGCATGGCATCGCCCAAGCTCTATCCCGGTACGAACCGAAATTGCGCGCGACCATGAAATTGGCCGGTTTCCTCACCCGCGACAGCCGCGTTGTGGAACGCAAGAAATACGGCAAGGCCAAGGCTCGCAAGAGCTTCCAGTTCTCGAAGCGTTAAGCTTTTCCGGGAATTTCAGATTTGGGGCGGCTCGGCAACGGGCCGCCCTTTTTCGTTGGCCAATCCTTTTGCAGCTCCCAAGGACTGTGCACCGGCTGGATCAAATGCCTGAAAAGTCACGTCGCTCAACTTGCAGTCCAGCCTGCGAATCGTAGGTGAGTACGTTGTAAGACGGGACTGCCCCGCGCAGCCGGGTGGACAGGGTTCCCGCGCCGATCATCCTCACCTTGACACCTTGCGACTGGCGAGTGAGGTCAAACGGCAAATGGACATGGCCGGAAAGAACCGCATCCGCGCCCGCTGCAGCAATTTGTGCAAATGCATTGTTGCCGCCGATGGTGGGATTCTTGCGGCCTTCCTGCGCAGGCACCAGGGGATGGTGGCAGGTCACCAGCTTGAACCGGGGATCGTCCTTCAATTCGTCGAGGCGGGACACGGTCCGGGCCAACGCATTGCGGGTCACAAACCCGTCCGACCAGGGAAAGCGCGGCTGGATCCGGACCGTTGTGGTCAGCGGGACCAGCACCAGATCGTCAAATTCGAGCGGTCGGTGGATAGCATCAACCAATGCACCATAGCGCGCGAATGGCTGGGTAAACCGCTCCCACAGATTGTAATAGGGCATGTCATGATTGCCGGGCTCAAGGGTCACCGGAACCGGCAGCGACTGGAAGAACGATGTTGTCTCGGCAAATTGCGCATGCGTTGCCCGCTGGGTCAAATCCCCGGTGCAGATCACCGCGGCCGGCATTTCGCGCCGCACGGCATCGGCGAACCATTCGACCGCAGCGGGATTCTCTACGCCAAAGTGAATGTCGCTCATGTGAAACAAGGTGGTTTGCGTATTCATGAGGCTGGCTGACAGACTTGGGCGCCTATTGGCAAGAGGAAATTGCCCCTCAGATCCCGCGTGACAGGATCAACCAAGCCGCCCCGGCATTCAGCAGCGAATAGGCCAGATAGGCCCATGCAATGAAAGCCCAGCCGTCAGC
>JBFEKH010000221.1:0-2418 GCA_041552775.1 Allopontixanthobacter sp.
GCGGTCAGTGACCTCACTATGCCAACTTGTCTCCAAGGGCGAGCAGGGTAACTGTGCAGCCTGTCACAAACGCTTGGTTTTAGCGTGAGCCTCGGTTGTTGGGCCGCGAAGTGGCAAAACTTGATGGACCGGAGGACTTGTTGCATTATCCCCTGATCGTTCCACACGAAAGGAGTGCTATGAGCATGATCGAACAAGCTCAGATCCTGCCGGTAGCTGTCGTACGCGATCTCAAGGTAAGCGATCTTCGCAACGCACTTGCAGCGGGTTGGGCTGATTTCAGAGCATTTCCTGCATTCGGGCTGTTTTTTGCGGCGATCTTTATGATTGCTGGAATGTTTCTCTATTTCGCACTTTTTACTCGAGATGAGGTTGCGTGGTTGGTCCCGGCTGCGGCTGGATTCCCACTTCTCGCACCTTTTGCAGCTGTGGGACTTTATGAAGTTAGCCGCCGCCGCGAAGCGGGTTTGCCCATGGAATGGCAGTTTATCCTTACGGCATTGCGCGGGCGCGGTGACGGGCAAATTCTGAGTATGGGCGTTATCATGTTTGTTGCATTCGGATTCTGGATCATGCTCGCGCACGGCATTTTTGCGATATTCATGGCGGAATCCGGCATAGGGTCAGAATCGCTCTCATTGTTACGCACCGAGGCGGGTATCATGATGTTGTTGGTTGGCGGTTTCGTGGGTGGACTGATGGCATTGGCCTTTTTTTCGATCACGGTCGTCAGCCTGCCGATGCTCGTTGATCGCCAAGTTGATTTTATCACTGCGATTATCGTGAGCTTAGCAACGTTTCGATCAAACACCGTCGTCTTGCTGACCTGGGCGGTTATTGTCGCGGTCTCACTGTTTGTTGCAATGGTCCCCCTTTTCCTGGGGCTTCTCGCCGTGCTTCCGGTTCTGGGGCACGCAACATGGCACTTGTATCGTCGCTCGGTCAGTACGTCCGGCACAGAGATTGCTGAAGCAGCGGACCAATCCAGAACGGCAGAACGGTAGCGGGGCGTCCGCTTACTGCCAAACACGGTCAGCTCAGAAACTGCTTGCAAAATAGCACGCGATTAGACGACCCCATCACCCTGTTCCTGCCGTTCGGGCTGATTCGTAAGTAAATAAAAGCGGACGGTCTGATAGCGACGTGTTTTCGGCCAACACCTGACGTCTTCTGCCGGTGTCAAAGCGGACGATAGCTTAACACTCACCGTCTGCAACATGACCTGAACTGGATTAGGCCGGCCGTTTGAATCCATGCATACCCATCCACCATTGAAGAGCAATGATCGCCCCTTTGGCAGGCTGAAGGAGCGAGGTTGTCAGAAAGATCGTTAGCGACAGAAGGATGGCCGTGTTCATCCAAAGTGGCAGATCTGTGTGTCCGATAAAGGCAATTATGAGCGGGGCCATGATGTGACCAGTGAGCAATATAGCGACATAGGCAGGAAAATCGTCTGCTTGTTGTGCTGCCCAGTTCTGATCGCAGATTTTACAACGCTCTATGGGCTTTAGAAATTTGGGAAAGAGTTTTGTTCGCTCGCAGCTTGGGCAACGATTCCGCGCACCTCGCCAAATGGCTTGCAATGCGGTTTTCGGAAGGTGCCATTCTTGCCTCGCTTCGGCAGCCGACGAACATTCTTCATGCCCGTCCGGCTTGAAGCTTCTCCTCCGATAAGCGCGGTCAACCATAGTGTCATATCCGGCCATCATTCTGATCCTTCTCGATGCTTGCTCGATCAGCGGAGGCGCTTGCATGGCGCCTCGCCGTTTCATTGGCGCGGTCATGCGATTTGCCTCCCGCTATGGTGATCCCGATGAAGAGAGCCATGAGTATGAGAGAGATAAAGATGATCGCAGCGGTCATCATATTGGCCTCCATTCGTTGGTGATTGCCTGAGACGATGAAAACATCCTATACGGCCTAATAGTGATATGATAAAGCTTACATTTGATGTATAAAATATCAAGGATTCCAATGATCACATCACATCAAATGCGCGCCGCCCGGGCCTTGCTAGGCATTGGCCAGAAGCAATTGGCCGCGCTTGCCGATCTTTCGCTTCCGACAATTCAGCGGATGGAGGCATCAGGCGGGCAGGTGCGCGGCGTGGTAGACACGCTGGTCAAAGTCATCCGCGCGCTAGAGAACGAAGGTATCGAACTCATTGGCGATAATGTACCAAGCACAGGCAGAGGTCGCGGGGTTCGCTTGCGCGAAAATATGTCCGGCACATCGCCCGGCTACGTTGCTTCGGCTCTTGTTGATCAATCCCAAGCTGACGGCATCAAGAGCTGAACTGAGTGCAATGATCTGAAACGAACATCCTCACGACCATGCGAGCACGATCATGACTGGAAGAGGGAAAGCCCAATCATCATGTGAAAGACTAAAGTGTTGCGACGACCGGTTGAACCCACC
>JBFEKH010000222.1:0-2414 GCA_041552775.1 Allopontixanthobacter sp.
CCAGAATGCGATGGAGCGCGGCGCGAAGGTCGGCCGTGAATCGGCGCCTCTCTACATGATGAAGTTTGAAGACATATTCGCGATGACACTTGACGAAGCCCGTGATGCTCTCGGGGTTCGCGGCGTCGAAATGGTCGATACAGCTGCAGCCTCCGCCCAATGGAATTGACATAAGGAACATGGCAATGGACGCTCCAAAGAGAAGCAACCCCATGCTTGAAAAGCTGGCTCCGCGGCCGGGCCGCTATCCGTTGCTGCCGGAATTAAACTCGCGTCAAGAACTCGCGCTGCTTTGCCGGGCGCTGCATCGGGAAGGATATGACGATCATATTGCCGGGCACATCACCTTTGCAGAGCCGGATGGGACATATCTGATCAATCCCTGGGAATTGGCATGGGATGAGATCACGGCTTCCGACATCATCCGTGTGGATGGCGAAGGTGCGGTTATCGAGGGTGAATGGAATGTCACCCCCGCTATCGGACTGCATCTGGCGGTTCACCGCCGTCGGCACGATCTGAAAGTAGTTCTTCACAATCATTCACGCTGGGGTTTGGTGTGGTCTGCCTCTGGCCGGGTGCCACCTGTTTATGACCAGACATCGGGCCAAGTGGAAGGCGACCCCATTTTCTATGATGAATATGCCGGAACCGTCGACGGGGCTTCCGAAGCGGAGGCTGCCGCCGCAGCACTGGGCGATGAAAAATGGGCGATCCTGAAAAACCACGGGGTGTTCGTCGTCGGTAAGGATATCCGTCAGGCACATTTGCGCGCCATTACGCTGGAACATCGCTGCCGCTTGGCCTGGCAGGTCGAGGCGCTCGGTGACGGACATCCGATGACCGACCATGAAACCCTGCGCGTGGCGCAAATGTCGGACGATCTGGGCTTTCCCTTCCTGTGGGAAGCTATGGCTCGCCGTGAAATTCGCCTTGATTCTCGGGTGCTTGGCGAAAATGGGGCCAATGCGATCAATGGGGACGCGGCATGACCGTCGCAGTCATCACAGGCGCTGCTAGCGGTATCGGGGCGGGATTGGCACGCCACGCTGCATCATTAGGGATGAAGTTGGTATTGGCCGATTGGGATGAGGCGGCACTGAAAAAGGTGTCAGACAGCCTTCCAACCGAAGCCATTCCCGTTCCGACCGATGTACGGGACGAAACAGCTGTCCAGTCGCTGGCCGACGCTGCTTTCCAGCGGTTTGGCGAAATTGACCTTTTGTTCAACAACGCCGGCGTGCTTTCCAGCGGCTTGACCTGGGAAATCGATAGCGCAACCTGGCAACGATCACTGGATATCAACATCGGAGGCGTGATGAATGTCATCCGTGCATTTGTACCGCGGCTGATTGCGGCTGACCGGAAAGCGCGGATCATCAACACATCCTCGCTCGGCGGCTTCCTGACCTCCCCCTTCATGGCCCCCTATTCCGCGACAAAATTTGCTATCGTTGCCATTACCGAAGCAATGGCGGGCGAGTTGTCTTCGCTGGGCAGCAAAGTGCAGGTATCGCTGCTGGCGCCCGGCCCGGTGAAAAGTGCCATCATGGACGAGGCTTCACCGCCCCAGACCGCCGAATTCATGAATATGCTGCGCGGAATGAATGACGAAAACGGCATGACACCGGCTGAATTCGCTCCCCTGGTGTTCGGGGCAATCGAGCGCGGGGAGTACTGGATCGTCCCGCAGCCTGAAATGCTCGACACCGGGCTGCGTGACCGGACGGAAATGATCCTGGCGCGAAGGCCGCCGACAGTTTTCGGCCTAGTTGATGGCGATGGAGTATAGAATGGCAAAGCGTCCAGACCATATCGATATCGTCATCATCGGAGCCGGATTTTCGGGGCTTTACGCGGTTCATAAACTGCGCGAGAAATACAGTGTGGTGTGTTTCGAGGCGGGCGACGGCGTTGGCGGCACCTGGTTTTGGAATCGCTATCCCGGGGCCCGCGTCGACATCAAGAGCGTCGAGTATTCCTACGGCTTCGACGAAGAACTGCAGCAGGAATGGAAGTGGCCGGAATATTTCTCCGCCCAGCCCGATCTGGAGCGTTACGCAAATCACGTCGCCGATCGTTTCGACCTGCGGAAGGACATCCGCCTGTCGACTGCGGTGAAGTCTCTTCATTTCGAACAGAACACCAATCGTTGGCACGTCCATACGGCAACCGGCGACCATGTGATCTGCAAATACGTTGTTGCTGCTACGGGTAGCCTTTCTGCACCAAATATGCCGGATTGGTCGGGCCGGGAGAAATTCGAGGGTAAGATCTACCATACGACGCAATGGCCAAGCGAACCGCTTGATCTGACGGACAAGCGTGTCGGTATCATCGGCACAGGCTCGACCAGCATTCAAGCCGCTCCGCTGTTGGCTGAAAGCTGCAAACATCTCACCGTATTCCAACGC
>JBFEKH010000223.1:0-2413 GCA_041552775.1 Allopontixanthobacter sp.
CAGCCTGCTTCTTGATTTGCATACTGGCAGCGAGCGCAACACGCTGCTGGCCGAAGCGAGCCAAGGCACGTTCGGCGTCTTGCAGTGCCAGAAGCACCGTCTGCTGGTAATTGGCGACTGCTTCGTTGCGCGCCGCCCCGGTTTGGTCGATCGCAGCGTCTACCCTGCCGAAATCCAGAAAATTCCACTGGAGGCGCGGGATCGCGAGTGCGGAGAATTCGCCGACATCGACAACGTCGTCCAACGAGGATCCGCCGAGGCCCAGGATCCCTGTGAAGGACAATTTCGGGAACCGCGCCGCCTCGGCCACCCCGATCCGCGCCGTCGACGCGGCAAGAGACCGTTCGGCCGCCCTTATGTCAGGCCGACGCGCCACCAGGCTTGCCGGATCGCCAATCGCGACCTGCTCTGGCGGCATGGGAATGGAGCGCACAGTCGTGAGCGCTGCATCAGCTGATCCCGGCACCTGTCCGGTCAGTATAGCGAGCGCATCAGACAGGACTGCGATATCCGCTTCAGCTTCGGCAAGTTGTGACTTGAGCACCTCCAGTTCGGCATTCGCGGTGCCTACCGGGAAAAGCGGCAATGCACCGCGCTGATAGCGTTGGTATGTCAGCGCCAGGATCTCTTCCTGCAACGAAATCTGCGCCTCAAATTGCTCTGCGCGGAATTGGGCCTCCCGCAAATTGACGTAGGTGCTGGCCACTTGGGCAGTCAACTGGACCTTTGCGTCCTCTGCATTGGCTACCGTTGCAGCAGCTTGGGCATTGCTGGCCTCAATACGCCTGCGCGAGCCACCGGCAAACTCCAGCTCCCAGTTCGCGTTAAGGCCCACATTGTAAAAGCTGAGCGAGTCATCGGTTTCTGCGTCAGGATTGGTTTGCTCTGACGGGGGGGGCGCCCCGCCTTGAAGGTCGAGACCAGGAAGCCGGCCCTGCACGGTAGTGGCCTGTGCCCCAAGCGTTGGCATTCGACCCGCACGGTCTTGCCTGATGGATGCCCGTGCCTGAGCAATGCGCGCCTGCGCTGCGGCGAGCGAGGGGTTGCCGGACAGCGCAGCCTCCACCAGCCGCGTCAACTCGGGATCGCCGAGCAGCAGCCACCATTGAGCGACAACCGGATCAGATGCGCTCACATCGCTGCCAGCGCGCACAAAGCGAGCGCCCGTGTCTGCTGACACAACTTCCGGGGGGCCTGCATAATCGGGCCCTGCCGTGCATCCAGCTAGCAAGGCGAAAGTGACAAGCGGAGGTAGCAAGTGGCGCATAATCTCGGGCTCAGTGCATCGAAAGGGAGACATTTTTCGGGAGCGGCTTGAGGAACAGGGCAAGCGGGACCGTCGCGAGTGTGAGAAGTCCCATCACCAGAAAGACGTCATTGTAGGTCATGATGAACGCTTCGCGCTGGAGAGTGCCGCCGAGTGCCGCCATCGCTCGTTCCATATCGCCCAGGCTTCGCGCCAGTCCGTCGAGATAGGTCTGCAGCGAAACGCTGTTCGCATTCAGCGTTTCTTCCATGCGCCTCGTATGGTGCCAAATTCGCTGGTCCTGGAACGAAGCGAGGGCCGAAAGGGCGAATGATCCGCCAAGATTGCGGGCCGCGTTGAAAATGCCCGAGGCATCGCCCGCGTCTTCCTTGGCCACCGACGCAACCGTTGCCTGATTCAGGAACATCATCGCAAGTATCATTCCGGCCCCGCGGATAAGCTGACTTTCAGTGAAGACAGCGCCGCCGGATTCGGCAGTCAGACTCGTGCTGACAAAGCAGCTGATCGCCATCAGCAGCATTCCGGTGCCGACGGCAATGCGGATGTCCACCTTGCGGATCATCAGGGGCAGAACCGGCATCAGGAGAAAGGCCGGGACACCCATCCAGAAGATGACCAGTCCCGTCTGAAAAGCATTAAAGTCAGAGATGATCGCCAGAAACTGCGGAATGACATAGGTCGAACCATACATCACCATGCCCAGGGCGAGCGCCATGATCGCGACGCTGGCGAACTGTCGATTGAGCAGAAGCCGAAGTTTCAAGACCGGCTTGCTTGCTTTCACTTGTCCGTAAATCAAACAGGCAAAGCCGATAATGGTCACCACCGTTAGCCAGCGAATGAGTGAGGACTCGAACCATTCCTCATGGTGCCCTTCCTCGAGTACAACAGTCAGACCGCCCAGTCCGAGGATCAGCCCGAGAATGCCAGCCCAATCGGCGTCCGTGAGATATTCCCACTTGGGCTTCTCGTGAGGCAGCCCGATAAACAGCAGGAGCAGCAGGGTTGCGCAGACTGGCACATTGACGAAAAAGGCATAGTGCCAGCTCAGGTTCTCGGTCAGCCAGCCGCCGATCAATGGCCCCATCACGGGGCCAAGAACCACAGTCATGCCGAACAGGGCCATTCCGATTGGCTGTTGGTGCG
>JBFEKH010000224.1:0-2407 GCA_041552775.1 Allopontixanthobacter sp.
GGCCAGGAACAGAAAGATGATGTAGATAATGAATAGAAATTCGGCTGCGCCGCCCGGCGAATTGGAACTGTCAATCTGGCTGATCAATCCGCCAAATGTCCAACCCAGTAGCAGTGTCATCGCCACCACCGCGACGATGATGATCAGGAAATCGATGATCAGCGCCCCGGCTCGCGCGGAGCGGGCGCCGACCACGAACGGCAGGGCGATGCCTTCCGGCGTCACCACGATCCGGCGGCGCTTGTCCGTGGCTGCTTGATAGGGCGTAGATCCGGCCCTGCTCATGCCGGCTCACTGCTGACAGGTTGGCGGCGGAAGGCGAAGAAATAGCCCAGCCACAGGGCGAGCATGGCCATGCCGATCACGAAGCGTTCACTGGTGCCGAGCAATTGGCGCGGGAATGCCTCCAGCACCGCTGCCAGGATCAACATGAATATCACGCCCGACATGACCTGCGCGGCGCGGCGTCCGCTTTGCGCCGCCGCTGTCATGATCGACCTTGTGCCGGGAAACGCCATCGCCCGCCCGATGTGGATACCCGCAGCACCGGCCAGCAGGATCGCGAAGATTTCGGTCGTGCCGTGCACGCTCAGCCAGGCGGCAAATTCCCAGCTCAGACCGGCATCGGAATACAGCCACCACATCGCGCCCAGCACGGCCATGTTGTGCACCAACAGCATCAGGGAGGGGACGCCAAATGCAAAACCCAGCGCGAAAGACAGGATGCATACCCCGGCGTTATTGCTGAACAGCGATGCGGCAAAGGTGCTCAGGCCCGCCGCACTTTCCTCGACCGCCAGTGTCTGCAGCAATGCCTCGCGGCTGGCACCGGGAACCCTTGCGTCGAGGAACTGGGTGGGGACCAGCGCATAATACCATTCCTGGTCGCGTGACACGAGCAACCAGCCGGTCAGCGTGCCGGCGATCATGGCTGCGAGCGCGATGCAGATATCGAGCCAGATTTCGCGCACCGAGCGGCTGAGGCCGCCGCCAAAAAATCCGCGCAGCCAGCCCAAGAAGCCCTGCCGCGGCCCGTAAACCTGAAACCACGCGCGCTGCACCAGGGATTCCAGATAGGCGAGCGTGGCATTATCGAGCGATGTTTCGCGCGCGACCACCAGGCTGGAGGCTGCCGTGCGGTACAATACCGGCAGAGTCAGAACGTCCTCGTCCGACAAACCGCGCAGCCGGCCGCTTTCCATTCGTTTCAGGATGCCTTCCAGCCGCATCCAGTCGCCTTCGCGTTCCAGCCGGAATCGATCGGACCGCAGGGCCGCCGCCTCGATTGCGGGCGGTGCGTCCGGTGCCGACTTGGCGAACCAGTTCCTGATTGCCGGTGCCTTCACCCGATTGCCCCTTCGCGCTTGATGTCGAGATAGGCGTCGATCAAGCGGTAGCCGATCCGGTCCCATGGGGCCTCGATTATATCGACTCCCATTTGCCGCAGGCGCTGCAGCACCAGCGCCCGTTGCCGCGCCAGGGTGTCGGCGCTGACTGCCATCGCCAGATCGTTCAGGGTGCCGGGATCTGCATTGGTCAGCGTGGCGATTTCGGAATCCTCGATCGTCACGAACAGCACCAGATGTTTCTTCACCAGCCTGCCGACGCTTTCGATCATCATTTCCGCCGCCGTGGGATCGGTGAAATCGGAAAACAGGATCACCAGCGACCGGCGTTTGAGCCGCTCCGTCAAGGTTGCCATGGCAAATGTGAAATTGGGTTCTTCCGCATGGTAATCCAGGCTGGCCGCAGCGCTCTGCAATTGGGCGAAGGCACGGCTATCGGCCACGAAGGGTGTGAACACTTCGGGCCGCTGGGCAAAGCCGAAGAGGGCCACCCGGTCGCCCCCCTTCAGCGCGACATAGGACGCCGTCAGCGCGGCGGTGACCGCCCGGTCGATCCGGGGTAAGCCGTCAACCGGCTCGCACATTGCCTGTCCGCAATCGAAGGCGAACACGATCTGGTTGTTGCGCTCGCTTTCATTCTCGCGGGCATACAGCCGCGTGTGGCGCGCACTGGCCTTCCAGTCGATCCGGCGACGATCCATTCCGGGTTCGTATTCGCTGAGCGATTCGAACTGGGTGCCTTCGCCGCGGATGCGCCGGGCAATCAGACCTAATTGGGCGTCGCGCAGGTAATTCTGCAATTCGGGGGAGCGGACCGGAGCGAGATCGGGCCATATCCGGATCGTGGCATCGACGTCGCGTTGGACCTGCCGCGCGCCTAGCCCGAGCGGACCTGCCCAGCGCAGCCATGACTTGGTCACATCCGCCGTGCCCCGCCGATTGGGCGTAACCATGGCGGAACCGTGCCAGCTGGCAGTGGCGGGATCGTAATCAAGTTCCAGATTGGCGGTCCCGGCAGGGGCAAGTCGGGGATCGAATTCCAGTGCAACCTCGGGAGATGA
>JBFEKH010000225.1:0-2405 GCA_041552775.1 Allopontixanthobacter sp.
CGTCCGTGCCGATGGCTGCCGGAGGCGGTTCGCTGACGCTATCTTCATCCGCGCCGTCTTCTCCGATATCCCAATCGCGCAGGCCATCGTCGAGAGAATCCTCGAATTTGCCCTGATCAAGATCATCTGTCCCAAAATTGCCGCGAAGCGTATCCATGGCTGTGAAAGCCCCCTTAACCGGTGTCACTGAAATGACGTGTTAGGTACCTTCTGGCGCGACATGGTAAACATAGCGTTAAGTTGCGCCACAAAGTATGTGGTGGCGGCTGGCGAGGGATTTCTGGGCGTGGATCGATGCAGGATTGACGTCAGACAGGACCGGTGCGGCGTGGCGGCACCGGAATATTGTCAGAACATATAGCGCATCTTGATGGTTTGGGCGATCGGGATGCCGGAGACATCAAAGGCGGCATCGTCGAATTTCGGCGGTCCCATACGCACCTTGGCATCGCGTGAGAATCCGAATCCTTCCGTGGGCATCATCATCAAGGCGCGGTCTGCCTTGCCGTTGTTATTCTCGTCATGCAGCAGCGCGATCGCATAGCGGCCCGGGGCAATATTCTTGAAGCTGAGGGTAACGTTCTCGGCTGCAGGCATCACCACATTGATACTGCCGGCATCATCGGCATCGCATTTCGGGAATCCCTTGGACCGGGCGGTGATACAGGCGCGCACGACCCCTTCGGCGGAGCGCAGATTGGTCACTTTTACAGTGATATTGCTGGCCGGCCCGGCAGGCGGAGTTGCGGCCACCGCGCCGCCGAACAAGGCAGCGCTACCGATCAGGCATAATGCCAGTGCTCGGCGCGATGCAGGCGTTCCGGCAGTGTGGCCTTCACCGGCAATGGTCATTGTTCCGGCCCGGGAAAAGCGTTCGACAGGCCTCGGTCGGTTCCGCATAATTTGTCCCAGAAGCGAAAATATAGTCCGTAATTGCATGTATATTGCTCGTGATGACGCTGATGATGACTGGCGGTTATCAGCCAGTTTCCCAATGTAGAATGAACGAATTTCCGGGGAAACATCTCCCAGCCCATGTGATTGGTCACCCCCATGATGGTCATGATGGCGAGCACCATGCCCAACATCGCGATGTGGATCGGGATAACAAATACCAACAACGGAATTACGAATGCGCCGGTCACAGCCTCCAGAGGGTGGAAGCTCATGGCGGCCCAGGCGGTGGGCGGACGGCTGGCATGGTGTACTGCATGCGCAGCGCGGAAAATGCGCGGGCGATGCATCCAGCGGTGGGTCCAGTAAAACCATGTATCATGGGCGAACAGATAAGCGACTAGGCTGAGCGGTAGATACCACAGCGGAAATTGCTGCCATTGGGTGTAGATCAAGGTCCACCCGCGTTCCTGCCAGCCCCAGGCGACAATCCCCGCCGGGACCCCGTAAATGGCGGCAGAGATCAATGACCAGCGAATTTCGGTGCGAATTTGTCGGCCCAGCCCGGCGTAATGCCCCGGCCTTACCCGCTGGGTTGCCCAGGCAAAAACCCCGCTGGTGAAGACATACCGTACCGCCACGATCAGCGTCATTGCGAGGGCTGACAAGAAAATTGCTGCGGCCATGGCGCTACTATGGCGCAACGTGGCCAAGCGATACAGCGATATTCCGCTTCAGATTCGAATCGGGCTTTCTGGCGCGCTGCCTGGCTCAGCCTGTTTGGCCCCAGGGCGCGCAATCGGGATCGATCCCGACCAACTGGCGCCGCAGCGCCGTGCGGGCCAGCCGCTCAACCTCGACCTTGCGGCGGGCGGCAGCCAGCGCGCGGGACGGCGCGGGACGAAGAATTTCGGCATCATAGGCATCGGCCACGATCACGCCGCAGCTGTCAGGCAGGAAATCCGACCCTTCCAGCGGACTGCGGTCCAACCCCGGCGGCAGACCCCAATAGAATCGGTCGCAATGGTCGAGATAATCAGTCCATTTCCCGTCGCCCAGCAAATCCGCCCGGCTGACCTTTATCTCCACGATCACCACGCGTCCCTTGGCATCGATCCCCATCAAATCGGCGCGCCGCCCATTTCGCAGCGGCATTTCCGTAAGGCACCAGATATCATTGCGGGCAAACAGTCGGCAGATACCGCGAGCAACAGCCCCCGCATCAATGCAAAGGCCAGCTTCGGGCGGCCGGTCGAGGGACGCAGAATCGCGTGTGGGAACGTGGATAGTCATGCCTCAATCTGGAACATAGCAAGAACTTGGTCAAGCCGATTCGCAGCGAACTCATCGGGTGGTTACTGGCGGAGGACCGATTCGAGCAGGGCATTTCGGGATTGTACGAACTCAGCCCACAGTGCAGAGGCCGCTGCCGCAGGACTTCGGCCAGCAGCATTCACTGCCAACAGCGCGGTCAGCCCCGATTGCATGAACGCCGCAATATCATCCAATCC
>JBFEKH010000226.1:0-2398 GCA_041552775.1 Allopontixanthobacter sp.
GGTTGGTCACCACGGTCATATTGGTGCGGGCAGTGGGCGATAGCGGCTTGATGAACAGCAAATTCGCCCGCTTGTTCGGGGTCACCTGCCAAGCCTCGGAATCGCCGATCGCGACGTTTTCGATGCGCTCGTCATCGGCAAATGCGACGGTGGCTTGGACCTTCGTCCGGCCATCGATCCGCACAACCTCGGCGGGATCGTACATGCGTTCCACCAACCTTGCGTCCTGCGCAGCGGCAGGCGCAGAAAGCAGGGCGGCGGCCAATGCAATTTGCAGGGTGATCGCAGGGCTCAGCGCGCGGGTCATTTGAATTTCTCCGTCATGGGATTGCTTCCGGCCTTGTCGCCAGCGGATTTGGCGCCGGGAGATTTGAACCGGTTGCCAATTCCGCGTGTGCGCGATGGATTGGCAGTAAAGGGCTGAACCTGACTGGAACCGCCCGAATTGTTGATAATACGCGTTTCGCGCGACGCGGCAGGGGCTAGCCCGGTGCCGTGATCATTGGCCGGGGCGCTGGTCGTCACTGCCGAAATAGGGATTTGCCGCGATGCAGAAACTGCGGCCCCGCTGGTCGCTGCCTGCGCCAAGGGGGCTGCACCGCCCGTTTGCGGAATGGTGTATACGGTCTGGGTCGGACCATCGGCAGCGTTGTCCTGCACCAGTCCAAACACGCGCCAGCCGGAAACCATGGTGGCCGAGACCTTAAGCACCATGAACATCAGCGCGACATGGACCGCGCCGATCATGAAGAAA
Organism: Allopontixanthobacter sp.; assembly: GCA_041552775.1. Classification (GTDB taxonomy): domain Bacteria; phylum Pseudomonadota; class Alphaproteobacteria; order Sphingomonadales; family Sphingomonadaceae; genus Allopontixanthobacter. The sequence goes on from JBFEKH010000226.1 coordinate 755, forward strand.
GCCATGGCAGGCCGGGCCGGAACCTCGCCCGGTGACATCGCCAGCGATGACAGGACCGGCACGGCCAATTCCAGCATCACGCTGCCGCCAAGCACGGCAAACAGCGGTGTCAGGGCCAGCATCACCACGCCCTTGAGCCAGCCTGTAAACAAACCTCTGGTGCCGTTGAACAGCGCCATGACCACGAATATCGGCCCGAGGGCGACAAGCACTGCGAGCCCGATCCGCGCGGTCACCAGCACGCCGACCGTGCCGAGCAGCAGCAACATCGCGCCGAGCCACAGCATTCCTTCGGGGGAAAAGGCGGAAACGTCAGGGTTCTGCCCGCCCTGCCCGCCAGCCTGTGTCCTGGTCGCTTCCTCAATCGCGGTGAAAACGACATCAATCTTGTTGGCAAAAGTGGTGGTGGCCGACCCCGCATCGCCGGTTAGCGTCGAGGCGAGATAGTCCGGAGCCGCGATCGCCAGATTCCACACCACCGCCTGATAGGCGATCCAGCTGGTCGCGAAGGTGAGCACGAGGCCCAGCGTGATCATCCGGGGCACAAGCGAGCGGACGCTGAGATTGGTCCGGCCAAGGAACAGACCAATCGCGAACAAAGCAATAAACAGTGCCAGCAGGATCGACAGCGCAGGACCCAGCGCGCCGCCAGGTGCGAACAGTCGCCCGAACGCCTCGCCGGTCATTTCCGCAGCGACACAGTCCACACCCTGCAGCGCGGCGGCTACGCCATTGCCAACTGCATTTGCGGCATCCTGGCAGTTTACGCTCACTCGGCGGCCTGCTGCATCGGCAATTCGCCGGTGTCGGACGAAGCATTTCCGGAGGTTGGCAGATCAATATCTGCTTCGCTCACGCTCTGACCGGGCCAGGCATGGCCGGTGAGCGCAGGATACCAATCCGCCGGATTATCGCCCACCGCAGCACGCAACAGGTCAAGCCGCCGGACAGAACTTTCGCGGCCTGACAAGATGGTCAGCACTTCGGGCGCGTTCGACATATCCAGCCGCACCACAACAGAGGCATCGGGCTGGCGCACCAGGAAACAGCGGCTGTGCGCGGGCAGGCTACGGATCAGCGCCAGTTCGTGATCGGTCAGGCCGAAACCATCGCAATAGTCTTCCGGCCGGGCGCGCGAATTGGGCATGAAGATCATTGTCGCGGTCTGTTCGACCAGCGCGGTAGAAATGCGGCTTTCCAGCGCATCGCGCGCACTTTGCGTGGCGAAACCGACCAGCGCATTGCGTTTCCGCAAGGTCTTGAGCCAATCGCGAATGCGCGCGGCGAACACCTCGTCATCCAGCGCCTTCCAGCCTTCGTCGATCAGGATCATGGTCGGATGACCGTCCAGCCGTTCCTCGATCCGGTGGAACAGATACATCATGGTTGGCGTGCGCAGTTTGGGATTTTCGAGCAGCGCGGTCATGTCGAAACCGAGTACACGGTTGGTCAGATCGAGCTGATCCTGCGCATTATCGAACAGCCAGTTGTTCTCGCCGTCCATGATCCATGCAGACAGCCGGTCCGACAGATCGCCCGGCTGCGGGCGGCGTGCACCCGACAGTAATTCCTTGAAATGGCGCAGGCGGCGCAGTGATGGATCGTTACCATAGGTCGCATCGACGGCCTGCGCGATGGTGGCCA
>JBFEKH010000227.1:0-2374 GCA_041552775.1 Allopontixanthobacter sp.
CAGGCGCCGAGGCATTGGGATCACGATGGCGCTGGTGCTGGAAGCGCTGCTGATCCTGGCGCTTCTGACCCTTGGCAGCGGCGCCATGCGAGAGGAACCTGTCCCCGCCGCAATGGTCAGTTTCGATGCCCGCCCCGATGAGCAGGAAAATCCCAGCCCCACTGAAACCGATGAGCCCGAATTTGCGAAGGCCAAACCCGCCGCGCTGCAACAGCCGGTGCTAGCGGAGGCACCCGTTCCGCCTGCGGAACCGCCACCTGCCGAGGTAAGGCCGGTTCCCAAGCCGCCGGCCCTTATTCCGCTGTCCCGCGACCAGATGGCCCGCGCCGACATCAGCGGTAAGAAAGCGGGGCCGCCGGCACCCGCGAAGGCCGGGCCAATGGGGCCGCCCGACCGCGGATTTCCCGGCGATAGCGAGCGCGTTGGCGGCAGCGGTCCTAAGGGCGAACCGCTGTATGCAGCATCATGGTACCGCGAACCCTATCCCGATGAATTGCGTGGCTACCTGTCGACCGCGAGCGGACCCGGTTGGGCTCTGATCAACTGTCAGACAGTTCCGGATTTCAGAGTCGAAAATTGTGTGTTGGAAGGCGAAGCGCCGAGAGGATCACAAATTGGCCGCGCCGTTCTGGCGGCGGCATGGCAGTTTCGCGTACGGCCTCCACGCGTTGGCGGGCGGTCGAAAGTCGGCGAATGGGTGCGCATCAGGATCGATTACACCGTGCTTCGCTGATAGGCTGGAGCGCAGCCTATCCGTTGGCGGCGATCTTGGCCGGTTTGGCCGGATCTTGCTGAACCCGCGCGAAGCTGCCTGGGGCGCAGGCATCACGCGAGAGTTCGGCACGCGAGCCATCTTCGCGGATGCCAACCTTGTCCCGCGCCTGCAGGTGCAAATCCATATAGGTCAGGATCCGCCCGTCATGCGCCAGGATCGATACCGGACCAATCGGCAGGCGATCCCGCGCATCGACCAGCACCGGACTTTCCTCGATCTCGGTCCCGTATTTCTGGCCAAACTGGCGCAAAGCAAGCATCGCCGGCAGAAGGTCGAGACCCTTTTCCGTCAGGCGGTATTCGATCCGCCGGCGATCGTCAGGACAGGGTTCACGGTTCAAAATGCCGTGGTCGACAAGTTTAGCGAGCCGATTCGACAGGATATTCCGCGCAATCCCGAGCTCACCCAGGAATTCTTCGAAATGATGTAGACCATTGAATGCAGCCCGCAGGATCATGAAGGACCACCGCTCCCCCATGGTTTCCAGCGCTTCCGGCAGCCCACAGGCTGTCAGTTCCTTCAATGGTTCGCGTAATTCACCCATGTAAAACCCTCTCGCCGTAGCGTTAGCGCGTTTTGCCCGTGTCACAAAACCGAAACTAAGTTTTTAGTTGCAACTAGCAATCTAGTTAGTTAGTTAGGTAGTGATTCGCAACTGGTTGTGAATTGCGACTGAACCAGTTGGACAACACGCCACAAGAATAGTCTGAAAAGGATATGCGAAGATGACCCTCTCCCTCCCCAAATCCACCTCGCTCGGCGCGATCGGCCTTGCCCTGGTCTGGACCGGCCTGACCTTCGGTGCCGCCGTCAGCCCGGCGAATGTCGAAGCCCGCGCCATGACCCCTTATTACTCTGCCGAACTCACAGCACCGGCTGCAGAGCCACGCAGCATCATCGGCGGCATCGTTTGGCAATGCGCTGAAACATCGTGCATCGCCGCGAAAGCTTCCTCCCGCCCGGTAACGATGTGCAAGCGCGTCGTGCGCGAACTGGGCGAAGTCACCAGCTTCACCGCCGGTGACAAGGCGCTCGAAGCTGAAGATCTCGCCAGCTGCAACGGCAAGTAGTTACCTGTCCCGTCCGCCCCGACCCCATCCTCCTGGTGAACGGGACAATCTTTGGCCTCCGGCATAACTGCCGGGGGCCTTTTTTATAGCCCGATCATGTGATCAGGCCGCGCCCGCGAAGATCGGCGGCAAGGCGCGCAGCATCGGAAAAATGGTGAACCTGCCACCCTTCCTGCCGGGCTACCGTGATATTGGCGGCGTTATCGTCGATGAACAGCATCTCCTGCGGTGAGTAACCGAAGCGATTGGCAGCCAACCGGAAGATCGCCGGATCAGGCTTGGCCAAGCATTCGCGGCCCGATACTACGATGTCCTGCATGTAGGAAAGTTCCGCGCAGGTGGGCAGGAACATCTCCCAGAACTCCGCCCCGAAATTGGTGATCGCAAACAGCGGCACCCCCGCAATACCGAGCGCCTGGATCAATTGCGCAGTGCCTTGAACAGGCCCGGGAATGGTTTCCAGGAACCGTGCGGCATAGGCATCGATCAGATGGGCATATTCCGGGAACTGCGCCTTGCGTTCCGGCAC
>JBFEKH010000228.1:0-2358 GCA_041552775.1 Allopontixanthobacter sp.
CAGCCGCAATCGCGACCTGACCTATAACGCCGTGACCCCTGCGGAACTGGTCGCGATGTCGGGCAAATTCCCCATCCAGTCCATGATCGAGGAATCCGGGCTCGGCGCGGCGACAAAATTCGTCGTCCCGCAGATGCAGCCAACCGAACAAGAAATAGCCGAACTGGGCCTCACGCCCGATGACGTCGCCAAGATCGGCAAGGGCACGCCTGGCATGCTTGAATTGCTGGGCGATTATGACGTGGCGACATTGCAGGCATGGACTGTCGCGCGCCTGCTGTCGGGCAATTCCTCCGTCATGCCGAACCGCTTCGACGAGGCGAATTTCGAATTTTTCGGCAAGACTTTGCAAGGCACGCCCGAACAGCGCCCACGCTGGAAACGGGCCATCGCAGAGGTAGAAGACCAGCTCGGTGAAGTGCTCGGCAAGAGCTATGTCGAGCGGAATTTCCCGTCCGAAAACAAGGCTGCGATGGATGCGCTGGTGAAGAACCTTCGCGTCGCCATGGGCGAAAGGATCGAGGAACTGGACTGGATGGGTCCGGCAACCAAGGTCGAGGCCAAGGCCAAGCTGGCAGCGTTCGATCCCAAGATCGGTTACCGAGACAATCTGGAAACCTATGACGACCTGACCATTGTCGCTGGTGATCCCATCGCCAACCGTATGGCGGCGGCCAAATGGCAATTGCAGGACAATCTCTCAAAACTGGGAGGCCCGATCGACCGCACTGAATGGGGCATGCTGCCGCAGACGGTAAATGCCTATTACAACCCGACCAAGAACGAGATTGTCTTTCCTGCCGCCATCCTGCAGCAGCCATTTTTCGGCATCACTGCCGATGCGGCGGTCAATTATGGCGGAATCGGGGGCGTGATCGGCCATGAAATGGGCCATGGTTTTGATGATCAGGGTTCCAAATCCGATGGCACTGGCCTGCTACGCAATTGGTGGGAGCCAAGCGATCTGGCGGCCTTCACCGAACGTACCGATGCACTGGTGGCGCAATATAACACCTTCTGCCCGCTGGATGACGGGACAACCTGCGTCAACGGACGGCTCACGCTGGGCGAGAATATCGGCGATCTGGGCGGGCTCAGCCTGGCCTACCGCGCCTATAAGTTGTCGCTCAATGGCAAGGAGGACAAGGTGATCGACGGGCTGACCGGCGATCAGCGCTTCTTCTTGGCATGGGCGCAGGTCTGGCGTTCGGCGCAGCGCGAAGACAACGCCCGCCAGCGCCTGCGGACCGACCCGCATAGCCCGGAGGAATTCCGCGTGAACGGCGTCGTGCGTAACATGGATGTCTGGTACAAGGCCTTCAATGTCACGCCGGACGATGCGCTGTATCTGCCCCCGGAAGAACGGATTTCGATCTGGTAAGGCAAGACTTCCAATCTGCAAAAAGCGCCTCTTTCCTGCCGGGAAGGGGCGCTTTTTCGTTTTTGCATTTGACTTGATCGCTCGCTGCGCCATGAGCAGCGCCCATGGACCTGACACTCACTGCAATCTTGCTCGGCATTGTCGAGGGGCTGACCGAATTCATTCCGGTATCCTCGACCGGTCATCTCATCCTCGCCTCCGAACTGTTCGGTTATGACGCCAATGAATGGGCGATGTTCAACGTCGTTATTCAATTGGGCGCGATCCTGGCGGTGGTGGTGCAATATTGGGGCACCTTTTGGAAGGCCGGAATGGGCGTGCTGCGGCTGGAATCCGAAGGGCTGCGGTTCGCCCGCAACATCCTGCTTGCGTTCCTGCCGTCCGCCATACTTGGGTTGGCACTGAAGGATTATATCGACATCATGCTGGGAAGCCCATCAGTGGTGGCATGGGCGCTGATCATCGGCGGCATTGCCATTCTCGGGATCGAAAAAGTCGCCAAGCCAGGCGAGAACGGCAGCGTGGCCGACTTGCCGATCAAGCAGGTCCTGGGCGTGGGCTTCGCCCAATGCCTGGCGATGGTGCCCGGTGTCAGCCGGTCCGGTGCGACGATCATGGGCGCACTGGCGATGGGCGTCGGCCGCAAGACCGCGGCGGAATTTTCCTTCTTTCTGGCGATCCCGACGATGATCGGTGCCTCAACGCTCGAACTCGCCACCAAGGGCGATCAGCTGATGGCAGGAACTACCTCTGTGGGCTGGTGGGAAATCGCGGTCGGCTTTGTAGTCAGCTTCGTAGTGGCTCTGGCGGTCATCCGGCTGTTTGTCGCCTATGTCAGCCGACACGGCTTTGCGCCGTTCGCATGGTACCGGATCGTGATCGGCGTTGCTGCGGTGATCTGGCTGATGATGCGCTGATCGCAAGCCGTTCTTTTGACTCAATTTTGGAACGAATCCCGCTCCCCCGCGCTGTATAGG
>JBFEKH010000229.1:0-2339 GCA_041552775.1 Allopontixanthobacter sp.
ATCACGTAAGCAAGCTTTTCAATTACAAAAACACCTACCAGTAATCTTACCCGGTTGTAGGTTTTGCTGACTGAGATGTAGGCCAGGCCCCATAGCATTATTGCGATTAACCCGAAATAGCCCATGATATCAGGCTGGGTATTCATCATCGCATCATTGGTAAACGCCCTGGAACATATCAATACTCCCAGGATGTTGCTCAAACCCGCAAACAAGAAACCCTTCTCAATGGTGTCGTTCGTCATTTTTGACCGCTTTCGGGCATGGAAATTTCTCGGAGACCGCTGAAGCATGGCGCGATGCGGGAGGCAAACAGATAGTGAATGTAGTTATCATAGGCATGCGGTCAGCGGAGCCCGGGCAAGGCGTGTCCACTGACCGCGCCTATTTTAGACCTTCGCCAGTGCCTGTTCGAAGTCAGCGATCAGATCGTCCGGGTCTTCGATCCCGATAGAAATGCGCACAAGATTGTCGGTGATGCCGAGCTGGGCCTTGCGCTCGTCCGGCACCGACAAATGCGTCATCGCGGCGGGCAGACTGGCAAGGGTTTCGGTTCCGCCGAGGCTGACCGCCAGTTTTGCGATGGTCATGCTGTCGAGGAAGCGGAACGCCTCTGCCTCCCCCCCCTTGATGAACAGGCTGAACGTGCTGCCAGCGCCCAGGCAGTGACGGTTGTAGATATCCTGCTGGCGCGGATCGCTGATGAAGCCGAGATAGCCGAGGCCTTCGACCTTGGGATGATCGCGCAGGAAAGCGCAAACCTTCGCAGCGTTTTCGCCCGCACGCTGCATCCGCAGTTCCACGGTTTCGAGGCTCCGGAGCAGCATCCATGCGGTGTTGGGATCGCAGATGCCGCCCATCGTGTTGCGCAGTGCCCGCACCGGGTCCATCCACTTCTTCGCCCCGGCAATGCTGCCAGCAACCAGATCGGAATGGCCACCGACATATTTGGTCAGCGAATAGACCACGATATCCGCGCCCTGATCCAGCGGACGCTGCCACAACGGCCCCAGGAAAGTATTGTCGATCGCGATTGGCGGGCCATCCGAAGGGAAGGCAGCGTTGCGCGCATCATGCATTGCTTCGACATCGACCAGCGCGTTGGTCGGGTTGGCCGGGCTCTCTAGATAGATCATCGCGACCTTGCCGCCATGCTGCGCTGCCTGCGTCTTGGCCTTGGTCAGCACCGCGTCCATTTCTTCGCGCGTCGCACCGGCGGCAAAATCGACATAGGTGATGCCGAATTTGGACAGCACCTTGGCGACAAAACCCTCGGTCGCGGCATACAGTGGTCCGGAATGCACGATCACATCGCCGGCATTGCAATAGGCCAGCATCATCACAGTGATCGCAGTCATCCCGCTGGAAAATGACAGCGCGTCTTCCGCGCCGTCCCAGATGCTCAGCCGGTCCTCGAGGATTTCCTGATTCGGTCCGTTGAAGCGCGAATAGACCAAGCCCTCAGCGCCGCCGGGGCGCTTGCCGGTGATGCCTTCGAAATGGCGCTTGCCCGCCGCAGCGTTCTCGAACGCGAAAGTGCTGGTAAGGAAAATCGGTGCCTTCAGCGAGCCTTCGGACAGGGCCGGATCATACCCGTGACCCATCATGAGGGTCGAAGGTTTCAGCGGGCGGCCATTGATGGTGGTGATTTCCGGCTTTGGTTTGCGGCGCGGAGTTGGCGTGGTGACAGCATCGGTTGCATCGGTCATTGCGATGAAGCTTCCTATTCAGGCGCTCCTAGGAAGGCAGGAGCTATCGGGTATCGGTGACCAGGGTTCCTAACCTCCGCAGGAACGCATCTTCACCGGATGCCAAAGAGACTCGTTTAGTAACAAGTGAAACGAATTTGATCAACTGGTGTGATCAGGCGGCCACCGCAGCAACCGACCAGACAATCGCGACAATTAGGACAATCCCGATCAGGTCCAGCACCAGCCCCGCGCCAACCATTCGCGGCAGCTTGATGCGGCCCGTTGACCAGGCAATTGCGTTTGGCCCGGTACCAGCGGGCAGCATGAAGCCCCAGCTGGCGGCGAGCGCGGCGGGCATCGCGAGCAGCACAGGATCGACGCCCATTGCCACCGTCAGGCTGGCCACCACTGGGATAATCGCGCTGGCGGTGGCAACGTTGCTAGCAAACTCGGTGATCAGCACGACCATGCCGACCAGCGCCAGTGCAACCAGGATCAGCGGCACCGCGCTCAGCGGCAGCAAGGCATTTCCAAGCCATTCCGCCAGCCCCGATGCGCCCATGCCTGCAGCCAACGCCAATCCGCCGCCGAACATCATGATGACGCCCCACGGCGCGCGGTCAGCTTCTTTCCAGTTCAGCAGCGGTC
>JBFEKH010000230.1:0-2328 GCA_041552775.1 Allopontixanthobacter sp.
GATAGGGTTTTCTTTGTCATTGTCCTGCTTCTGCCGCTGGGTCGGTTCTGTCGAGCATGAGTACTTTCACGCGCTGGGTTTCTTCATTTGCCGGACCCATGCCCTGCGCCTGATAAGGATCGCCGCCCAGTCCCATGGCAAGCTGGACGTCGAGGTCTTTCCCCCGCGCGATGTGGATCTTGCGGATCGTTTCGAAAAATCCAGCGACATCCTGCGGCGTAGCGCTTCCGGATCGGCCCCGTTTTGCCAGTGCAGCATTGGCGGCGGCGAATGAACGCGCTTCCACCTTGGTGCATTGCGGGATCGCATCGCGGTGCTGCACTTCGAACGTAATTCCGTCGCCAACAAAGAGCTCACGTGATTTGAGACAATTGTAATAGTCGGCAATGTAGGGTTCGATGAGCGCCGGATATTCCAGCGACCATGTGGTCGGATCTTCCGGCTTGACTGCAACAATTGCGGCACCCGTTTCCTGCGCAAACAGGACGGAGGCCAATACCAGACCAATCATGCACAAGTCCCCTTGGCATAGCGCGCGGATCCATGTGTAGAACGGCGCATCATCCGACCGAACCTTCCAGGCTGATGGCGAGAAGCTTCTGGGCCTCGACGGCAAACTCCATCGGCAATTGCTTCATCACTTCTTTGGCAAAGCCGTTGACGATCAGCGCCACGGCCTCTTCCGCCCCCAGCCCGCGCTGCATCGCATAGAAGAGCTGGTCGTCCGAGATTTTGCTGGTGGTCGCCTCGTGTTCGATCTGGGCAGTGGGGTTCTTCACTTCGATATAGGGCACGGTATGTGCGCCGCTGAGGCTGCCGAGCAGCAAGCTGTCGCACTGGGTGAAATTGCGGACATTATCGGCATTCGCGCCCACGCGGACCAGCCCGCGATAGGTGTTGTTGGAATGGCCCGCACTGATCCCCTTGGAGATGATCGTACTGCGCGATCCCTTGCCGTTGTGGATCATCTTGGTGCCGGTGTCAGCCTGCTGGTAATTGTTGGTCACGGCGACGGAATAGAACTCTCCGACACTGTCTTCGCCGTTGAGTACGCAGCTGGGATATTTCCACGTTACCGCACTGCCGGTTTCCACCTGCGTCCACGAAATCTTCGACCGCGCGCCCTGGCACAGGCCGCGTTTGGTCACGAAATTGTAGATCCCGCCCTTGCCTTCGGCATCGCCGGGATACCAGTTCTGGACGGTCGAATATTTGATCTCCGCATCGTCCATCGCGACCAGTTCCACCACTGCGGCGTGGAGCTGGTTTTCATCGCGCATAGGCGCGGTACAACCTTCGAGATAGGACACGTAGCTGCCCTTTTCCGCGATGATTAGCGTGCGTTCGAACTGGCCGGTGTTTTCGGCGTTGATCCGGAAATAGGTGCTGAGTTCCATCGGGCAGCGGACGCCCTCGGGAATGTACACAAACGTACCGTCCGAAAAGACCGCGCAATTGAGCGTGGCGAAGTAATTGTCGCGCATCGGCACGACCTTGCCGAGCCACTTCTGGACCAGTTCGGGATATTCGCGGATCGCTTCACTGATGGAGCGGAAAATGACGCCCGCCCGCTCCAGTTCGGCGCGGAAAGTGGTCGCCACCGATACACTGTCGAATACGGCATCGACCGCAACCTTGCGCGCGCCTTCGACCCCGGCGAGCACTTCCTGCTCCGCAATGGGAATGCCCAGTTTTTCATATACCCGGAGAATTTCCGGATCGACTTCGTCCAGGCTGCCGAGTTTCGGTTTCGCCTTGGGTTCGGCGTAATAATACGCGTCCTGATAATCGATCGGCGGAATGTTCAGCTTGGCCCAGTCAGGCGTTTCCATCGTCTGCCACAAACGAAACGCCTTCAGCCGCCAATCGAGCATCCATTCCGGCTCGTTCTTCTTGGCCGAAATGAACCGGACCGTGTCTTCGGTCAGCCCCTTGGGCGCGAAATCCTGCTCAATGTCGGACGACCAGCCGAATTCGTAGGTTTCCAGCTTCTTGGCGGCATCGCGCGCCGCCTTATCCTGGATTTCAGTGCCCTGGATGTCCGCTTCGGGAAGGGTGGTCTGATCGTTCATGCTATTTCTCGCTTGGTTTCGGCCAGCTGGGTCAGCGGAATATTCGCCAGGGCGCCGCGCATCGCTGCATTCACCTGGTCCCAGTGCGGCCGCACGGAGCAGCTGCTTTCCAGCACGCAATCATGTTTGCCGTGTTCGACGCAGGCAGTCAGCGCGATCGGCCCTTCGACAGCCTCGACAATATCGGCCAGGGTGATCGCTGCCGCCGGGCGCGCCAATTGCAGGCCGCCGCCAACACCGCGCACTGATCGCAGCA
>JBFEKH010000231.1:0-2325 GCA_041552775.1 Allopontixanthobacter sp.
ACACAGATTCAGAGGAAGAGGCACTGGCGACCGCATCTGCGCTGGTGGCACCGTGCCGTTTGGCCGCAGCCAGCAATTGGATGCAGCGATCCTGGGCGGCGGGAAGATCGATCATCGGAAGATTGGGGCCTGATACATCTCATGCATCTAGGCCAGGGTCAGGCCCGGCGCAACATCAAGGCAGGGTCAGCCAGACGAACTGAAAGGTTCGATCAGGCGGCGGCGATGGTCTTAAAAATTGCCGTCAAGACAAATGGCAGGCCGATAGCAAGCGTCCACAATCCGATCTGGTCGCGCCGGTAAGTCCGCTTCAGGGAGGTATCGGCAGCTTGCTCGTCGCTCAGGCCCAGCCAGCGGCGTTCGAAGAAACGGCATGCGGGAATGATCCCCACTACCAGCAAGACGAGGGCGAAGTACGGCAGGATCGAACCAACCCCGCGTTCCATCGCGGCAACGGTCACGAAAATCTGCAATCCGGTGTACACCAGCAGGGCGTAGGCGACATTGTTACTCATCCCGCGGCGCCAGTTGCATTTGCTGGCAGATTCGGCCTGTTTGCCGTGCGAAACTTTGTCCAAAGTCCGGCTCATTTATGCTTCCTCACCCCTATGACCCCTGTACGACTATCTCAAACCTTTGCCTGACAGTCAAATCCGGTAACTTTATTATGGAAACTGTCTGCCCCGCAAATCCCTTGGGTCAGGGGCAAACGACATGCACAAAGCTTGCCAAATTTCTTCACAGAGGGGTTTTTTGTCTGCGCCGCGCTGCTACATGGGGTTGTAATGACGACATTAGACAACACCGGCGCAGCTTCGATCGCCCCCCAGACGTCCGATTCGGGCCCTTCCGCAGCGATGGCTTCCGCGCCCATACCGCAAGGCGGGCTGGAAGTCGTTTCGATCGCCAAGTCCTATGACAAGCGCGCGGTCCTGACCGATATATCGCTGACCGTGGGCAAGGGCGAAGTGCTTGGCCTACTGGGCCCGAACGGTGCGGGTAAAACCACATGTTTCTATTCGATCATGGGCCTGGTCCGCCCGGATTCGGGCCGTATCCTGATGGACGGCGAGGATGTGACCAAGCTGCCGATGTATCGCCGGGCGATCCTGGGCCTGGGCTACCTGCCGCAGGAAACCTCCATCTTCCGCGGGATGACGGTGGAACAGAATATCAATTGCGTGCTGGAAATGGTCGAGCCGGACAAGGACACACGCGAAGCAGAGCTAGAGCGGCTGCTCGATGAATTCGGACTGCAGCGACTGCGCAGTTCTGCCGCGATGGCGCTGTCAGGCGGGGAACGGCGCCGCTGCGAAATCGCCCGGGCACTGGCGGCAAAGCCGTCGATCATGTTGCTGGACGAGCCCTTTGCCGGGATTGATCCGCTGTCGATCAGCGACATTCGTGATCTGGTGATCGACCTTAAGGATCGCGGTATCGGCGTGCTGATTACCGACCATAATGTGCGCGAGACGCTGGATATCGTCGACCGCGCCTGCATCATCTATGGCGGGCAGGTGCTGTTTGCTGGCACCCCGCATGATCTGGTCGCGGACGAAAATGTCCGCCGACTGTATCTGGGCGAGGGCTTCACCCTGTGATGCACGCCCGCCCTCCAGAGCTGCTGCCAGCCGAAAGCTGAACCATGGCATTGGGCCCGCGTCTCGATCTGCGGCAATCACAATCACTGGTGATGACGCCGCAATTGCAGCAAGCGATCAAGCTGCTGGCGCTGTCCAATCTCGAGATCGAAACCTTTATCGGCGAGGCGCTGGAATCGAACCCGCTGCTGGAAGCGGGCGATGTTACCCGCGACGGTGCCGAAGGCGATGACATTCCCGCCAGCCCCCGCGAGGAAACATCTTCCGACACATTGATGGCCGAAGGGCGCGGCGAGGATGACCATCCGCTCGACATTGCCGCCGAAACAATCGACCGCGACCGCGATACCGGCGACGGCGAATGGGGTAGCGGAGGCAGCCAATCGATGGGCCCGGAAGGTCCGTCGATCGACGAGCGCGGCGGCGGCGCGATCAGTTTGGCAGATCATCTGAATGAACAGGTCGGGCCGGCGGCAGGGGACGCGCGCGAGGAATTCCTGGCGCGGTATCTGATCGGCCAGATCGACGATGCGGGCTACCTGACCATGAACGAACGCGAAGTGGCGGCGGAACTGGACGTTCCTGTTGCTGAGGTGGAGCGGGCGCTCGCGGTGGTCCATTCGCTCGAGCCGGCCGGTGTGGGGGCGCGCAATCTGGCGGAATGCCTTGCCCTGCAAGCACGCGAGGCTGACCGCTACGATCCCTGCATGGCGCGGCTGATCGA
>JBFEKH010000232.1:0-2315 GCA_041552775.1 Allopontixanthobacter sp.
CCATGCGAACCCGCTGAGATCGACGCCGCGTTCCTTGGCGCGGTCCCGGGCGCTGACCGCCACGATCTGCAAGTCGCGCCCGGCGCGAGCCCGTACGATGTCGGCGTTGGTTTCCAGCAAGCGAATCATTCCCGCGCCCACCGTGCCAAGGCCAGCCAGTGCAATACGCAGCGGCGGGTTGGATGAGGCCTGTGCCGAAGACTGATGGTCCTGTGCCATGGTTAGATTCGCGTCCTGTGATGGTTCTTTCAAGTTTAGGACATGCCCTCTGCGCAGGCAGGCACGATTGCGCAAGCCTTCGTGGACCGGTTCCGACCGGTTGCTCCGCAGCGATTACCCGGAAGCGATGCCTTAAATGCGATTCCGGGGGCATGGCCCCAGCTGGGTCATCATATAGCGATAATCTTCTGCTGCTTGCGCACGCGACCCCGCGTCGCGGGACAGGTTTGCTTCGCTGGGCAGAGTTTGCGGCAGAAAGCATGCCAGCCGGTACCATGCCAATGTGTTGGCCTGCGGCGGAACCGCAGCCTGATCGACGATCTCTGTGAAAGATACACCCCACACTGGCCTTTGTCCCGGACGGCGAATCACTGTGATTGAAACCGGGCCATCATTCCTGGTCGAAAGAAAAAGCTGGGTTTCCGATTCGCCCGCCAGATTGCCCTCGACCGAAAGCGCATCGCGCACCCCGGTGACGACTGGCGGCGAATCAGGCGCGACCAGCGCAGCCAGAATGGGGCGGACGCGAGCGTCCAGTTCCGGGCTCCAGCGTATTTGTGCGCCTTGTCCGACCAGTTGGATTTCTGCTGCCCGGCCTGGAACCGAGCGCGCGAACAGCAGCGTTTCCTGCTTCTTGAGCTTGGGTGCGCGCCCTTTTTCATCGCGCGGAACATCCACCACGTATTTCACCGATTCGCCAACAGGCGCATTCCCAGCCAGCAACGCGATCGTATCGGCCTCGATATAAAGCCGGGCGTAAGCCGGAGCCAATCCCGGGGCGCGCTCGGCATCTACCTCTGCCTGCTTACGAATCTTCACCTGCAAGACTAGGTTGGCAGCATTCGACAGGTCCGCGAGGTCTGCATACGTCAATTCGCGTATTGCCGACACATCTTGCGCCAGAACTGCGCTGGTCGGCACTATGGCGATCGAACTGGCCAAGAGAGCTCCACACATAGTCTTGAAAATATACGACATTATTTGTGAAACACCTCAATGATTGTAGCGTGGAGAACCGAATCGCGATTCGCACGTTTGAACAGAAACGCACTGAATCCCCCGTTAACCGACAAAGCGTTTGCTTGGGATGTCCTTCGCAGCTAATGCAACAGAGCGATTGGACAAAGCTAATAAGACATGTCCAATCAGGCCCATACCGGGCCAAGCAGGGTCCGGTGGCCATAGTGGCTCGCGAATTCGTTTGGCCTTCAGGGTGGACAGCAAGGATTAAGCTCTGGCAGAGGGGGACTCTGACCTGAGCCGTTTGGTTAGGTTCTATGACCTAACCTCAGACTATGGAGTGATGCGACTGAATGGCCTACGCTGACCAACAGATGAGCAGTAACCGAGTTATCGCTCTGATCCTCGTGGGGTTGATCCATCTGGCCCTCGGCTACGCGCTGATTACCGGTCTCGCCTACGAGGCGGTGACCAAAGCGATTGAGCGCGTGACGACGGTCGATATCGAGGAACCACCGCCACCTGAACCGGAAGATGAACCGCCGCCACCCCCGGAACAAGATCGAGCGCCGCCGCCGCCAGTTGCGCCGCCGCCGCCGATCAGTATTGCGGTGTCGCCACCGCCGATCCGGACGCAACCGACGATTCCTCCGCCGGCACCACCAGCTTTGCGGATTCCGCCTGCAGCTCCTGCTGGCCCACCGCCGGCACCGCCGCCGCCGCCGCCGCAGTTTACTCCCAAGAATCCGGAGCCTCGCGGCAACCCGGGCGGTTGGGCCACGACGAATGACTATCCTTCGCGCGCCCTGCGTGAAGAGCGTGAAGGCACAGCCGCTTTCCGTGTCACCGTCGGCGCTGATGGACGGGTCCAGAGCTGCAGTATCACTCGGTCGAGTGGTCATGCCGATCTAGATGATGCGACTTGCAAGAACATCACCCGCCGTGCCCGGTTCCGCCCGGCAACCGATGGGAGTGGCAAAGAGGTTTCCGGCACTTGGTCCAGCCAGGTTCGTTGGCAGATACCCGAATAACCGGTTCCGGCCGGTCCAGGGGTGGACCGGTCAAACCATTATACTTTTATTGAACAGCTTCTTTCTGAGAGGAAACTCGCAATGATTATCGAACTTCTTACCGCA
>JBFEKH010000233.1:0-2286 GCA_041552775.1 Allopontixanthobacter sp.
AAACTCAACATCCCCGCCGATGGTCAGGCGCGGTGCCTGCCGGGCGAGATCGTCCAGCGTGGTGATCCCCAGCTGAGCTGCGCGGTTTTCCTTCATCGCCAGCGCATAGGCATTTTCGAACCCGAGCCGCCCCAATATCACTGTGCCGCTGGTGCCGCGTTCCCACTGGACCAGCGCGTCATACATCGCATCGCGCCCGGGATTATCATTGCGCTTCAGCTGGTTGGTCCATAATGTGCCCGTGTAATCGACCGAAATATCGATCGCGCCGCTGGTCAGCGCTTCGTGGACAACGGCCGAACCCAGCCCGTCGCGATATTCGACGCTGTAACCGGCATCCTGCAGTCTCTGCCCGATCAGACGGGCGAGGATATATTGCTCGGAAAAGCTCTTCGCGCCGATCACGATGGATTTATCGTCTGTCGGGCGCTGGGCATATCCCGCGGCGGCGATGCCTGCCAGCGCCAGCATCATCCCGCCCCACACCATCCAGCGCTTGCGGGTCGCAAAGCCGCGTTCGATCAGGCCGAGCAAGGCATCGGTAATTATCGCGAGACCAGCAGAGGCGATGCAGCCAGCCAGCACCAGTGCCCAGTTCTGGGTCTGCAAACCGGCAAAAATCGGATCGCCCAGACTGGGCTGGCCGATGGTCGTGGACAGGGTGGCCGCGCCGATGGTCCACACCGCTGCGGTGCGAATGCCTGCCATGATATAAGGCGCGGCGAGCGGGGCTTCCACCAACCGCAATTTCTGCCATTTGGTCATGCCAACGCCGTCCGCCGCCTCCAGCACGCCGGGCGCCATCTGCTCGCGCGCGGTGACGGTGTTGCGCAGGATCGGGAGCAGCGCGTACAGCGCCAATGCCAGCAGCGCGGGCAGGAAGCCAAGTGTTGGCAACCCTTCGCCGAACACAGCGCGCAGGCTCAGCAGGATCGGGAAGAACAGCGCCAATAATGCCAGCGCGGGAACTGTCTGCACCAGGCTGGCAATGCCCAGCGCGACCCGTGAAATCGCAGGTGACCGGCTGGCCCACACCGCCACCGGCAGGGCAACCACGATGCCGAGCGCCAATGCAGCTGCGGCGAGCAGGATGTGGGCGGCCAGTTTATCGCCCAGGCCGAGCAGGATGGTGAGGATGTCACTCATGTCGCGGCGCCAAGCTGCGCGAGCGCACGGGCTTGCTCGCGCGGCACCGCCACCAGCCCTTGGGCAATCTCGCCGCCAGCCCCGGCCAGCAAGGATCGGGGGGTTTCATCGGCGACAATCCGGCCGCCGTCCATCACCAGCACCCGGTCAGCCAGCAGCAGCGCCTCGGCCATGTCATGCGTTACCATGATGGTAGTCAGGCCCAGCTGATCGTGCAGCGCGCGCACCCGCTTGCCCAGTCCGTCCCGGGTGATCGGATCAAGCGCGCCGAACGGCTCGTCCATCAACAGCAGATGCGGATTTCCCGCCAGCGCCCGCGCCACGCCGATCCGCTGGCGCTGACCACCGGACAATTCATGCGGCATGCGCCGCGCATATTCGGACTCCAACTCGACCAGTTCGAGCAGCTCCGCAATGCGGGTCATGCTCGCCCGCTCGCCCGCCAGCCGCGGCCCGATGCCGATGTTTTCGCCCACATTCATATGCGGGAACAGGCCCACTCCCTGGAACACATAGCCCATCCGGCGGCGCAGGGCGGAGGGCGGCGCGTCGCGCACATCGGCGCCTTCGAATAAAACACGGCCCTGATCAGGATCGCCCAGCCGGTTGATCATCTTGAGCAGGGTCGACTTGCCAGAGCCCGATGCGCCCACCAATGCTGTGAAGCTGCCCGCTTCCACGGCACAATTGGTGGAATCCACCGCGACGACATCGGCAAAACGCCGGGAGACATTCTCGAAGCGCAGCAGCGGGGCGGTTGTTTCAGGGTCGGCGGCATTATTCATCGCTGACGGCCCTATTGCCTGCGCCCGGTCAGGTCAAAGGCGAGGGGGGGACGGACTACAGCGCGGAAAGCGGTATCGTCAGCCGCGCCATGAATCCCTCAGGGCGCAATTCGCGTGTCAATTGCCCGCGAAGCTGGCCGGTCACGGTCATTTCGATCAGCCGGGTACCAAAGCCCTCGTGCGCTTTTTCCCCGACCTTGGGAGTGTCGGGTGTGGGCCCGCCGCGTTCCTGCCATACAATGGTGGCAAATTCATCGTCATTCTGGCCGGCAATATTCCGGGTTAGCGAAACCGATACCCTGCCTTCCGGAACTGACAGCGCTCCGTATTTCGCGGAATTGGTGGCAAATTCATG
>JBFEKH010000234.1:0-2248 GCA_041552775.1 Allopontixanthobacter sp.
AAAGCACCAACGCGGGCATGAACAGCGACTGGCCAGGACTGCAGTTCAAGGCGAACCGATGCGCCTGACAGGGGGCGCAAGCTCGTGAGATATTTCTGGGGATTGGATCTTATCCGGTTTCTGTCTGCCGTTCTGGTCGTGTTGTTTCACGCCGCCGCTTTCGGAGGCGATGCGCCGATCTGGCCGGCAGATCCGAGCAACGCACCGCTAAGCTGGCTTCAGCCAGTCGCATGGATGGGCTGGATCGGCGTACAAATATTCTTTGTAATCTCGGGCTTTGTCATTGCAGCAAGCGCCCAGACATCCCAGGCTGGAACCTTCCTTAAAAAACGTGCGATCCGGTTGCTGCCTGCCCTCTGGATATCAGCCTCGCTGGCTCTGCTTGCACGAGCCCTGTGGGGCGAACCGATCGGCGAGTTATTACCGTCATTTCTGCGAACATTGGTCCTGTCACCCAAAGGGCCGTATATCGACGGTGTCGTCTGGACGCTTGTGGTTGAGGCGGTATTCTACCTGAGCACAGCCGTTGTAATTTTCTTCTCCGCCAGTTTGGGCGGTAATGAGAGGGCGCTCTATAGATTTGCCTTGCTGCTCGGGGCAACGAGCGGGTCGTTCACGGTCCTCTCCTGGGCTGTAGAGGCCATGCAAAGCGTGCCGATTGCTGGCGCCATCGCGCCCTATGTAAAATCCTTTGTCTTCGACGTAATCCTGTTTCGACAGGGCATCTTTTTCGCCCTTGGGATGTTGCTTTACCAGGTGGTCAATCGCGGCATGACCCGGCAAGAAACCTTGATCATCTTCGCGCTATCGCTGGCCTGCGCGCTGCAGATATTCAACAACGTCGGGGCGTTGATACCGGCTTTGGAACCGATCGCGGTCTGGGCCATTGCAACCGGCCTAATCTACACCGGCGCATTGTATGGAGACAGGCTGATAAAGCGCGACCTGCGCCCAATCATGCGCCCTGTCGGCCTTATGACATATCCATTGTACCTGAACCATTTTATCCTCGGCCAGGCCTTGCTGCCAATACTGGCTGCCAGAATCACCAACTCGACTGTCCTGTTCCTTATTCTTCTCAGCATCCTGCTGGCAAATGCCTGGCTGATTGCCCAATATCCTGAACGCTGGGTACAAAAAAAACTGAAGCAAACGCTGCTCGGCGGTACGGTAGGGTCGCCGTCTGTCCGGGCAACTTCGGCTGGACCTCTGAAGGCGAGCCCGTCGATCGGAGACAAGCGGCCACTGCCATGAACCGGATTGCCATTTTGAACCTCAAATACAGCCCCAATCTGGGCGATGGTATCATTGCCGAATGCCTCGAGAATGAACTTGCCCGGAGCCAGCCGGATTGGCAGGTCCATTCGATCGATCTTGCCGGGCGGGAAAAGTTTGGCAGCGGTCTGGATGTAGGGCGCGGCCGGGTTCTGAAGTTCCTGGATGCCCTGCCGCCACCATTGAGGCGCATAGGAACGATTGCCGCGCTGATTGCCCTCATCCAACTCAGATATCGAAAAATCTGGCGGCGGCATTTGTCAGGAGTGAGCGGAGCGATTGTTGGCGGGGGGCAGCTGTTCGCCGACACAGATCTCAACTTCCCTCTAAAGCTGAATGCGTCGCTGCGCGAAGTCCGGCATGTCAATGCACGACTTTCGGTGTTTGGCGTTGGCGTTTCGGAGGGCCTTTCAAAACCCGCGCGGCGGCTTTTCCTGAATGCCTTGTCCGGTTGCAGCCTGGAGCATGTTGCTGTCCGGGACAGCGGGTCGTGTTACAATTGGAATCGTCATTTTGGACGATCCGGTTTGGCCAAAGCCGCTCTTTGTTCAGATCCTGGCCTTCTTGCAGCAGATGTGTACACAGCTGATCCCTTACCCAGGAGCATTGGGTTTCCCGAAGTGGGGATCGGTCTCGTCAACCCTGGGACGCTGGATCTTCATTCCAGGGACGATGACGATTTTTCATTCAACACCACGCGCGATTTCTGGTGTGGATTAGTGAAAGAACTGCTTTCACGCGGGCTTGCCGTAAAGCTGTTCACCAACGGACCGCACGACGACGAAGTCTTCCTTGAAAACGTTTTGGCCGCTGTCGATGACGCAAGGGTGCAAAGCATGCCGCGGCCACTCGTTCCGCGCGAATTGGCAGACACGGTCAAGTCATTCGACGCGATTGTTGCGCACCGGCTGCATGCCAATATCCTGGCCTATGCCTTCCGGATCCCGCACGTTGGGATGTCGTGGGATTCCAA
>JBFEKH010000235.1:0-2239 GCA_041552775.1 Allopontixanthobacter sp.
ATACGCAAGAACGGTGCGAAAGTCCCCCCGAACCGGTCGCGCCGGCCCTCCAATTCAGATTTCGCCGGATCCTGGGGCCGCCAATAATCGACGAAACTGGTCACGCTGAGATCCGGTAGGACCCACCAGCTATATGCCTGTGTCGGCTGCTTGGGCGGATTGGCGAGTGTCTGTCTTCCGAACATTTGGCACTTAAGGTGGCTTGCAATAGCGGAGCATTTTACTCGTCTTGTTGGTGGATATTCGGCGGCAAGCCGGCATTGACCCAAACCAACGCAAGTGTAAGCTTCGGCGGTGGCTATTTCTTCCAAATTTCCTGTGCTCGTAGCGGCAATCGCACTTATGGGATGTGTACAGAAGGACCAGTCCAGTTGCTCACCTTCACCCCAAGACATGGTCGAGGTGAATAGAACCGTCCAGGCTTTCTTCGATGCGCTTCGAAAAGACGATGAGGCGGGGTTTCAGAATGTCATAACCGATTCCTTTGAATCGTTTGACGGCGGTCAGCGTTTCCGTGGAACCGAACTGGCGGATGAAGTGCGCGATGCTCATGCCAGGGGCGTGGAACTGAATTGGTCGGTAGGCCAGCTTGACACAAAGATTCGGTGCGATGTGGCTTGGTCTTCGTGGGTAAACGATGGCAGCGCTGGCACCCCGCCCGACGTATTACCTGTTCGCTGGCTGGAATCCGCCGTGCTGGTTCGCGAAGGCGGAGACTGGCAGATCGACTTTTTTCATTCGCATCGTGCTGCAGCAAACTGATCAAGCCGCGTCCGGGTCGTAGCAGTTGAGCTTTCGAAGCGGGGCATTAACCCCGCTCCGGTGGCATCACTTAACTTTCCGGCTGGATAAGCGCGCTGACTTCGTAGACCACGCCATTAGTAGCGATGTGAGGCGGCAACGAAACCTGTGGGCCCGCTGCATCACCGCCGATAATAATTGTTTCCCCTTCACGCCGCAAGGCAAGGGGGGTATCCGCCAGGTTCGCCAATGACACTGTGCCGCCTGAACTTGCCAGCGCGGCCTCCAGATCTTCCTGCGCAACCGTGCCTGGAACCATGTGTTGGCGCAGCAGTGCAATCAGAGCTGGGCGGCCTTCATCAGAGTGAAGCCAGTCAAGCTCGCCTTCCGGCAATGCCGCAAATGCCTTATCGGTCGGCAGGAACAGGGTATAGGCTGCGTCACCCTCCAACATCTCTTCAAGACCGGCATGATTGATCAAGCTGCTTGCCGTATCCATCCCGTCAATGCCGCTCAAAGAACCGGCGATGTTCTCGCCAGTTTCGGCAGAAGTGGTGTCTGGATCATCAACCTCATTGCAGGCAATGGTTGCAGCCAAAAGGACGAATGCGGCGCTTGCCGCTAGAAATCTGTTCCGCATCATATTCCTGTCTTCAAACGATCAGCTGGATTGCAGCAGCAATCAGCTGCGTTTTCGGGTCAACCTGATAAATATAGCCATCGCTGTAGCGATATTGCGCATCGGGCCGATCATTATACTGGTCACGGTACTGGCTCGGCACATTATAAACATCGTAGCCCGATGGCATCCGGCGACCGATATCAAAATCATCACCTGTGAGCAGTGCCACGATCCCCTCGATCGCCTGATCCTGCGGGTTCACCCTGAAAATTGTTCGGTCCGCATAGCGGTAGCCGTAATCGTCGTTACCCCCATAATAGCGGTCATAATATTGGGGCACGCTGTAATCCTGATAGGCGACGGGCCATTTATTTCCGCCAAACAGGGCTCCGCCAACAAGCGGCAGGAAGGAATTGATCAGATTGCTCCCGGTATCGGCGCGATAAGCATACCCGTTATAATACCGCCAATCGCCATCGCCGAAACGCGAATATCTCGACAGGTAATCCATGTTTGATTTCTTTGCCTGGCCAGGAGGCTGGCAACCATTGCCCTTTTTTGCCAATCCCGGTGGGCAAAAGCCGCTTAGTGGCCCAAAATCCTGATCATACCGCACGGCAAAGCGGCGGCGATCATCGTCATTGGTGAATTGAAACCGGTTACCATCGCCCCGGACATCATAACGGCGCGCATCGGATTTGGCGTCGTTGGCATTGATATTTCTGCGTCCAGCATTGTCCGCACGGTCGTCGAAACGGGCTTCGCTCTTGCCTGCTTTGCGGCTGTCATTGTTGCGTTTTTCGCCCGCATTGTTGGACGCCTGGGTGTTGCCGGTTTGCTTGTCTCGGTTCTTTGCCGCATCGCCCTTACCGGAAT
>JBFEKH010000236.1:0-2238 GCA_041552775.1 Allopontixanthobacter sp.
CTAAGAGACCCAATATTCGAGGGAAATTTGCCACTTTGGCTCTCACTCATAATTCTCGGCGTTGATGTTCTTGCCGCTCTTAGAGTGGGAATATACAGAATTTCATGAAGATGCGGTGAGCCGATCAAGAGTGCAATTGAGCACATCCCGCCGCTACTCTAAGCCTTATCGACGCCAATCGGAGACAAGTTGCGATTAGACCGACAGCACCCTCTCGAGAGACCCGGAAGCTTCCTTGAGTGTCAATGGCGCCAGCTGTCACCCTAATAGGGCACACCCCAATAGCCGTAGAGCGACTTGGCATATGCGCTATCCCAATCGGGTACCGTTCCTCCTTCGATGAATGGGCTGTTACGGAATTTGTCGTCTTCCGCTGCAACTACGTATCCTTCCAGCTTGCTGTCATATTCCAGAGCCGGCCAGGGAAGCGGCCGCAATTCTTTGCCAAGCCCCAGGAAGCCGCCAAATTTCATCACGGCATATTCGACCTGACCAGATCGCTTGTCGACCATGAAGTGATCGACCTTCCCGATCCGATCTCCGTTCGGTCGAAACACCGTAGTGCCTTCGACGCGATCAGAAGCAATGAGATCATGTCGAGGACCCCTTATACGATTCGATTGCTGGTCTCGAAGATCACGCACTGATGGCGATTTAATGTCGCTTTTGTCCTTGGTAGAACCCATTTGCTCCTCCTGTCAGATTGATTGCGAATGCAACTGGGAAGGTGCGGCAACCTTCGCGAAGCAGTCGCCGCCTTCGGCAGGCTGGACCTTGACCAGATCCCCGATCGAAACAATGCCTGCCAATTGCTTGTTTTCGTCGATCACGGGTAGTCGGCGTATCTGCAGGCTTGCCATGTTTTCGAGCACGTCTTCGATGTCGTCGGTGGAATTGCAGTACAACAATTCGCGCGTCATGACTTCTGATGCCCTTGCTTCGGGACCGAACCCGCAACCGATGCCGCGGACCGCAATATCGCGGTCGGTAACCATACCAACCAGTTTGTCGTTATCGGCCACAGGCACGGAACCGAGATCCTTTTCAGCCATTACCTCGGCTGCACGCCGGATCGGGGTGTCCGGGCTGATTGTGCAAACGTCTTTCGTCATGCACTGTTGTACTAACATCTTCTCCTCCTATCTGTTTTTGCCCCACTAGTTTTGTTAAATGACCGCGCCTTTCGAGCTGCCTAAAGGCAGGCGCGCGTTTGTTGCGTAAAGCGCTTCGATGAGCGCGCCGTTCGGCAGCCTTGGCTTCAGAGCCGCATTCTTTGCCAACAAACGAGCCGATTGTGCTGGTTTGCATCCATTAATAACCTCCGGGCGGATCGCTTGCCGGGAAACTTTCGTCGCCGTCTTCGTCCACCTCGGTCCATTCGCGGCGAGGCGGATCGCGCATCGCTTCAGGGCCTGCATCCCGAACATCCATCTGGCTCTCGTGGGGCTGTTCGGGTGCGTAGGCAGCGTTGCGGGGCGAGCCGTTCTTCTTCAGCATGCGATAACCCGCATAACCAACGGTGCCCAGAATCAGTGCCTTCCAGATTTCAGAAAAACCCATCACATTTCGCCTCCAGATCCCAGCTGGCCTCGTATTGCGCCATTGGGGTACCTGCTGGTTAATTTAGTTCTGCTTCCCGTCACTTTAGATCAACAGGTCTTTTTTGATTTAATGTGAAATATTCTCAAGACGCAGAGAGAGATGCCATCCGTAAAAATACTGACGCGCCAATCCGTCTTTCTCAGCCCGTTGGGCAACGCGCAGCACTCCAGGCGCTCATCGAACCCAAATAGATATCGAGTTTTTTAAACACCTTGCTCGAAAGCCATCCTGCGGCCAAAGTTGAGAGATGGCTCGGTTTGTCTGAACAGTAATTGGCAATAGATAAGTGGATTTTCTGCCGGTTGTTTCCTCGAAATGCCGATGTGGGTGTCATGCAGGAATGCAGGATTGTGGTTCGCCGGCTACCCGGCCTTCCAACATCTTGGCCAGCCTCGCTGCCCCCCGGTCAGATCGCTGACTGGCTGTTCTACTGACACAGACGACAGGAGCAAGCCTGCCTGCGATAAATCCAATAATTCCATGCTTTCTTTTGTTCATCTGGGGTTCCCCTTTTTTCACCTTTTGACAGAGAATCATTTTGAATTAGCCATCGAATGGCTTGGGCCTTCAGCAAATCGCGCGGAGAAAGTTGGCGGTGCAGGGACGTGACCTATTCAGCCAGATTGCATAATATGA
>JBFEKH010000237.1:0-2206 GCA_041552775.1 Allopontixanthobacter sp.
ACGCTCAATTCAGTCTTCCGTATGACCAGATCATTTCTGCCGCACATGCAGGCGCGCGGCAGCGGCTCAATTGTAAACAACGCCTCGGTTCTGGGCTGGCGCGCGCAAAAGGGGCAAGCTCATTATGCCGCGGCCAAAGCAGGTGTGATGGCATTTACCCGCTGTTCTGCGCTTGAAGCAGCCGATTACGGTGTCCGCATCAATGCGGTCGCTCCGTCGATTGCGATGCACCCATTTCTCGCCAAGGTGACCAGCGATGAACTTCTCGCGGAATTGTCGGCCAAGGAAGCATTCGGACGTCCCGCTGAGGTGTGGGAAGTCGCCAATGTAATGATGTTCTTGGCCAGCGATCTGTCGAGCTACATGACCGGCGAAGTGCTGTCTGTGTCGAGCCAGAGGGCATAGAACGATGAAGATATTTGAGACCCCGCACGATCTATTTGGCACGGAAGGCGAGCAGTTCGGTCCAACCGAATGGCTAGTGATTGACCAGGAGCGCGTTAACGGTTTTGCCGAGGTGACCGGCGATCATCAATGGATTCATGTCGATCCGGAACGTGCCAAGGATGGCCCGTTTGGCGGCACAATCGCGCATGGGTATTTGACGATGAGCCTCGTCAATTTCTTCTTGCCGCCGTTGTTTGAAGTACGCGGCTTTACCCACGCGGTGAATGTTGGTGCCGACCGCCTTCGGTTTCTTAATCCAGTGAAAGTCGGCAGCCGAGTACGCGGCCGCGGCGAAGTTATCTCTGTCGAAGACAAGAAGGGCGCGGTGCAAGCGGTTGTCCGCGTCACTGTCGAGATCGAAGGTGAGGAAACGCCTGCCTGCGTAATCGACACGATTAGTCGCTATTATCCGGAGTAGGTCATGACGAGTACCGCAACCAAACTGGCCGCTGTTCAAGCTTATGTCGATGGCTTTGCTACCGGCGATGCTGGCGCGATCAGCGCATTGTTCGCAGATGGTGCCACCGTCGAAGATCCGGTTGGAACCGATGAAAAGACCGGCCATGCTGCAATCCATGAATTCTATGTCGGAGCGATCGCGACAGGTGCGAAGCTGGAAATGCTTGGTGAGCCCCGCTGTGCAGGTGACTTTGTTGCATTTACCTTTGCCGTGAAGCTCGAATGGCAGGGTCAGAAAACCACCATCGAAGTCATTGATACATTCAAATTCAATGCAGACGGCAAGATCATCGAAATGAAGGCCTATTGGGGCCCAGAGAACATGAAGTCCGCCTAAGCGGAAGAAAGCGACCATTATGCGCGAAGCAGCCATAGTTTCCACAGCACGGACCGGCGTAGGCAAGGCCTATCGCGGCGCGTTCAATGACACAGAAGCCCCGGTCCTCGCCGCTCACGTGGTCAACGCTGCGATCGAGCGAGCAGGGATCGATGCAGCGCGCGTCGACGACGTTTATCTTGGCGTCGGGAACCATTGGAACACGCAGAGCTATAATCTTGGCCGCCTGACGGTGCACGGATCAAACCTGCCCGATACAACGGGTGGCTTCACGCTCGACCGCAAATGTTCTTCCGGCCTGAATGCCATTGCGCTCGCAGCTCGCGGGATCATGACCGACGAGATCGACTGCGCGATTGCTGGCGGGATGGAGAGCATCTCTCTCACCCTTAACAAGTATGCTCCGCAATTTCGCAACCGTTCCGAATTCGTGAAACAGCACGATCCCCATGCCTATATGGCGATGATCGAAACGGCCGAAATCGTCGCGGATCGCTATGGCGTGAGCCGCGAAGATCAGGATCATTTCGCCGCGATTAGCCAGCAGCGTGCGGTTGAAGCGCAGGAAGCTGGCCGCTTCGATGATGAGATCGTTCCGATTACGGTCAGCAAGGCGCTGTTTGAAAAAGACGGCACACCAGCCGGCAATGAAGATGTTACGCTGGACCGGGACGAAGGCGTCCGCGCTGGAACTACATTCGAGAAACTGCAAGCGCTGAAGCCGGTTTTCAAGGATGGCTTGGTGATCAAGGAAGGCCAGCATGTCACTGCAGGCAATGCCAGCCAATTGTCTGACGGCGCATCTGCGCAGGTCATTATGGATCTCGGTATGGCGCGCGAAGAGGGGCGTCCCGTTCTCGGTATCTATCGCGGGTTTCAGGTTGCAGGCTGCAAGGCTGAAGAGATGGGCATTGGTCCGGTCTTTGCCATTCCCAAGCTCCTCGATCGTGCTGGCGTCAAACT
>JBFEKH010000238.1:0-2201 GCA_041552775.1 Allopontixanthobacter sp.
AAGCTGGACCAAGGCCTTGCCGCTGGGGCCGTATCCCTCCAGCAGGCGGTCGGGGATGTAGTAGCGCGCGTCATGCCCGAGCATCCTCAGCAGGCGGATCATTAGCGCCGCACTGGTCGCGCCATCGACATCGTAATCGCCGTAAATCGTGGTAGCTTCGCGGCCGAGCACTGCCTGGGCAATACGCTCAGCCGCCGAATCCATGTCCTTGAAGTCGGACGGATCAGGCAGGAAACCGCGCAACGTCGGGGTCCGCTGCATCTCTACATCTTCCTGGGCTACCCCGCGCGAGATCAGCAATTGGGCAACGATATCGTTTTCCAGCCCGGTCGCTTCTTCTCGCACATCCATATTTCCCCCGCGCCAGTGCCAGACTTTGCCTGACAGGGAACTGGTGACGCCGAATACGGGAGATTTGGTTCGGGAGGACATGCGGCATGCGTATAGGAATCAATCACTCCCGCAAAGTGGCCACGATTGACAATCGACAACGCAGGGCGACAACCGCTGAATGGAAATCGGGGAAAACACCCTTTTAATCGCGTGGCACAGCCGAACCGGGGCCAGCCGGGCGATGGCGCAGGCTGCTGCCGAAGGCGCCGGGGACCGCGCACTGATCGTGCCTGCGCAGGACGTGACGCCCGAACATTTCCTGGGCTGCGGCGCCTATCTGTTCGTATGCCCGGAAAACCTGGCAAGCATGAGCGGGATGATGAAGGAAATGTTTGACCGCTGCTATTATCCCGTGCTGGGACGGATAGAGGGCCGTGCCTATGCGACGGCCATCGCTGCGGGTTCTGACGGGGAGGGGGCCCAGAGGCAAATCGACCGGATTGCAAAGGGGTGGCGTTTGCGCAGGGTCGCGGAGTCGTTGATCGTCAATTGCCTTGCCCAAACACCCGAGGAGATACTTGCCGAAAAATCGCTTACGCCCGATCAACTGCATCAATGCCAGGAGATCGGGGCGGGATTGGCGGAAGGCCTGGCAATCGGTTTGTACTGAATGCTTGTCCTGAAATGACGCATCCATTTCGGATTAAACACTTGTCCGGGGACTCGACGTTCGGAGCAAATGCAGCCAAGTACAAATATGTATTGGCACTAGGGGGCTAAAGACCACCGATCGTCGCAATAAACCCGACCGGATCGATCATACAGGTGGTGTTTTGCTCTTTTTCGAGGGTGTCAAACGTCCCGATGCGCAAACTGCGCGCAAAATTGTGGACAAATTGGACGGTGTTTCAATTAGTCTCAACCCACTGGAAAACCCTAAGATCGCTCAGGCCGACGCGTCGGCTGCACAGCTAGCTGCGTCCTGACTTGAACTGTTGAGTAATGGAATGACCTTTGATCTGGTCGGTTTGGATCCGGGCGCGCCGCTGAAGTTTCCGGTGGTCAATCATCGCGTCCAACTGCCGGATGATTTCTTGAGAGCACATGCGAAGCGGTTGGCTTGCTGCCAGGGCCGCATATCAGCGGCGGCGCGAACAGTTTCGCGGTTGTGCCGGGCTTGCTGGGCGTGGTTGCGAGGGTCGCGGCTGAATGTCATCAGTTACGGGCGATCTGCTGGCCGCCAGCAGCCATGAAAGTGGGTGCAGAATTTTTCCGCAAGAACGTTCAAAGCTGGATCAACGTTGGGTCTTTCCCATCGCAGGTTGTGACCGCCTTCAAACCAATGTCCGATGGCGGCCTGCAATCTGAAGGTCTGGTACATTTTACCGGCCAGAAAATCCGGATCGAGCGGGGGTCAGTCGGCGATTATTCCACCGCGACCCTGCTCGCGGGCAGGCTGGTCCAACAATTGGCCCAGCACGGGCCGCTGACCCAGACATAAGAAGTCATGGCGCCCGATGGCAGCCAGATGCGGCTTGAACCATCGGGCAATGGAAAATTCGTGCGCGTCTGGCGCAACTGTACAGTTCCCGGCTCAGAGCCCGCCGATCAGGACTCGCCTCTAAGTATCTGCGATCAAGGCTCGCCAAACCAAGGCTCGTTAATCAAGTCTCGCCAATCAAGTCTTGGCGGCCAGATCTTTTTGTGCCTGGATATATTCACGCTCCAGCCGGTCAACCCGGTCAGCCACGCTGTCGATTTTGTCGACCATGCCGACACCCTGGCCAGAACCCCAGATGTCTTTCCAGGCCTTGGCCTTGCTGTTGCCGCCCGATCCGAAATTCATCGCGCTGGGATCGCTGGTCGGC
>JBFEKH010000239.1:0-2193 GCA_041552775.1 Allopontixanthobacter sp.
GGCACCATTTCCGTATTCTCGGATGAGAACGGTCATTTTGCTGAAAGCAAACAGGACAAAGATGGGCACCCAAGGGCCGCTTTGGGCCGGAAGTGGTGATCAGCTGCCGCTAGAACTGGCCGCAGCACCGCGACGGCTTTCGCCGACAAAGCCGCCGTTTAGGGGCTGAGATCTCGTTTCCGAAACCGGCCGTACGTTCATGAAGAAACATTGGGCAACGAATGGCGGGGCCCTGTCAGAGCAAATGCACCGTTAGAGTGAGGCGCCTAATCGGCTAGGGCGGGGCTATACCCAGACCTAAGAGACCAGCCAGTCGGTTGCGCTACTTCAATTCATCGCCGGAGATTATCCGCCTGTTTGTGATGATGTATTTGCTCTGACAGGGTCAGCGCGCCGCATCGGAACTCAGCGGCTTCGACAGGCTTATGGAACATGCCGCCTCGAAAGCGCCGCTGCACCAGCTTGCGACCATAGAAGACGTCGGCGAGGTTGCGGCTTTTTTTGTGTCCGATGCGGCCCGGCACATAACTGGCAAGGTGCAATTTGTAGATCGTTGTGATAATATCGCCATTTGAGCAGGCTTCAATTCGTGGCCATTTTAGAGACTGGCAACTACCGAGTTAGTCTCCATGTCCAGTGCGCCATCGCAATCGAATAGTGAAATCTTTACGAAAGAGGCACAAATGGACGATGCACCAATCCTGATTGCCACCGACCTATCCGCAAGAGCTGACCGAGCACTTGAGCGTGCTTTACAGCTCGGAAGTCAATTTGGCAGAGAAGTGTGTGGCGTGCATGTTCCCGAATTCAAAGATCAGTCATTGCTTGATCGCGATGATCTACTGAAGCGCGCGATGAGCGTGGTGCCGCCTGACCACCAAGACATCGAATTCATTTTTCCGGAAGGATCGGCGCCGAAAGCCATAGCGTCCGCAGCGGACGGTGCCGCTGCGCATATGCTCGTGATTGCGGTCGCGAGGCATAATTCGATCCGCGACTATTTTCTCGGCACTGCCGTCGACTATGTGCTGCGCAATACGTCCAGCCCGGTTCTGGTGGTCAAGCTTCGCGGTTTTGCTCCGTATGAGGACATCGTTTGTCCGACCGATTTCTCGGACGAGTCCAAACGCGCGATCGAACGAGGCGCAGCCATGTTCCCCGATGCAAAGCTCCATCTCGTGCACGGGTTGCACATTCCGTGGCAATCGTGGAACCAAGCACCCTACGTTGAGCAACAGCTGGCGGACGATGCGTCCAAAGAGATGGAAAGCTTGATAAGTGACTTGCGGATCACTCCAGAGCATGCAGAGCGGCTGACCACCAAAGTCGTGACCGGCAGTGTGCACAGTGCAGTCAACGCCGAGATTGAAGCGCACGATGCCAATCTCGTGATGTTGGGCTCGCATGGTGCGAGCGGCTTTAGGCAGGCTACGATTGGCAGTGTTACAAGCGAGCTGCTCGATATTCTGCCAGTAGACTGCTTCGTTATCAAAATCAGGTCATGACAGCCGCGACACGCCTATGATTTCGCCGCGGACGCAACTCTCGTCCGTCCATTTGCAGCCAACCTGACAGCTTGTCGACAAACGGGTCCAGTTTGCTCGGTCGTTCCGGAACCTTGAACATTGGCTCCACCGCACCGCTGCGCAGATACTTGCGGATCGTATTGCGCGACAAGCCTGTGCGCCGCTCTATCTCCCGGATCGGCATCCCCTCACGAAAATGCCAGCGCCGGATTACACTCAATAATGCCATGTCGATCACTCCATGTCGCCTCCAACCGTTGGTCGGAGGTGGTTCAAACCCGGGTCAAATCTCGATGAAAATCCCGGGTCAACTCTCAGTGGAAATCAACAACTTCATGGCCTATTCTGTTGAAAAAGTCGACCTTTTAGAATGCCGAATAATTTTCTTCTAATTACCACTCCCGTTACGACACACCGCTTCACCGCTTCGCTATAAGGCGATTCAATTTGAGCAGCCATGCGCAGTGAAATTATGCGCCGAGAGTTTTTCAACAGATTATGGCCGATTGCGGCCCAAAAGCATGGAAGCGGCGGGCAGGCCATTCCCACATCTCATGCTTCAGGCGAACCACTGGGCGGAGTCCATGCCATGCAGGATATTTTTATTTTACCTGTGCACGCAGATTCAGGGTGATTGTCTCCTCCGCAGCCATTGTCCCCGATGGCC
>JBFEKH010000240.1:0-2185 GCA_041552775.1 Allopontixanthobacter sp.
GCAGCATCCTTAGCCCCGGCAATTGCGCCAATTGCAAACAATAGGATCAGAAACCAAATTCCAACCCGGCCAAGTACAGCTTCCATTAGATTTCATTCCCCCTTGCACGTGCCGCCTCATTAGGCAGTCAGGGTGGTCGCTGCATTGATCCATATCAAACTTGGTAAAAAAGGACTGCCTTCAAATACAAAGAACGTCAGATATGCCCCGCCCGCTTTGCCAGAGCCGGTAGATCGCGGAGCAACACACGTGAACGGCCAGTGGTTTCAACGAGCCCTGCCGACCGCAAATCGCTGAATTGACGGCTGATTGTCTCGATTGTCAGCCCCAGACTGTCACCTATATCCCGGCGCAACATTGGCAGATCCAACATGCAACCATCTGGCTCCTGAAAACCGATCCGGTCGGACATGCCGACAAGGAAGCTAGCAAGCCGCTCTTGCGCATTCTTGCGGCCAAGCCCAACCGCTTTGTCGCGGCAACGATGTAGCGCGGTAAGCGATTGTTGCAGAAGAGAATAAAGTAATATCGGCTCTGACCCGATGATCACGAGCAATTCGTCAGCTGGGAACGCCAGAACATCGGTATCCACCAGGGCGCACAATGCATAGGAATGCGATGCGCTGGCCGGGATCGACACCAAATCGCCCGCAAATTGAAAGGCAACAATCTGTTCGCGTCCGCTGGATGCGCTAGCAATCAACTTGGTGGCGCCATTCCCAATATAAACGAGCGAGTCCCTTTCTGGATCAAGAGGGGCCATGGAGCCGCGTTCGATATTGATGGTCTGAGATAGCTTACCCAGCTTTGTCGCTATTTCGCCGGCCGCTTCGGTGACCAC
Organism: Allopontixanthobacter sp.; assembly: GCA_041552775.1. GTDB lineage: Bacteria > Pseudomonadota > Alphaproteobacteria > Sphingomonadales > Sphingomonadaceae > Allopontixanthobacter. The sequence goes on from JBFEKH010000240.1 coordinate 842, forward strand.
TAGTCCACTAAAAAAAGCGTCGAACAAATATTTGCGTGATGTTGCTTGTGCAGGGAAAGAGCGGTTGGACATGAAATACAGCATTAAGATGAACTCCGAGCCAGTCATTGACTTAAATCAAAAAGGCCGTTGGGCGCCGCGATTCTTCGGGCTGACTAGTGTCCGGTTGCTCGGCTAGCCCCCAGCAGAGCAGCCCTCAAGGCATGTCCCGAACAGACTACTTGATTTCGCAAACAGCTCCGGGCCTGTCTTGGCATTGTGCTGCTTTACCAAGTTGTTCAGCGCGTCAGCTGCATTCTAGGCAAATCCTTGTCCCTGTCTATAAACCGCGTGGCCCTCCGCGGGCACGAAAGCAAGGAACATGAACCAGGCAAAGGCGAGAACGCCGACGCTGAACACCACACCGCCCGGCACCCTGACCAAGACCAGCGTTTGTATGATCGGCCTGTGAATGAATTCAGCTGATCGGGCATGGGAATACACATCTTTGATGCTGGCGTAAGTTTGCAGGACGCCCTGCGGCAAGAGCGAAAGGAAGGTCATCATCGCCAACCCGATATTGAGCGACCAGAATGAAAGCCTGATCCATTTCACGTTCCAGCGCTTCACATAGGTCAGGCCGCGCATGCAATAGTTCGTCAACCCGATCCCCAACATGCCATAGACCCCGAACAGCGCCGCATGGCCATGGTTGGCGGTCGTGTTGAGCCTTTATATGTAATAAAACGCGATCGGCGGGTCCCAGTGAACTGTATATCCCGAACGACTGTACCATCCGCTGTACGGACGAGCTGAGCGAGAAATGCACCCGCGAGAACAATGAAAAATCCAGCGGCGACCAGCCACCAGCGAGGCTTGAAGGTTACTTTTTGAGCCATCGCTTGATCTGTGACCGTAAATTGGACTTCCCCCCGTCATTCCCCGGGGATTTCATCCAAGAGGATGCCGTTCAGATCGCACTTATCGCTGCGCGTGACAACCAGAACGAAATGCCGCGCATGGCGTTCGGTTTCGGGAATTCGAAAATTGGTCCAGCCCAAAGGTCCAGCTGGTCAGCGCTAATTTTCTAGCCATGAAGGCGGTAAATTCAGGTTCCTTTTTCGTAGCCCTGCCGATCAGGATACGTCGCTCGCTGGCTCGAAGCCCCAATTGTGATGAGGCGTCAATTACTCTGACCCGGCTCAAAGCGAGTGCTGCAACTGCAATCGCCGATTTGCCAACAGTTGACTAAACCAGGGTCGGTGGTATCAGTTGCATAACCTTACCGACTAGAAAGTCATGCGAATGTCGAAGCTTATCAATCGCGTTGAATCCACCCTCCAATCATCGGATCACCCGTATCTA
>JBFEKH010000241.1:0-2178 GCA_041552775.1 Allopontixanthobacter sp.
CCGAGTCCATGCAGCCCATGCGGTCGAACCACTCGCCTGCGTTATGGTGGACGAGGCGCAGTTCCTGTCCAAGGATCAGGTGTGGCAATTGGCGCGGCTGGCGGACGAGGCCGGGATTCCGGTGATCTGCTACGGCCTGCGCACCGACTTCCAGGGAGAGCTGTTCCCAGGATCGGCAGCGCTGCTGGGTATCGCCGATACCTTGGTGGAACTGAAAGCCGTTTGTCACTGCGGTCGCAAAGCCAGCATGAATTTGCGGGTCGATCAAGGCGGCGCCGCGGTAAAAGCGGGCGCGCAGACCGAAATTGGCGGTAATGACCGTTATGTCGCGCTATGCCGCAGACACTTCAGCGAGGCGCTGGGTGGCTGACCTGCTGCGAGTGCTGGAAGCTCATCCGGTTCGGCTGGAACCGTTGGCTGAACATCACATCGGACCGCTCCGTGCGGCCTGCGCCGAAGATCCCGATATCTGGCAGATCTACCCGGTAAACATGCTGGGGGACGGGTTCGATCAGGCGATGGCCCAGTTTCATAGCCATGAAAGCTGGGTCCGGTTTGCCGCCATCGATCTTGAACAAGGCCGCTTGGTAGGCATGACCAATTACATCAATCCCGATGCATTCGGGGTGGTTGAAATTGGCGGAACCTATATCTCTCCTTCTGTTCGCGGAAATGGCTTCAACCGCCAGATGAAAAAGCTGCTGATTGAAAATGCATTTGCAAAAGGCTTCACCCGCATCGAATTTCGGGTTGATACGCGAAACACCCGATCAATGGCTGCCGTTGCAAAATTGGGCGCAGTCAGGGAAGGGACGCTGAGGCAAAACCGCGTTACCTGGACCGGATATGTCCGCGACACGGCAGTTTTCGGGTTGCTGGCCAACGAATGGGCTGGTTGAGCGCGCTGCGCACACCTATCTACCCCGCATGACTGAAACCATCCTGTTCGCAATCATCCTGATTCCCTGTCTGATTATTGCGATTGTATTCCACGAGGTTGCCCATGGGTGGACTGCGCTGGCGCTTGGCGATCCCACTGCAAAAGAGCGTAGACGGCTCAGCTTGAACCCGCTGCGGCATGTCGATCCAGTGGGCACATTGTTTGTCCCTGGCGCGATGCTGTTGCTGGGCGGACCGGTGTTCGGCTGGGCGAAGCCGGTTCCTGTAATCAAGAGCCGCCTGAACAATCCGCGCTTCGGAATGATGGCGGTGGGCGCGGCAGGTCCGGCGATGAATTTCTTCCTTGCTGCTGGGGGCGCGGTCCTGCTGGGCCTCGTCGCCCAGTTGCTGGCTGGCCCCGCCACCGAAGCAGGCGCAATGATTGTGCGTGTGTTGACTACTTTCATCTTGATCAACATCTTTCTGGCGCTGTTCAACCTTCTGCCTATCCCGCCATTCGATGGCTCGCACATTGTCGAGGGCCTGCTGCCGCCCAGTGCCGCCCGGATTTACGAAAAGGCGCGGCCCGCCGGGATGTTGTTGTTTTTTGGCATTGTCGCACTCAGCTGGTTCGCACCGGAGCTTGGCGTGGTCGAAAATCTGGTCGGACCGCCAGTGACCTGGGCGATGGAGCGCTATCTCGACCTCGCACGCTTCATTGCGGGCGAGTAGGCCGCCGAAAATGAGTGACACGCCAAACAATAACGTCGCCAAAAAGCCCGCCCCGCACGGCTGGATCATCCTCGACAAGCCGCGCGGGCTTGGTTCGACGCAGGCGGTCGCAGCGGTGAAGCGAAACCTGCGGGAAGCGGGTTATGCCAAGACCAAGGTCGGTCATGGTGGTACGCTGGACCCGCTGGCAGAGGGCGTATTGCCGATAGCCCTGGGCGAGGCCACCAAGCTGGCCGGGCGGATGCTTGATGCCAGCAAGACCTATGAATTCACCCTGCAATTTGGTGAGGAAACTGACACGCTGGATGCGGAAGGCGCAGTGGTTGCCACCAGTGACCGCCGCCCGCCGATGGCCGCCGTAGCCGCGATCCTGGAACATTTCATCGGCGTGATCGAACAGGTCCCGCCTGCCTATTCGGCGCTGAAAGTGGACGGCAAGCGGGCCTATGATCTGGCGCGTGCAGGCGAGGAAGTTGAGTTGAAGACGAGGGCAGTGACGATCTATTCGCTGCAGCCTGTTTCGACTTATGAAGCAGGTGAATTGCCCGATTCCACCTTTTCCTTGAG
>JBFEKH010000242.1:0-2146 GCA_041552775.1 Allopontixanthobacter sp.
CGAAATCGCGGTCGGCACCATGCCGGCGGTCATTGCGACGGTAGTCATTACGATCGGCTGGGCACGCTTGCGACCGGCCTCGACGATGGACATGAACTTGTCTTCGCCTCTGGCCATTTCCTCGATCGCGAAATCGACCAGAAGGATGGAGTTCTTCGCGACGATCCCGAACAGCATAAGCACCCCGATGAACACCGGCATCGAAATTGGCTGGCCGATCACATTGATCGCAATCAAACCGCCCAGCGGCGCCAGAAGCAGCGATCCCATGTTGACCAGCGGTGACATCAGGCGGCGATAGAGCAGTACGAGTACCCCGAACACCAGCAGCACGCCGGATACCAGCGCAACAATGAAATCACCGATCAGGTCTTCGAGGAATTTGTCGGACCCGGCCGCCTTGTTGGATACGCCGGTCGGCAAATTCTGCATCAGGGGCAATTGCTTGATGGCCTCGTCGGCGCGGCCCTTTTCCGCGTCCGGCGCAAGGTCGGCGCCAATATAGACGCGGCGCTGGCGGTCGTAGCGCTGGATGGTGGTGGGGCCTGATCCGAAACGAATGTCCGCCACGCGGCTGAGCGGTACCGAGCCGCCATCAGCAGTCGGCACCGGCAAATTACGGATGGTGGACATCTTGTCGCGCGAATCCTCCGGCAGGATTACCCGGATCGGCACCTGCCGGTCGGACAGGGAGAACTTGGCCGTATTCTGGTCGATCTCGCCAATGGTGGCGATGCGAATTGCCTGGCTGAGCGAGGCCGTCGTCACACCCAGCGATGCCGCCAGGTCACTACGCGGGGTGATAATCAACTCCGGGCGCTGCAAATCGGCCTCGATCCGCGGAGCCCTGATCAGCGAGATACCCTTCATCTGCTCGACCACGGCGGAGGCAGTCTTTTCCAGCAAATTGGGGTCGCTGCCCGAAAGCATAACTGAAATATCCCGGCCGGAACCGCCGCCCGGACCCTGTTGGTTCAACAGAAAGTTTACCCGCGCATCAGGAATGTCGCGGAACAGCAGTGCAGTTTCGCGCTGGTATTCCAGCCCAGTGCGCTCGCGGTCTTCTTTGAGCGTGATGTACAGCGTCGCGCTGCCTTCGCCCGCCACGACCAGGACCGTATCAGTCTCTGGCTGGGCCTTGATGATCGCTTCAACGTCCTTGGCAACTGCCTCGGTCTGTTCCAGCGTTGTGCCCGGAACCATCGTGATGCGCACCTGGCTGTAATCGAAATTCTGGTCGGGGAAGAATTGCAGCGGCGTCGAAACAAGCATGATGATCGTCGCGACAAAGGATGCCAGGCCAATTCCCATCACCCACACGCGGTGATCGCGCAGGCGAGCCCGAAACCGGTCCCCCATGTCCACATACCAATTACCCAAGCCGTTATTCATAACCCCAGCGATGAACCTGAACACTGCACCGATCGCCGCCGCAGCAATCGTACCCGCGATAATCCCGCACAGGATGTTCAGCCAGATAGGTAGTCCCTGTGCGTCCATCATGCCCATTACGGCTTGCAGAACGGATGCGAACACAACGATCAGCAGCCCGTAGGCAATGATTGCAACAAAGGCGTACCACCACCGCATGGGCACGTTGGGCCGGGACCGCATTGCGCGGGCCACGCGGTTGTCCAGCGTCCAGCGCAGGACCCGTTCGTAAAATACCATGACCGGGCCATTGGCGTGATCATCCGGCCCATGATCCTTCATGAAATAGGCCGCGACCAAGGGCGTTATCATTCGCGCCACCGCCAGGCTCATCAGCACTGCGGCCACCACCGTGAGTCCGAAATTCTTGAAGAATTGCCCGGCAATCCCGGGCATCAGGCCCACCGGAAGGAACACCGCCACGATACAGAACGTGGTCGCAACCACCGCCAGTCCGATTTCATCCGCCGCGTCGATGGATGCCTGATAGGCGCTTTTGCCCATGCGCATGTGGCGCACGATATTCTCGATCTCCACGATCGCATCGTCCACCAGAACCCCGGCCACCAGGCCTAGAGCCAGCAGACTCATGGTGTTGAGCGTGAAGCCCAGCATATCCATGAAGAAAAAGGTCGGAATGGCAGAAAGCGGAATGGCAATGGCCGAGATGATCGTGGCCCGCCAGTCGCGCAGGAACAGGAACACAACGACAATC
>JBFEKH010000243.1:0-2145 GCA_041552775.1 Allopontixanthobacter sp.
CGCGTCATCCAGATGCTTCGGCTTGGTTGCGCCGATAATCGGAGTGGTCACCTCTGGCTTGTGCAGCAACCATGCCAGCGCGATTTGCGCCATCGGCAGGCCGCGTTTCGCTGCCAGTGCCTCCACCGCATCGACCACGGCGCGGTCGTGATCATCGGCATCACCGTAAAGCTGTTTGCCAACCAGATCGCTTTCCGACCGGGCGGTGCTTTCGCCCCACGGCCGTGTCAGCTTGCCGCGCGCCAGCGGGCTCCACGGCATGACCGCTACACCCTGATCCGCGCATAGCGGCAGCATCTCGCGTTCCTCCTCGCGGTACAGCAGATTAACGAAATTTTGCATCGAGATGAACCGCTTCAGCCCGCGCGTTTCGGCGATATGCAGCATCTTCATCAGCTGCCAGGAATACATGGTGGAGGCACCGATATAGCGCACCTTGCCCGACCGCACGATGGCGTCGAGCGTTTCCATGATCTCCTCCATCGGCGTGTTGGGGTCCAGCCGGTGGATTTGGTACAGGTCGATATAATCGGTGCCGAGCCGGCGAAGGCTGTCATCCACCGCATGCACCAGAGATTTGGCAGACAGGCCGCCCGTGTTGGGCGCACGGCGCCACGGGAAGAACGCCTTGGTCGCGATCACGATTTCGTCCCGCCGGGCCATTTCGCCGAGGATCCTGCCAGCATATTCCTCGGACGTGCCGCCGGAGTAAATATTCGCCGTGTCAAAGAAATTGATGCCCAGTTCCAATGACTGGCGGAACATCGGCCGCGCCGAGGCTTCGTCCATCGCCCAATCATGCCCCTGCGCGGCTGCATCACCAAAGCTCATGCAGCCAAGGCAGAGTTTTGAAACGGTGAGACCGGTGTTGCCGAACTGGACGTATTTCATGGATCAAGGCTCCTGTTGAAGGCCCGCAATAGAGCCGTGAGGGTCGGAATCCAAGGTCGGGGCAGCAAAGCCAGCTTGCGGATATAAGAATATCTTTATATGCAGGGTGAACAATGCGTATCGAGACCATCATGCGGGCCCTTGCCGACCCGACCCGGCTGCGGATCATGCGCCTTCTTGGCGTCATGGAACTCGCCGTGGGCGAATTGGCGCAGGTGCTGGGACAAAGCCAGCCGCGCGTTTCGCGCCATGTCGGTATCCTGTGCGACGCGGGCCTGGCAGAGCGTCACCGCGAGGGGAGCTGGGTGTTCCTGCGCGCGCCAAGCAAGCCGGGCAACCGGACAGCCGAAGCCGTCACGGACTTGCTGGCATACGCGGAACAGGACGATACGAGCTTTTCTGCCACGTGCGAGGAAGATCGCCGCCAGCTTGCCGCCATTCGCGCTTCGCGCGACGAAAGCGCCGCCAATTACTTTGCCGCCCATGCTCAGGATTGGGACCAGTTGCGCAGCCTGCACAGCCCGGACCAGCAGGTAGAAGAACGCCTGCTGGCGGCACTCGGCGATGTGCCGCTGGGCAATGTGCTGGATATCGGTACCGGCACGGGCCGGATGGCGGAATTGTTCGCTCCGCAGGCAGCGTCCATTGTGGCGCTGGACAAGAGCCTCGACATGCTGCGCGTAGCGCGCGCCAAATTGCAGCATCTACCCGCTGGCGGGGTTGAGCTGGTGCAGGGCGATTTCGCCAATCTGCCATTTGCGGCGCACCGGTTCGACACGGTATTGCTTCATCAGGTTCTGCATTTCGCGCAAGACCCGGCTACGGCCTTGGTAGAGGCGGCACGGGTAACCAGGCCTGGCGGCCTGATCGCGATTATCGATTTTGCCAGCCACGAACGCGAAGAATTGCGCGACCGTTACGCGCATGCTCGGCTCGGATTCACCGACGAGGCAATGGCCAGCCTGCTGGACGATGCGGGCTATGACAGTCTGGCACCGATCTCCCTTCCGGGCGGCGAACTGGTCGTCAAAATCTGGCTGGGCGAACGCTGCGGCGCGCCCGCATTACAAGTTTCAGGAAAGAAAGCCGTCCGATGAGCTCCCGTCTCGATCAAGTGCAGCCCCTCGATCCGGTACAGGAAGCTCGTACCGCAGTGGATACGCCGCTGTTTGCATCGCTGCCGGGCGATATCTCCGCATCGTTTGAATTCTTTCCGCCCAAGACGGAGAAAATGGAAGCGATCCTGTGGGATTC
>JBFEKH010000244.1:0-2129 GCA_041552775.1 Allopontixanthobacter sp.
CGCGAGGCGCATATGTTCGACCGTGCGGTCGACAACCAGGTCAGTCGTCTGCGCCGCAAGATCGAGGTCGATAGCCGCAATCCCGAAATCATCCAGACCGTTCGCGGCGGCGGATACCGGCTGGCTGCGGATGTTCGCCGCATCGCCCCGGAATCGCGCTGACAATGAGCATGCCTGAAATTCGCCTCTGGCCCCGCAGCCTGCTTGGGCAAATGCTGCTGGCGCTTGCCATTGGCCTGCTGGTTGCCCAGTCGATTTCTGCCGTCCTGTTGTATCAGGCATCGGAAAACCGCCGCGAACAGACCTTGCTCAACGCAGCCGCATTTCGTCTCCTCAGCAATCCCCAGACACGCGGGGAGCGCGCTGAACGCCGAGCCAGACCCGAACCAGAATTCCAACGGCGGCGAGCTAACGGCGAACGCAGGGCAGAACGAATCGGGCGCGGTCGGGGTCCGCAACGGGACCTCATCCAGGGCTTGCCCTTGGCACTTCGGCTCGAACAGACAACCAACTCTCCACTGTTACCGGGGGACGTGCGTCATTCCGATCGTGAGGACGCACTGGAGGAAATCCTGCGGTCCCAGGGGATCGCGGCAGATGAGGTGATCGTGGTCACCCGTTCCCTGGAGGTTGATCCGATGACGCGTGACCGCGACCGCCTGCGCGAGCGCGTCACCGAGACAATGGGGCGGGGTACCCAATTGATGGTCGCGGCGGCGAAACTGCCGCAGCGCGATGGCTGGTCGGTCGCGCGGGTGGCCGAGCCGCCTCGTCAGCGCGGAGCGTTGCGCACGATCGTGATGCAGACCGTATTTATCTTCCTGTTCCTGTTCGCGCTGCAATATTTGCTGCTTCGCCGCATCACACGGCCGCTGAATATCCTGACCACGCGGACCGAGAGGTTTGCCAAGACACAGGATCCTTCCACGCCGCTGACGGCAGAGGGCCCGCAGGACATCCGCCGGTTGATCACTGCCCATAATGCGATGGAGGCACGGATTGGCGCATTGCTGGACGAGAAAGACGTGATGCTGGGCGCGATCGGACACGATCTGAAGACCCCGCTGACCGCACTTCGCGTCCGCATTGAAAGTGTCGAGAACGACCATGAACGCGCCCGCATGGCGGCCAGCATCGAAGACATCACCCGCTCGCTCGACGATATCCTTTCGCTCGCCCGTGTCGGCCGCGTCGGCGATCCGCCCGAACGGGCTGAGCTGTCGTCCCTGACCGCTTCGGTAGTCGAGGAATTCGAGGATATGGGACAGCCGGTGACGCTGGCAGATACCAGCCGTATCGTCCATCCGGTGCATGTCACGTGGCTGCGCCGCGCGCTTCGTAACCTGATCAGCAACGCGGTGCGCTATGGCGGATCGGCAGAGGTTTCACTGTTACAGTCAGGAAATGACATAATCCTGTGCGTCGACGACCATGGCCCCGGTATTCCGGAGGACCGGATCGAGGCGATGATGGAACCATTCACCCGGGGTGAGGCATCTCGCAACCGCGATACCGGCGGCGCGGGACTGGGCCTGACGCTGGCGCGCGCGATTGCCGAACAGCATGGCGGAAGGTTGGAACTGTCGAACCGGCCAGGCGGCGGCCTGCGGGCAGAGATCATTCTGCCCGTAGTTTCTGACCCCGCTTAACGCATCAACCCACCAATCAGATTGCGGGCGAAACGGCCCAGACCCGGAATTCCGACAGCCTTGCCGATTTCCGTGGCGATGGTTCCACCAGCGGAACTGGCCGCACTGGCAGTGGGATTGGCCCGGCTTTTCTTGCCGCTGAGCTTTGCGGCCAGAATCGATCCGGCACTGGCCGCAGCGGCGCTGCCTGCGGCCTTGGCCACTTTGCCGCCCAGCCCGTCCCAGATGCTCGTGGATTTGCGTTCGCGCTTGGCCACTTCCTCGCGGCCCTTTTCGTCTACTTCTTCCGCGGTGGCGGCAGCATCGACCATTTTCTGGGCGATGACCTCGGCTGCGCTGTCACGGTCGACACGATCGTCATATTTACCGTCAACCGGAGAGATCGACTGCATGATTGCACGCTCCTTCGCCGTAATTGGCCCCAGGCGCGAACGCGGCGGCTTGATCAAGGTGCGCTGGACAATGCCGGGCGATCCGTCC
>JBFEKH010000245.1:0-2078 GCA_041552775.1 Allopontixanthobacter sp.
CGGGACAAACAACGTCTTGCCGATCCAGTGATCTACCTTTGTGAATGACATCCCGGTGCCATAGCGGCACAAGCGGTCCGTCGCCACGTGCAAGTGGTTGTCCAGCAAATGCGGGATCGGAATAGAATTGTCCAAGATTGTCAACGGTGCCAGCCTCAAGCCCCGGTCTGGGGCAGCCCCCAAGCAGGTGGTGATGTTGCTGCACGGGTTCGGATCGAACGGCGCTGACATGATTGCACTGGCACCGCAGTGGCAGGATGTGCTGCCTGATGCGCTGTTCCTCGCTCCGCATGCGCCGCAGCGCTGCGGAATGATGGGGCTGGGATATCAATGGTGGGGTTTAACCGGATTTGCGCCATCGGCGCTGGCGGCAGGGGCAGCGTCAGCAGCGCCGGCAATCAACTATTTTATCGATCGCAAGCTGGCCCAGTATGATTTGACCGAGGCGGACCTAGCCCTCGTCGGGTTCAGCCAAGGTACAATGATGGCACTTCATGTCGGGCTACGCCGACCGCGCGCGGTGGCCGCCGTCGTAGGCTACTCCGGCATGCTGACGGGAACTGCCGACCTTGCACACAAGGATTTTCCCAAACCACCTGTGCTCCTGGTACATGGAACGGCCGATCCGGTGGTACCGATCGCAGCATTACATATCGCCGAGAGCGAACTGAAGCATCTTGGGGTCGAAGTGACCACGCACGTGTCCTATGGGGTGGCTCACACTGTCGATCCCGTCGGCCTGCGGCTCGGCCGGGACTTTTTGGCTGAACATTTCTCGAGTGCGTCCTAGCCCGTTGGCTAGCTGCTACATCGCCCGGAACAGGACGAATGCCCCGATTTCAGCAGCTCAAATTTGAAAATCTGCCAGCATTTGGCGCAAGTCATCATCGACAGGAGGAACATCTCCGTGTCGGCGGATGACCCATCCGGCCAGAATCTGGCCGCGCGTAGCAGCGTCGAGCGGATCGAGACCTTCGATCCTGGCCGATAGATAGCCAGCGTTGAACGCATCGCCTACGCCGCTGGCATCAACCATGACCAGCGGATTTACCGGAATGGCCTCTTGCTCTGCGCCCGCGAGCGCAAGCAGGCAGCCATTTTCGCCGGCCTTGGCGATCACCTCATGGGATCCGACTTTTAGCCAACGGCCGGCGATTTCCTGCTCGGTCAGAGAGTTTCCGGCAATTTCGCACTCATCGGAATTTGTCGGCAGGCCAATCGATGCACACGAAATGGCATTAAAAGATGCGCTTCGCGCCGCCACCAGCGACGGCCACAGGGTGGTGAACTTCAGTTTCTAACCGAAGTCTCGAAAACCCCCGTGATTGGCGCAGTAAGCTAAACGCTTGCTGCGCCATTGTTTTGCGGCCGTCGATGCCATCTTTCGGGCATCACCCGTCATTGAAGGTCTCGCCCGCTTCCGCCTTGCGGGCCAAATAATCGCATACCGGCAGGTCGTGCTTCCTCAGGCCGGCGACAATTGTTTTCAGGCCGATTGTATCGGCCCAGAACATCGGACCACCTGTCCACAGCGGCCAGCCATATCCATTGATCCAGACCACATCGATGTCGCTGGCGCGCTGGGCCATGCATTCGTCGAGGATCATCGCGCCTTCGTTGACCATGGGATAGAGCAGGCGCTCGCGGATTTCGTCCTTCGAAATATCGCGCTGTTCGAGGCCTTCCTTTGCGGCGAAGTCTGCGATGATAGCCTTCACTTCTTCCGATGGTGCACGATTTCGAGCCTCGTCATAATCGTAGAAGCCCTTGCCATTCTTCTGGCCGAACCGGCCCGCAGCGCACAGGGCTTCGCGGATGGTCGTGATCTTGGTAGAGTCGCGGTGCCAACCGATGTCGATGCCGGCCAGATCGGCCATCTGAAACGGCCCCATCGGAAATCCGAATTCGACCAGCGCGTCATCCACTTCCCAGTAATTCGCGCCTTCCAGAATGAGCGCATTGGCCTGTTGTTGGCGCGGGCTGAGCATGCGGTTGCCGATGAAGCCATCGCATACGCCCGCCACAACGGCCACCTTGCGGATGGTCTTGGCCAGCTTCATGCAAGTCAGCAGAACATC
>JBFEKH010000246.1:0-2039 GCA_041552775.1 Allopontixanthobacter sp.
GGTGCAGTCGTATGTCCGGCCTGTTGGTGCAGTCGGTTGAGACCGCTAATTGTTGGTTGGGTTGTCGTCTTCTTCATCGATTAGTATGCGATTAGCCGCTCCATCCATGTCTTCGTATTGTCCACTGCGCAATGCCCAGAAGAAAAGTAGCAAGCCTAGAGCCCCCATGCCTAACGCAACAGGGATGAGGAAAACGAGGCCGGTCATTTTGCGGCCCGGAACAGGCGTAGCGAATTGGCGACCACGATCAACGAACTGCCCGACATGGCGATCGCAGCGACCAGAGGTGTGACGAGACCTGCCAGTGCGAGCGGAACGGCAAAAATATTGTAGCCGATGGCAAAGCCAAAATTCTGGCGGACTACCCCCATGGTTGCCCGCGCAACCTTGATCGCGCGGGCGACCGGCAGCAGGCTGTCGCCAACGAAGACCGCATCGGCTGCCTGGCGGCTGACATCGCTCGCAGTCCCCGGCGCTATCGACACATGAGCTGCGGCAAGGGCAGGCCCGTCGTTCAGCCCATCCCCAACCATCAACGGGCGATACCCATCGGCTTTGAGCGCTTCCAGTTTGGCCAGTTTTTCCTGGGGCAGCATCGCTCCGCTGGCTTTGATCTGAAGTTCATGGCCGATTGCATCGACCACCTCCTTGCGGTCGCCGGATATGATTTGCGAGGATAGCCCAAAGCGGCCAAGCTCCGCCAGCGTTGCGGCACTATCCGGACGCAGCCCGTCGGTGAATTCGAGTCTGATCGACCGCTCGCCAATCACCAGTTCGCTTGCTGGAGAATCGCTGCCCGCCGACGGACGATGGAAGGCAACATTCCTGCCCTGCCAATTGCCCGACACGCCATGACCGGCAATTTCTTTGATCCCGCTGATCTGTGCCGGTTTGACACCTTCCAGCTGCAGCGATGCGGAGAGCCCCTTACTCAAAGGATGGCGGCTCGCTTGCGCCAGCGCCAGTGCAACCGCTCGGTCATCCGCGCTCAACCTGCTCAGATCCACGGGGCGCGGCTGCCCGAGCGTCAATGTGCCGGTCTTGTCGAACAGCACCATGTCAGCTTCGGCCAGCCGCTCCAATGCACTGCCATCCTTGACCAACAAACCTTGCTTTAGCAGAGCATTCGAGGCGACCACCTGCGCGGCCGGGACCGCAAGGCCCAATGCGCAGGGGCAGGTGATAATCAGCACGGCAATGGCAATCGTCAGCGACTGGTGCAATCCGGCTCCGGCAATCATCCAGCCCGCGAATGCCAGCAGCGCCAGCGAGTGAACGGCAGGCGCATATAGCCGCGCCGCACGGTCGGCAATCCGTACATAGCGCGAGCGGGACTGACCCGCCTCGTCCATCAACCGAGCAATTTCGGCAATGGCCGTATCGCCGTTCGCCGCGGTGACTTTCACGCGGATCGGGTCGGACAGGTTGGAGGCGCCGGCATGGACCGACATGCCAAGACTGACCGGTTCTGGCTGGCTCTCCCCGGTAAGCATGGCATTATCAATATTGGTGGCGCCCTGAGTGACAACCCCGTCCGCTGCAAGCGCTTCGCCAGCCGCAACCAACATCACCATGCCGGGCGCGAGCTCGTCAGCTTTCACCCATCGGGTGTTTCCATCTGCTGATATGACCGAGGCGCCGCGACCCATATTGGACAGGAGCGCGGCGATGCCTGAACGCGCCTTGACCCGCATGCCTGCATCCAACGCGCGCCCGGCCAGCAGGAAGAAAAGCAACATCACCGCTCCATCGAAGTAGGCATGCTGACCGCCAGTTGCAGTTTCGTATATGCTGAGAAAAGTGGCGAGCAGGATGCCGATGGAGATCGGTACATCCATATTGGTGCGCCCGTAACGCAGTGCCCTCAGGGCGGATGCGAAGAACGGCCTTCCCGAATAGGCGATCACCGGGATGGCGATCAGCGCGGAAAGCCAATGGAAAAGATCACGCGTGACACCGCCTGCCCCGGACCAGACGCTGACCGAGAGCAGCATGATATTCATCATGCCGAACCCAGCGACTGCTACTGCACGCAGCAA
>JBFEKH010000247.1:0-2026 GCA_041552775.1 Allopontixanthobacter sp.
ACTGGCACACCCGCTTGTTGGCACCATCGTAAACGACCCCGCAGACCGAGGACGGATAGGCCGGGTGGCGCATGCGGTTCAGCACAACCTGCGCAACACCGCGTTTACCCTGCGCCGGCTCATTCGCGGCCTCGTAATAGATCGCTTGCGTCATGCACTTGAGTGCCGTGCCATAGCTGCCATCAGCGCCCTCCCGCGCGGAAAAACCGGACAAAGTCTGTAACTTGCCGCCAGCCACCGGGATCAGCGCATTTCGATCCTGGGCGGAGGCTCCTTCCGTGACGAGCTCCGCACCAGCGCCCTCGGTGAGGTTGGCAAGGCTCTGCGCTTGCTGGATGCTGATCCGCACAGGCTCCGCATCCTTGCTCCGTTCGGAATATAACCAACCCGCCATTCCTGCGCACAGGACGATGAACAACACCGCGCCGACGACGATCTTAATCGCGCGGCCACTTCCCGAACCGTGACTGGATTCGGGCGACAGCCGGTTGGTGTCGAGAGGAAGGTCGGTCATGCCAGATCCTTGGACTTTGCCATGATCTGGTCCTTGGGGCCATCGGCCACGATCCGTCCGCCTTCCAGGACAATGATCCTGTCGCAAAGGGCAAACAAGGCCGGCCGATGAGTGGCCACCAGCAACGTCTGGTCAGATGGCATCGCCGCCTGCAGGCGATCGACAAACAGCTTTTCTGTCTGGCTGTCCATCGCCCCGGTCGGCTCGTCCAGAAACAGCATCTTGGACGGAGACACAAACGCACGGGCCAGTGCCAGGAATGACCGCTGCCCGCCGGACAGTTTGCGGCCATGTTCGCCCACCATCCGGTCGAAGCCGCCTGCGTCCTGCGACAGAAAACGGTCTGCGCCGGTCATCCGCAATGCTTCGATCAATTGTTCGTCAGAGGCATCGGCGCTGCCGAGGGTAAGATTGTCCTTCACCGTCCCGGTAAACAGACTGGCGTCCTGCCCCACAAAGCGGAAGGCATGGCGCAGGTCCTGCGGGCGAAACTGGCGGCTGTCGATACCATTGACCAGCATCGAGCCACCGGTTGGCTGGTAAAGCCCGCACAGCAATCGGCCCAGAGTGGATTTGCCCGATGCAACGCGCCCGACCAGAGCGATTCGCTCGCCCGGCTCGATTGTCAGGTCCAGCCTCTGCAGCGACGGGACCGCTGCATCTGGATAGGAAAATTCCAACCCATCCAGCTTGATGGATGCCGAACGGACCATGGCCGGGATCGAGACACTGCCCTGCCGCCGCTCGTCCTCGGCGTCGAACAATCCTTCGATGCTGGACAGGGTTTCGCGTGCCTGGCGTCCACGGGTGAGCAGGAACGCAATCTGGCCAGCAGGAGCCAGCGAGCGCGACGACAGCATTACAATCGCAATGATCGCGCCCATCGATATCTGGCCTGCAGCGAACAGATAATAGCCGCCGATGACTAGCGAGATGCTCGAAATTTGTTGGAATGTCGCTGCGAGGCCCACGGCAGTCGAGCTGATCTTGCGTAGGCGGGCCTGCGAAGTCCCGCCAACTTCTGCCAGGCGGTACCAACGGCCAACCATCCCGCCTTCGCCGGTTAGGCTCTTGAGTGTTTCCATGCCCGCCAGTGATTCCACCAGCAGGGTTTGCTGCAATCCGTGATCGGCTTGGGCATCCCGCGAAGCCTCGATTACCTTGCGCTGCAGGATGAAACCGGCAATTGCCATGATCGCCATGGCCGTGAGCGGGATCAATGCAAGGAAGCCCGCGATATAGGCAATCGCTGCCACAAAGATGAACAGGAAAAGCACATCCACCATGAGCACGATCGTGGTGGAAGCGAAGAAATCGCGGACCGATGCATATTCGGAAACCCGCGCTGCCAATGCGCCGGTATTGCCTTGCCGCGCGCTCAGCGGGGTGACCAGCAACCTGCCGAAAATCTTCTGCGACAATTTCAGATCGAGCCGCTTGCCGACCTGATCAATGACATTCGATCGTGCATGGCGAAGGGCAAATTCCAGCGCGAAAGCCATCAGGACACCA
>JBFEKH010000248.1:0-1989 GCA_041552775.1 Allopontixanthobacter sp.
CTTTCATCGGCAATCCGCCGCACTGCCTCGCCGATCAGCGGCGCGATAGTCAGAATGCGGATGCGGTCCGAATCGCGCGCCGCGTCTGTTGCCAGGATGGTGTCGGTAATCACCAGTTCTTTCAGTGCAGACGCATTCACCCGCGCCACTGCTCCGCCGGACAGGACACCGTGCGTGATATAGGCAGCGACACTGGTCGCGCCATTATCGAGCAGGGCCTGCGCCGCGTTGCACAGGGTCCCGCCCGAATCGACGATATCGTCGATCAGGATGCAATGGCGCCCTTGCACATCGCCGATGATGTTCATCACTTCCGATTCGCCGGGCCGGTCGCGCCGTTTGTCCACGATCGCGAGCGGCGCATTATCAAGTCGCTTTGCCAGTGCGCGCGCACGGACCACGCCGCCGACGTCGGGCGAGACAACCATCAGGTCCTGATCGCCATACCGCGCCTGAATATCTGCTGCCATCACCGGTGCAGCATAGAGATTGTCGGTTGGAATATCGAAGAAACCCTGAATCTGTCCGGCATGCAGATCGACCGACAGGACCCGGTCGGCCCCTGCCTCGGTAATAAGGTTGGCTACCAGTTTTGCCGAAATCGGCGTGCGCGGACCGGGTTTCCGGTCCTGCCGCGCATATCCGAAATAGGGAACGACTGCGGTGATGCGCCGGGCCGACGCTCGCCGCAGGGCGTCGATCGCGATCAGCAATTCCATCAGATTATCGTTCGCCGGGAAACTGGTTGATTGGAAGACGAAGACATCTTCCCCGCGCACATTCTCGTGGATTTCGATGAAAATCTCTTCGTCGGCAAAGCGCCGCACGCTGGCATCGGTCAGCGGTATTTCGAGATAGGCCGCGATCGCCCGTGCCAGTGGCAGGTTCGAATTTGCAGCCATAATCTTCATGTGAATTTCCTCGTGGTATTGATCGCGTATCGCGGGATTAGCCAACCCGGGGCCTATTGCAACAGGACGCCCCTCTCACTTGTTGAAAGGGGCAATCCTGGCGGGTGCCAGATCAATCAATCCGGTGTTCGCCCTTGATCCAGCGCACAGTGCCCGAACTGGCGCGCATCACCACGCTTTCGGTGGTCATCCGGCCGCCGCGAAAACGCTTCACGCCTTCGAGCAACGAGCCGCTGGTGACCCCGGTTGCTGCAAAAATACAATCACCCTTGGCCAGGTCTTCCAGTTTGTAGATCCGGTCCAGATCCTCGATCCCCCATTTGCGGGCGCGCTCTTTCTCGTCGAGATTGCGGAAGATCAGCCGGCCATTGAACTGGCCGCCGACGCAACGCAGCGCCGCGGCCGCCAGCACGCCTTCGGGCGCGCCGCCAATGCCCATATAGATGTCGATCGTGGTATCTTCGTCGGTCACGGCAATCACCCCGGCAACATCGCCATCGGGGATCAGATAGATGCCGCAGCCAAGTTCCCGCAATTCCGCAATCATGTCCGCATGGCGCGGTCGGTCCAGCACACAGACGACGATTTCACCGGCCGGCACACCCTTGGCTGCCGCCACTGCCTGCACATTTTCAGTCGCGGTTTTCGTCAGGCTGATGACCCCTTCAGGATAGCCGGGGCCGACCGCAATCTTTTCCATATAGGTGTCCGGCGCGTTCAGTAGGCACCCTTCTTCCGCAGCGGCAAGTACGGCGAGCGAATTGGGCCCGGCCTTGGCAGTGATCGTGGTTCCTTCGAGCGGGTCCAGCGCAATATCGATCTTCGGGCCGCGTCCTGGCGCGCCGCCAACTTTCTCGCCAATATACAGCATCGGCGCTTCGTCGCGTTCGCCTTCGCCGATGACCACTGTACCATCGATCTCCAATTCATCGAAGGCACGGCGCATGGCTTCTACTGCGGCGGCATCAGCGGCCTTTTCATCACCGCGCCCGATCAGTTTCGAAGCGGCGATTGCCGCCGCTTCGGTGACGCGGACCATTTCCAGCACCAGCGCGCGGTCAAGCACGCTACTCTTGGC
>JBFEKH010000249.1:0-1980 GCA_041552775.1 Allopontixanthobacter sp.
CGCACGCTTATGATAAATCCCTCGGCAACTAGTCGCTGCGCAACCTTCATCAGATGGTTCTTCGAAATGCCATATGTTTCGGCAATTTTCGCGATGGAGTGATGGCCGTCCCTCGCCCCCAGAAACATCAAGGTGCGAAGGGCATAATCGGTCTGAACAGATAATCTCATAAAAGGTGCATATCATATATTGCTTTATGCTTCCAGCAGGCATAAACAATGCATATGAAATGCATCTTAACCGAGTCGAAGCCATGAGCGAAGCCAGCTATGCGGAGCAGGCCAGGGCAAGGAAAACCGCCGATGCGCTCGCTATCGGTATTGACGACGCATTGATCTCCGATCTGGTCGAGCGCTTCTACGAGGCAATTCGCGGAGATGAGCTCCTGGGCCCGATATTCTCCAAACATGTCGTGGATTGGCCGCCTCACCTCGCACGCATGAAAGACTTTTGGGCTTCGGTCATGCTGGAATCCGGGCGCTTTCGCGGCAATCCGATGGTCAAACATATTGCCGTTGGCGGGCTGGGGGAAAGCCACTTTGGCCGCTGGCTGCAACTTTGGGATGAGACAGTCGATGCTGCCGTTCCCAATGCAAAAGCCGCAGCTGTCTTTCGCGCCGCGGCAAAGCGCATTGCGTCAAGCTTACTCACCGGGATTCAGGTCCATCGGGATGGCTTGACCGCAATTCGATCCAAAAAGGAGACGCAACCATGTTGATGGATTTTCAGATCGATAGTGGTCAAATGGCTACGGCCGAGATCATCGCGAACACAACTGATGCTTCGCACGGGCGAAATTTCCCTACACACGAGATTCGGACTTTTGAACTATCCGGTTCGGTCTGGCGGGCAATGTTTGCCTGTTATGCGATATTCTTCAGTGCGCTGTTTTTAGCGACCGGGCGGGGAAAGGCGGCAGTATTCGCAATCGTTGTCAGCGTTGGCTATACTATCGTTTATTTTGGCGTCGGTTCGATCCTTAACCGCGTCAGTGCCCCGGAACGCGCTATCTTGCCAAAGGTCAATGTGGCGGGCGGAATGGCAACGCAAACAGGTTGGATGAGCAACGCTGCTGTAAATGCGCAAATCCTCGTGGTGCCCGTGTCACTCGTGATATTTGCTTGCAGCTTCGCGATCATCCGCGCGATAGTGTGATGGAGCAAATTGACATGACGATCCTCCCCTACGGCGCATCGCCGGTCTTCAACGAAGTCACTCTGCCTGACGCATTGCGCAAGGAGCACCGAACTAAAGATGGCACATGGGGATTGCTTCGAGTGCTGGAGGGCGAGGTTGAGTTGATCTTCCTTGACTCGCAACAAGTACGGCGGGTCACACCAGAGGTTCCGGCACCCATTCCGCCGCAGTCACCGCACTACGTCAAGGTATCGGGTCCAATGAAGATTCTGGTGGAATTTTATCATGAGCCTCCGTTAGGCGGCGATACTCCAGATGGATGATTTGCCATTGCCAGGATCACGCTGGATATCTGCTGCCCTTGGCTGCTGGCTAGCCTTCTAGCGGTTGCTTCCGTTCGCTTTCTTCAATGTTACTTTTGATCATCAAATAGGATGATCGGTGGCACTCGGTACGCTCCAAACGTTGGAAAAATGTGGCGAACTGGGCGCGATCCTGCCGCTTAAGATCGGTCGTCTAAGTGTTCGTTTGGCAGGATCATGCGCCCCAGGCCGGACGGGCAGCAAGCCGCCCAATTTTAGCCGCCCAACGCAGATTTGCGAAGACCTCAAACGGGCTGGTCGTGGCCGCTCAACGAAACCTGAATGGAGGGCAGGTTTCAAGTGCGAGGAATGAGCTTGGGAATGACTGTTTTGTCGGCGAATGCGGTCACACTTCCAGCGGCCATGCTTAGAGCCCTGCCCCCATGACTTTTAATGAGCCAAAGATCGGCGTTGAAACGCCAGTCCCTCAGATATATATCATTGATTTATATGGGAAAAAGCATTGGCGGAGACGGTGGGA
>JBFEKH010000250.1:0-1978 GCA_041552775.1 Allopontixanthobacter sp.
TGCCCTGCTCGCCAGAGCAACGAGATCGAGCGCGGATCGACCCCAGCCTTAATCAGCTCACGATACCCCGTCTCCGCGTCGGCGGGGTTGTCGAAAATCGCCGTAAGCTCGCTACGCCGCTTGCGCAGCAGGATTGCATGGGCCTGTTGGAACAAGCCGGCGAACTTGTCGCGATCTGCTGCGTTCTGAAAAATGACGCGCAAACCAGAGGTTTGGTGAAGACGGGCGATGCTTGGGGACAGGCCTTCGCGGAACAGGGTGCGCAGAAGCATTTCTACGGTCGTTGGCCGCAACTCCTGGCTAGTGCCGCGATTGACCCAGATTAGACTCGCAGGCCGCGGATGCGATCTCGGCAGATAATTTAGCGCAGGCAGTTCGTCAGGCTTCAGTACGAAGCACCGTTCCGGCCCGACATCCATTGATTTCACCATCTCTGATTGATGGGCCGACGGGGGAGTAAGCGCCAACACGCCGCCGAGTTCGATCGTCGAGGTCGATTGGAGCCGCAATGCTTCAATGGGAACCGACTCACGATTCCGG
Organism: Allopontixanthobacter sp.; assembly: GCA_041552775.1. GTDB lineage: Bacteria > Pseudomonadota > Alphaproteobacteria > Sphingomonadales > Sphingomonadaceae > Allopontixanthobacter. The sequence continues at coordinate 541 of JBFEKH010000250.1, forward strand.
TTGGTTTTCGTCACTGATGACCGCGGGGGAGCGGCGCAGACCGCCGCTCACGCGAATCGTACTCCCATTGTTCAGGAGGTACGACGGAGCGTCGGTCCCTTCGAGCGAATCGACGTCCGCAGGCAATGCGATCGAGAAATGTCCGCCCTGGCGGCTGCGTGGAAGACGGCTGCCGGTGCGGCGGGGCGACGAGCCCTGCGGTCGCGTGATCGAGACCGCGTTCGCTGCCCTTCCGATGCCTCCTGCCGCAGACGATCCAAGCGATTTCGCGGCGCGCGCCTGTCCTTGGCCGGTGCCGCTCAAGATGATTGCCGTCTCCGCAGCATCCTGGGCGGAGGCACCCGTCATCGGCGAAGCAGCAAGTCCTATCGCCGAAACTGCGACCAGGAATAAAAAGCGATGGTTCGTTTTAATCAAAAGAAAATCCCTCCCGCAACGACCCGGAATGGAATGTCGAACCTCTGCTATGACAGGTCCGCTTCGTCGATGCTAGCTATTCGCAGGACACAAAGCAAATTTCTCATGAAGCCCGCGGTGTCATATCAGAAGCCGGTGTTGTCATCTGTGGATGGCCCCTGCGCTGCAAGGGTTAAATTGATTTGATGCTGTGATCTGTCAGGGTGCGGTCACCTGTCCGGCCTGTTTGTGCGGCTTTTGATGACCGCTGGCCCTGATGGTGTCCGGCGACCGGGTCTCACTCAGTCTAGCGAGCACGAAGCTTTGACAGCACCTCGGATTGTCCCGGCCCTTGCGGCCGCTTTTCAGATCGTCATCAATTCAATGCAGCACCCTTGCAGCTCGACGCGGGTCACGTTTGTGCGCCGCGATTGGTTTCAGGCGGCAGCAGGAAATCAACACTAACACCGCAAGTTGCCCCGTATATTATGGCGTTAGTGCCAATGCCTTCTGCATGCGCCAAAGGGGATAAACGGGACCTTCAATGGAACATGGCAAGGAGGGATGAACCAGTCGGAAAAGACGCGCCTAAGCAAATTTCCTTATGGGGTGGCGATCACAGGCGGGGTTGTAGCGGCTGCGCTTATCAGCAGATTGCAGGATACCCTGGAACTAGACGTCGCCGTCAACTACCAGGGCATCTCCGACGGCGTCATACCGCACTTTGAAACCATGACTGCGCAAATCGTCAAGGCTAACAAAGCCCTCGAGATCCGCTCCGGAAGTCGCTTGCAGAGTTTTACCCTGCGTTTCCAAAAGCAGAGAGAGCTGTGCCGCATTCACATAGATGTTCGTTCCACTTCCAACCTTCACATCAATCCGTGTTGGAATTGCCTTGCCCACCCGAATTCGTTTTCGCACGTCAAGTGTCCCGGCAAGTGAGCCAGACGATTTGACAGACAACCCATCGGAAGTGCTTGCCTGAGAGCTCAAATCATAATTCACCGCCAGCACATTTCCCAATGAGCGCGTGGTGCGTGAA
>JBFEKH010000251.1:0-1976 GCA_041552775.1 Allopontixanthobacter sp.
AGAGCCAGCAGACTCATGGTGTTGAGCGTGAAGCCCAGCATATCCATGAAGAAAAAGGTCGGAATGGCAGAAAGCGGAATGGCAATGGCCGAGATGATCGTGGCCCGCCAGTCGCGCAGGAACAGGAACACAACGACAATCGCGAGCAATGCGCCTTCGATCATGGCCGCCATGGAGCTTTTGTATTGCCCCTTGGCATAGCGAACATTGTTGGACAGTTCGACGAAACGAACACCGGGATTTTCGGCTTCGATCTGGCGCATCACTTCCTGCGCCCCGTCATAGACCGAAACATCGCTCTCGCCCTTGGCGCGGGTCGGCCCGAAGGTCACCACCGGCTTGCCGTTGACCTTGGAGATAGTGCGGATTTCGCTGTTGCTGTCCTTGACCTGGGCAATGTCGGACAGCTTGATCGTGCGGCCGCCGCCCAGCGACACCTGCCGCTGGCTGAGCTCGTAAGCCGTATCTGCGTTGCCGAGCACGCGGACTGATTGGCGGGACCCGGCAATCTGCGCGACACCGCCGCCGGAATCGAGATTGGTCTGGCGCAAGACCGAATTCACCTGCGATGCGGTGACGCCTAGCGCCTGCATGCGCACCGGATCGAGGATCACGCGGATTTCACGATCAACCCCTCCGCGCCGAGACGCAGATGCCATGCCTGGAACCGCCAGCAGGCGCTTGGACACGGTATCATCGACGAACCAGCTCAATTGCTCGATCGTCATGTCATCGGATTCGACCGCGTAATTGGCGAATGCATCGCTGGACGTGGAAACCTTGAACACCCGCGGTTCGATGATGCCTTCGGGCAAATCGCCGCGCAGTCCGTCGACCTGAGCCTTCACTTCGTTAACCGCAACATCAACGTCTTCGCCAATATCGAACCGGACCACGGTTTGCGAATTTCCTTCGCTGACCGAGCTGGTGATGACATCGATCCCTTCGACGTTGCTGATCGCCGATTCCACCTTTTCGGTGATCTGCGTGTCGATTTCCGATGGCGCCGCGCCGGGCTGCGCTATCGACACAATCACGACCGGGAATTCGATATCCGGATCGTTCTGGATTTCCATCTGGTTGAAACTGAGTATCCCTGCCAGCGTCAGGGCAACGAACAGTACCAGCGGAACGATCGGGTTACGGATCGACCAGGCTGAGATATTCCGGAAATTCATGCGCGATCAGCCTGCTGGCTTGGGGCTGGGTGAAGCGGTGACGGCGGGCGTTGCGCCCGCAGGCCGGGCGAATTTCGGTTTGACCGTCTCGCCCACGTTCAGGAAGCCGCCGGCCCGGACCACGACCTTTTCGGTGCCGGTCAGGCCTTCGACTATGGCAATCCCGTCAGCAGTGACCAGGCCAGTCTTGACCGGGCGCCTGACAACCTTGTTCCGGTCATCGACAATAAATACATAGCTACCCTTGTCATCGGACAGAATCGCCGATTCGGGCAGGACGGGGGCCGTGATCGTCCCACTCTTGATGGTGGCGCTGGCGAAGCCGCCCGGGCGCAACTCAGGCGAATATGGCAGCGCAATCCGCGCCGTACCCTGCCGATTTGTGCGGTCGATGACCGGAGCAATCTGCCATATCTGGCCGGTGAACACCTTGTCAGTGCCAACCGGAATGACCTCGGCCTGCGTGCCCACCGCCAGGCGGCCCAGATCGACCTCGCCGACATTTGCGAGCAATTCCATTTCGCCGCCCTTGGCGATCAGGAACAGGTTTCCAGAACCGCCCCCGACTACCTGTCCAGGCTCCACATTGCGCTCCAGTATCAGGCCGGAAGACGGGGCAACTATGTTCAGCCTTGCGTTGCGTTCGCGCAATTCGCGGGCCTGGGCGATGGCGACGTTTACCCGCGCGGTGGCGGCATCGCGGGTGGAGGTCAAGCGGTCGACGTCCGCTTTGCTGATGAAGCCGCGTTCTACCAATTGGAGGGCACGGTCCAGGTTCGCCTGTGCCAGACGGGCATC
>JBFEKH010000252.1:0-1975 GCA_041552775.1 Allopontixanthobacter sp.
ACGCAGCTGAGAGCGCGATACCCATCGTGTCGTCAGCGAACTGGTCCACATATGTCGCGTTGACTCGATAACCGAATTCCTTGGAGCCGGCATTGAGTGCGCCCAGATCTGCATATGATCCCTTTGCACCAATCGCAAAAATACGTTCGTTGCGATCAAGCGGGCGAATTGTCCGCACGTCGATAGTGCCGACCAAACCTTGGCCTACAAGACTTGCAGATGGCGATTTATAAACGACTACCTGATTGACGACTTCTGAAGGATACTGGTCAAACTCCACGGCGCGGCTATCGCCGGTCGAGGTTTGCTCGCGGCCGTTAAGCAGCGTCTGCGAGAAATCGGGGCCGAGGCCGCGAATTGCGATCACATTCGCGCGGCCATTGAGGCGCTGCGATGTCACACCGGGAAGGCGGGCGATCGATTCACCGATAGAATCGTCAGGCAGCTTGCCAATGTCTTCAGCCGAGACCGACTCGAGGATCACATCCGACCTGCGCTTTTCATTGACGGCGCTTTCCAGGGAAGCCCGGAAGCCGGAAACGACGATAGCATTCTCGTCATCCGCCTCTTCCGCCTGTGGTTGATCAGCCGCGGTTTCAGCATCCTGTGCCATTGCTGCAGTGGAACCAAATCCGGCTGCCATTGCCAGCGCCAGTGCGGAAACACTGATACCACTCGTCAGATAATTGCGTTTTGCCACCTTAATTTCTCCCAGCCCCGCCGATAAAAACGGCGTGTTACTTTTTCATCGAGAGCCAAGCCGGATTGCAATCCCGCCGCTCTTCCAGGTTGCAATTGATGTGAAAATCACGGTCGCGATAGCCAGCATACGTATGTTTGTGCAGCGCAACATCGCCGGACTTTGGCATAGTGTGGCGATATTGCCGCACCATAGGGACGCTTATTTTGCGCAGATTGCGTTGCACAATAGGAAGCATTAGTTTGCCGGCCAAGGAGAGAGCATGGGGCGAGCGCCATCAGGCCGGCCAACGAGCTTTGATATTGCCTATGAGGCAGGGGTGTCGCAGCCCACGGTTAGCCGTGCATTGCGCGGTGATAAGTCGGTTAGCATTGCGACACGGCAGCGCATCGAACAGATCGCCCGCGACCTCAATTACACCGTCGACAAAAATGCATCGTCGCTCCGCAGCCAGCGGTCGAACACGCTGGCATTACTGTTTTTCGAAGATCCAACACCTGATGAAAGCGGAATCAATCCTTTCTTTCTCGCGATGCTTGGGTCGATCACGCGGGAGTGCGCCAGTCGCGGACTCGATCTGCTAATATCCTTTCAGAAGATGGAAGATGACTGGCACGTCCGTTATCAAGACAGCCACCGCGCCGACGGGCTGATCCTGCTCGGCTATGGCGATTACGAAATTTACGAAAGCCGCCTGCAACAGCTGGTTGGACAGGGCACGCATTTCGTGCGCTGGGGATCGGTGCGCGATGATAATGTCGGGGCCACTGTGGGCTCGGACAATGTCGGCGCAGGACGTCTGGCGGGCGAGCATCTATTAGACCTTGGGCGGAGCAAAATTGCGTTTCTAGGCCATGCTGATAACCGCTATCCCGAATTCGCCGACCGGTATCGCGGACTATGTGCTGCGCTCGAAAGTCGCGGGCTGACAGCAGACCCGACTTTGCAAAAGGGCGCGCTCACCAGCGAGGAGGATGGTGAGGCTGCGGTTCGTGATTTGCTTGCAAGTGGCAAATCCTTCGACGCGGTATTTGCAGCAAGTGATCTGATCGCCATTGGCGCCATGCGTGCATTGCAATCCGGCGGGAAGAAAGTCCCCCAAGACGTTGCGGTTGTCGGTTTTGACGATATTCCAGCCGCCAGCGTGACCGCCCCGCCGCTGACTACGTTGATGCAGGATGTTAAGGGCGCCGGCGCATTGCTTGTCGATGCTCTGGTTGCGCAGGTGGAAGGCAAAAATGACGAGCCCGCAACGATACCTGCCAAACTGATAAA
>JBFEKH010000253.1:0-1954 GCA_041552775.1 Allopontixanthobacter sp.
CTATGTCAAAGCCCCGTTCCCCGCATGGACCGCGATTGGCGTGACGAACCTTTACGAGCCAGAGGCGCTGGTGGAGATCAAGATTATAGCGCGGGTGCCAGAGTGAGTATGCAGGTTTAAGTATTGGCGAAGGCGCCCTCAAGGCAGTCACCATCGCCGCTGCGTTGGCGTTCCTCGCGGTGGGCATGCCGCCCTTCGGGGAATTTCGGGGGCTGTATACCTTTTAAAACCCAACCCGCCCCACCAGCTTGCGCACCATTTTGCGCACTTCCGCGGGCGTGTCGCCGCTAACGACTTCGACATAGCCAATTCCCGCGCGGCGGAGGGCTTCGCGTTTTACGGCGTCGCGGGCGGCAGTGTTTTGGCCGGTGTGGTGACCTTTGCCCTGAAATTCGACTGCGTGGAGCGGTTTGCATTCCGCATCCACGATCAGCAGATCGACCCGCTTGGAATTGACCGCGAAATAGGCGTCCTTGTTCGGGCTGGAGAGGATTTCTCCCAGGCTAACCTGTCCCATCGCGCGCCAGCCGGGGCTGTTTTCCGCCAGTGCTTTGTCAAGCACCGTTAGTAGGCGTTGCTCGCCCTGATTCAGCAGCGGGCGGGCGGTGTATTTGGCGCGCATCACATGGCGCAGCTGCTCGGCGGCTATATCGGTAGGTTCAGGTTGCGCCAATTCTAACGGAACTACCTTCTTACCCCATTTCGGATTGCTGTTGCGCCCTTTCCAATAGGCGCGGCGTTCGGCGCGTTTCTGGCCCTCGACCAGCCGTTCGACCGCGATACCACTCGCCGCACCGATGGCGAGGATGATTATCAGCGATACAGGATTATCGAGCAACGCGATGATTTCTGGCGGCATAAAGTAATGATATCCAGCAATTCTTAGTGATCTGTCAATCTGCAGCCTGAATGCCGCCAATTTGCCACCTTGTCCGCAAAGGAGTACTCCCCCACCCGGGTCGTCCAGTGGGAGAGACTGTCATGCTTGGCAAATATACATATCTGCAAGCCGCATTGTTCGTGTTCGGGGTAATTTTCTGCCTGATCTATCCGCTGGCCCTGATCTGGCCATCGGGCTGGGCATGGCATGATGGCGCGCCCTATTCCTCGCAATATTACATGATGATCGTGGGGGTATATTTCACGTTGGGGGTCTTCCTGATCCGCGCGGCGGGCAATCCTGCGGCGAACCGCTCGCTGATCCAGTTCACCATCTGGTCCAGCGTGGTCCATGCGGTGATTATGGCGGTGCAGGCGCTGGGCGATCCGATGCACGGCGGCCATCTGCTGGGCGATGTCCCGGCATTGTTGCTCGTGGCGCTGGTGCTGGGCGTGTTGTCGCGCGGTACGGGCGGCGCTGCTGCGACCGCTTGAGGGCGATCGGTTCAAACGCATAAATTCCAGTGCCCTCTTTCATCAGGCGGGCACTGGAACGCACGCGCAGTGACGCGGAAGTATGCCACATGCGGACATTTCCGGAAGATCTGGATTCAATGTAGCGGAAATTGCGCCACGCCCGATTTTCGTCGACGCGCTGGATCGGTGAATTTCCCGGCACATGCGTCTGTGCCTTGTGGACTGCGATTGAAATTCTGCTGCGACGAGTTACGCTATCGGGTTGCCGGAACCGTGTGGCGGCGATATTCGGGCCGCGAAATGGAACCTGTGAATATGGCTGATCTTTACCTCAAGAACCTCGAATCGGAACGCAAGAGCCTTTGGGCCAGCTGCCGCCTGAAGGGGCTGGCCAAGGACACTCCGGAGCGCCAGCGTATCGCCCAGATTGATGCCCAAATTGCCGAGCACAAGGCCAAGAAACCGGGTTGAACCCCGGTTTGCTGACCTGTGCCCGGTTTAGTGGTCGCCCGGTATCAACCCAGCTTGGCGAGCAGCATCTTTGCGGCTTCTTCTGATGATGCCGGGTTCTGCCCGGTGATCAGCAGGCCGTCTTCCA
>JBFEKH010000254.1:0-1941 GCA_041552775.1 Allopontixanthobacter sp.
CAGCGCAAAGCCGAAGGCGAAGACCAGCGCGAAATAGCTGGCGGCAGCCGGGATTGGGCGCTCGTTCATCGCGGCACTCTATAACACGCGCTGCGGCCAGCCAAACTGTGCGCACGAATTGCCGCATCAAATTTGATCTGGGGCAAAGGCGCGCGCTGTGTGGCTGCTAAGGGTCGGCACATCAACCACGGAGAATTCCATCTATGTCCCATACCCCCCATGACCTGCACTCAGAATTTCCCGAAGCCGGCGATGTGCTACATCGCCTTAAGATGGAGGATGCGCATTTCGTCACGTTGGCGGAACGCTATCACGAGGTGAATGGCGAAATTCACCGTAGCGAGGCCGAAGTGGAACCGGTGTCGGACGAGCATGCCGATGAACTGAAGAAGCGTCGCCTGGCCTTGTTGGATGAAATCGCAGCGATGGTTACTGCCGCGCAGGGTTAATCCGCGCTGTCCTATCTACGGCAGAGATGGGGTGGCTGGCGGATATGACCCGCCTGATATCCTGTCTCCGCCACCGGCGAGTGTGCGCAATTAATGGAAAACGCTGCGCAGGAAGATTTTATTTTCTCCTGAGGGGGCAACTGTCACTCTGGCCTCCGCAAACCCTTAGGAAAGCGCTGTTCTTGCGGGCGGACAACACATGTTGAACATGTCACTTTTGTCACCCTGCCGCGCTACATTTGCTTCATGAAGGCCAAACTGCGACACAGCATATGGGCGCGTCAAAGGGGAGATTACTTAATGGCAAACGGGACGCCCACCCGCGCAACATCGATGGAAGAATTCGCCGCCAAAATGATGGCGATGGGCCCGTCCGAGGCGGAGGCGGCCGCCGCATCCCCCTATCAGCCGCGGCCCAGCGATGTGATCATCACTCCTTACGGCAAATGCGGCACCACCATGTTGCAGCAGATGTTCCACCAGCTGCGTACCGCATCTGCGGGTGGGGACATGGATTTCGACGACATCAGCCGCGTGCTGCCGTGGATCGAGACTTCTGCCGGGCTAGGCCTGGATGTGAATGCGGACCAGCGCGCCAATCCTCGCGGGTTCAAGAGCCATCTGAATTACGAGGATCTTCCGGCGGGAGCGAAATATGTCGTCTCGCTGCGCGAGCCGAAGGCGGCCTTCATGTCGTTCTTCCGGTTCATGGAAGGGTGGTTCATCGAACCCGGCACGGTTACGCCGCAGCAATTCCTGGGCGGGTGGCTGATGGGCGGGCCGCAGGGCAAGAGCTATGTCTCGCATCTGCTCAGCTGGTGGGCGCGGCGCGAGGAGGCCGATACGCTGCTCATGGAATATGCGCATATCGTGGCGGATAAACCCGCTGCGATCCGCAAGCTGGCGGATTTTGCCGGCATCGCGCTGGATGATGCAGGGCTGGCGCTGGTGGAGGACCGCACGAGCCGCGCCTATATGCTCGCGCACAAGGACCGCTTCGACGATGCGATGCAGCGCGCACGCAGCGAAAGCCACGCCGGCCTGCCGCCGGGCAGCGATTCGGCCAAGGTGCGCGCCGGTGGCGGTTCGGACCGGGAGATACCGGCGGATGTCGCCGAGCAGATCGACGCGATGTGGCGCGAACAGGTGGCGCCCGTCACCGGCCACGCCGACTATGCCGCGCTGGCAGCGGAATTGCGCGGCTAGCTCACTTCGCTCCGTTGTTGCCGGAAACTGGGTTGCACCAACCCGCCGCCGCGGTCGCCCCATTCGCTGCGCGCCGTCTTGCTGGGCAGCATGGTGTCGAGCAGCCAGTCGTCGCTGCCATCGGGGCCGGTGCGTTTCAGGGCGGGCAATTCGCGGCCGTATTTGTCATAGGGCGGATCATCCCCGCCGCTCATCTCGAACGCCCCGCGGTTGAGCCAGTCGAGCAATACCCCGCGTGCCTCCAGCGCCAGCGCGCTTTCGGCGGGGCATTCGCCAGTCAGTTCGG
>JBFEKH010000255.1:0-1932 GCA_041552775.1 Allopontixanthobacter sp.
ACTCCGCAGCTGCCAAAGATGCCCTGTTGCCCTCTGAGCCGGACAATAAATGATCCATAGCCATATAGCGACCAGCTGCCTGCATTGCGCAGGAGGCGAGCGAAACTATCTGCCATGCTTGATTCAGTCGGCCCCAGGTGAAGCCGGGTTTCAGGATGCGCCACCAGATTGAACAGCCCGGCAAGATCATCTGGCCGCGGCCGATGGAGTTCCAGCCTGTCCGTCTCGATTACCCAGCCCTTCATCAGAAGAATCCGCTGACAAAGTGAATCGTGACCCCGACCAAGCCGCCAACCAGCGTTCCATTGATGCGGATGAATTGCAGATCACGTCCGACCGCGCTTTCGATCCGGTCGGTGACCGTATGCGCATCCCACCGCTTGACCGTTTCCGATACCAGGCGGACAATCTGGCCGCCGTAGCGTGTGGCAACGCCCACTGCCGTGCGGCGTGCAAAGCGGTTGACCTGCCACTGGAGCTGGGGGTCGTCACGCAGGGCGATGCCTAGTTCGGACAGGCTGCTGCCGAGTTGGCCGGGCCCGAGAATGCCATCGAAACTCTTGTCCGGATTGCGGGCCATCGCAATCAGGCCCGAACGGATGCGCTCCCAAACCCCTTCCCACCACCGTGCAACTGCCGGATTGTCGAGCAATTCACGTTTCATCTTCTCGACTTTTTCACGGGTTGGCTGGTCGTGGATCAGATCATGGGCGAGTTTTTCCAGCCCTTCCTCGATCTTGCTCCGAAGTGGATGCTCGGGATCGACCAGCACTTCGGCAAGCAGCCGGTACAGCCCATCAAGCACGGAATTCGCAAGCTTTTCATCCAGCCCGACCCACCGGATCAGGGCATTGGCGCGTTCGTGAATGACCTCGCGGACCATTTCCTCGTTGTCTTCCAGCGTCAGCCCGGCCCAGCGCACGAAGCCGTCGATCAGGGGCAGGTGCCGCCGGTCAGCAATCGCGGCGGTCAGCATCTGTCCAAGCAGGGGCGAGATTTCGAGTTTGGCGAGCTGAAGCTTGAGACCCGCCTTGACCTGACCTCCCAGCCGTTCCGGATCGAGGGATTCCAGTATCCCGGCGAGCAATTCCGCCGCCCCGGCCCCGATCCGTGATCCGGTACCCGCTTTGGGCTCGACTAGGAATCCGCCGACCGCCTGCGCCATGTTCATCGCCTGCATCCGCCGCGCAACAACTGCGGGGGTGAGGAAATTGTCGCGCAGGAATTGCGCCATGGTATCTGCGATCCGGTCCTTGTTTTCCGGAATGATCGCGGTGTGCGGGATCTTCAGCCCTAATGGATGTCGGAACAGCGCCGTCACCGCGAACCAATCGGCCAGCCCGCCCACCATCGCAGCCTCCGTGAAGGCGAGCAGATAGCCCCAAGCTGGATGCAGTGTCTGGTATCGGCTGGCCACGAGAAACAGTGCCGCCATCACGACCAGCATCCCGGTGGCGGTCCGGCGCATATTACGGGCGCGATCTCCGGTCAGGGCATTGGCGGCCACCAGATCGGCCGGGTCCGGTGCCAGGGGGGCGGAATTGACGCTCACTCGGCTGGAGAAACCCCGTAACCGGTCGGCGTATCCCCGGCGCCCCTTAACGGGCGGTCTTCATCACCGGGCCGGTAGGTCAGGAATTTGTGCCGCAGCCATGGGCCGGCCCGCTTTTCAAAACCGTCGGCCAAGCTGAAGCCGGCCGGAACAATCAGCAATGTCAGCAGGGTCGACAGCAACAGGCCGCCGATCACGACAGTGCCCATCGGTGCGCGCCATGCCCCGTCACCCGACAACGAAATCGCGGTCGGCACCATGCCGGCGGTCATTGCGACGGTAGTCATTACGATCGGCTGGGCACGCTTGCGACCGGCCTCGACGATGGACATGAACTTGTCTTCGCCTCTGGCCATTTCCTCGATCGCGAAATCGACCAG
>JBFEKH010000256.1:0-1930 GCA_041552775.1 Allopontixanthobacter sp.
AGGGCGCGGGAATGCGGTGCCAGCTTGGTCTCGATGGCGGCGAGCGGCGCCACGGGCACGTTTTCGAATTCGAAAGTCACGATATCGCAAGCCTCGGCAAAGGCAGCGAGCGCGGTTTGATCCAGCCACGGCGCGCAGGTGAATTCCGCAGCTACTTCCGCCGCGACGCTTTCGCGGTCGGGCGCATAGATGTGGCAGCGGTAGCCCAATTGGGCCGCCGACATAGCGAGCATACGGCCAAGCTGGCCGCCGCCCAGAATTCCGATTGTCCCCCCAGGTGCGATCATCATCCCGCTCTGATCATCAATCTGCCGGCCGCAATGCCACGGCATCGGACCGTGCCGCGCGCCACGCCTTCAGCCGATCTGTCAGCGCATCGTCGGAAATGCCCAAGATGGCGGCGGCGAGCAGGCCTGCGTTGGTCGCCCCTGCCTCGCCGATGGCCAATGTGCCGGTGGGTATGCCGGCGGGCATCTGGACGATCGACAGCAGGCTATCCATGCCGGAAAGTGCCTTCGACTGAACGGGAACACCCAGCACAGGCAGGTGGGTCATTGCCGCGATCATGCCGGGGAGGTGAGCAGCGCCGCCTGCGCCCGCGATAATGACCTTGATGCCCTCGTCAGCCGCGCCCTTGGCAAAATCGGCCATCCGGTCCGGGGTGCGGTGGGCGGAAACGATGCGCGCGTCATGGGGCACGCCCAACTCGTCCAGAACTTCGGCAGCGCAGCGCATGGTCGGCCAGTCGGACTGGCTGCCCATCACGATGGCCACCTTCGGGGCGCCTGTTGCGTTTTCAGCCATCAGCTATCCTTCAGGTAATACCGCTCGCCCGGCACCATCGCTTCATCGAATTCATAGATGATCGGCTGGCCGGTGGGGATTTCGAGGCCGGTGATGTCATCGTCCGAAATACCGGACAGGTGTTTCACCAGCGCCCGCAGGCTGTTGCCGTGGGCAGAGATGATCACGGTCTCGCCGCTGGCCAGCACCGGCAGGATATTGCTTTCCCAATAGGGCAGCACACGTTCGATGGTCAGCTTGAGGCTTTCGGTATTGGGAATGTCGATCCCGGCATAGCGCGGGTCGGTGGAAAGATCATATTCGCTGCCGGCTTCCAGCGGCGGCGGGGGTACATCGAAACTGCGGCGCCAGATATGAACCTGCTCGTCGCCATGCTTCTCGCGGGTTTCCTGTTTGTTGAGGCCGGTCAGACCGCCGTAATGGCGTTCGTTCAGCCGCCAGTCCTTGACCTCGGGGATCCATAGCCGGTCGGCTTCGGCCAAGGCCAGGTGCAGCGTCTTGATCGCTCGGGTCTGCACCGAAGTAAATGCACGGGTAGGCAGGATGCCGCGTTCGACCAGCAATTTGCCCGCTTCCTTCGCCTCGCGCACACCCAGTTCGGTCAGGTCGATATCCCACCAGCCGGTAAAGCGGTTTTCGAGGTTCCACTGGCTCTGGCCGTGGCGAACGAGGATCAGTGTAGGCAAGCAAGCACTCCTGCATTGGTGACGCCGGTCATTGTAAGGCCGCGGCGTTAGCTTTTGACGCCGTCTTTGGGAAGGGCTGCAACAGGCGAATCACCTGCGGGACCGGCAGTATTTTCTTCAAGCGCCCGTGCCTGCGCTTTGCGGCGACGCAAATTCTCGCGCAGCTTTGCGGCTAGACGTTCTTCCTTGGTCGGTTTTTGTTGGTTGTTTGCCATAATCCTTAGGCGATTGCCCCGATGTATGCGCCAAGGCAAGCGTGACCTTCAAAGGCTCGCTTGACAATGCGGGGCCCACCAGCCAATAGCGCGCCCCTGCCATGGGCCGCTTTCGCTGCCCAATGTCGGAATACGCGAAATGGTGTGCTGCTGTAGCTCAGTGGTAGAGCGCATCCTTGGTAAGGCTGAGGTCGAGAGTTCAATTCTCTCCAGCAGCACCATTTC
>JBFEKH010000257.1:0-1929 GCA_041552775.1 Allopontixanthobacter sp.
CACGACCAGAACGGCAGACAGAAACCGGATAAGATCCAATCCCCAGAAATATCTCACGAGCTTGCGCCCCCTGTCAGGCGCATCGGTTCGCCTTGAACTGCAGTCCTGGCCAGTCGCTGTTCATGCCCGCGTTGGTGCTTTACGCTCATGTCTTCCCGTTTCTTATGAACATCATAGGTCATTCGCCGGCATCGCTGCGAGCAATGGGTACATGCTGGGACTCGGCGCGGTGAGGCGGCGCTGCCTTGGCTCCGGCCGCATTGGAGTTTGTCCAATCAACGAAAAACCATCAAACTATGGTCAGAACATAGAAATAGGGTGCAGGGCGCGGCTTCTGCAAAGGCTATCTCGGACTAGTTCAATTTTGACTGGCGCAGCAATCCGGCGCACCGTGCACCGAGAACTGTGCATCTTCCATCGGATTAGACCTAAAGGGCTTACTTTCCTGCGCAATCGGTTTCGTTCTGGAAATAGCGAACTAGTGAAGCATTTTGGGATTGCCGTTGGTGCTGGGTTTTGTAATTCGATTGCTGTGCATGACAGTGATCGACCTGCGATCATGCCTGCATGATGCCAGCCGAATGCTGGGCTACACTAAGCATGGGAGTGGTCGAGATCGTCATGGCAAACCGGCAATCGACTGATACATACGATGAATTTTCCGGCCACGCCTGGCTTTATCGCCAGCTTGGAATGTCTTTCGACCCAGCCGATGCGGTGCATTTTCGTGACATGATCGAAGTGTCGGACCTGCTTATGGCAGGCTATGCCCGATTTGCCCGCCATGGAATGCCTCGTGAAATGATCGGGTTTGCTATGCTGGGCGCCACGATAAATCTCTATGACATATTCGGTATGCAGGCGAACCTTCCCCAGGTCTTGCGCGGCCTAGCCGATCATATCGATCAGAAAACACAACCCTGAAACTGCTGGCTGCACTGCAATGATGGTGCCTCGGGCCTGAGCCCGGCAGCCGCGTTGTCCGGGCGCAATATCTCGACAAATTGCGGCTCGAACGGCTTGGCTTTCCAACATCGCATTATCGCCCACCATCGAGCCCAATTCGTCCTTTCGGATTAGACCGATGCGCGTTCGGTCTAAGCACAGTGCGCGTCTCCCGCCCGCAGCTTCGAGGCGATATGAGGGTTGGGAAGATGGGCGGCCAAAGGAAAACGCAGACCCGCACTGATTGGCTCTCGAATATCCAAAGCCATGAATGCGGCGAACTGCTTTTCGCTTTGGCAGCGGAATTGATACAACAACGGGCTTGGAAAAATAGTGTCAGAGAGACTTCCAGAAATTACGTTGGCAATGCCTGTATTCAACGGGACTAATTTCATCAAAGATGCACTTGATTCTATTGTTGGCCAGAGCTTTACAGATTTCGAACTGATCGTTTGTGACAATGCGTCCGAAGACGATACGTGCGCTATAGTCCAGCAATATGCCGCCAATGACAGCAGGATTGAATTGATCAGAAACCCTCGCAACATCGGGGCGTCGGCGAACTACAATCTTGGCTTCAAGCATGGCCGCGGTAAATATCTGAAGTGGTGCGCTCATGACGATACATTGAGCCCAAACTACCTTGAGGCCTGCATTGGCGTGATGGACGCCAATCCCGATGTCGCCCTGGCGTTCGGTTCGACGCTCGGCATTACTGGTCAAAACGAGATTGTAAGCCCCGTGGGGGATGAAACACCATCCCTGGACAGCAACGAACCCGCGAAAAGGTTCAATCAGGCTATCGAATTGTCCGGCACCTGCTTTCCAATATTCGGCGTATTTAGGCGCGCGAATCTGGCGCGCTCGACGCTACATCGCCCCTACTATGGGTCGGACCGGGCTGTGCTCGCCGAAGCTGCCATCATGGGAAAATTCATCCGGGTCGAGGAAGCGATCTTCTACAATCGCGAACACGGACAGCGA
>JBFEKH010000258.1:0-1916 GCA_041552775.1 Allopontixanthobacter sp.
GATGGTCGTATCCGCACCAAGGCCGACCGCCATCTGCGCCGCGTTGAAGCCGACCACGCCGCCGCCGATCACCACGACCTTGCCCGGCAATACGCCCGGGACACCGCCCAGCAATACACCGCGCCCGCCATGCGCCTTTTCCAATGCGGT
Source organism: Allopontixanthobacter sp. (assembly GCA_041552775.1). Taxonomy (GTDB): domain Bacteria; phylum Pseudomonadota; class Alphaproteobacteria; order Sphingomonadales; family Sphingomonadaceae; genus Allopontixanthobacter. The sequence continues at coordinate 151 of JBFEKH010000258.1, forward strand.
GGCACCGGCCTGGATGCTCATCCGCCCGGCCACCTGGCTCATCGGTTTGAGCAGCGGCAGGGTGCCGCCGGGGCCGGTCACGGTTTCGTATGCGATTGCGGTCACGCCCGATTTCACCAGGTCGGCGGTCTGTTCGGGATCGGGCGCAAGATGCAGATAGGTATAGAGGATTTGCCCCTCGCGCAGCTTGGCGCGCTCGACGGCTTGCGGCTCCTTGACCTTCACCACCATCTCGCATTCCGCGAAAATCGGGTCCGGACCGTCCTTGATATCTGCCCCCGCTGCGCGATATTCATCGTCGGTCGCCCCGATGCCCATTCCGGCGCCGGTTTCGATCCAGACTTCGTGGCCATGGACGGTCAATTCCTTGACGCTTTCCGGGGTCAGGCCAACGCGATATTCGTGATTCTTGATTTCCTTGGGGCAACCGACAAGCATTGGATGTCTCCTTTGGATGGGTCGTTACAATTGAAACGAACGGCCCGCAATAACCGGTCGCCAGAATCCTTGCTGGAAACCCCGCCGGTCATTGTCTAGGCAGGCAGTCATGCAATTCGACATGGACACACTCACCCCGGCAGAGCGGTACAAGCTGTTGGTCAATACCATCACACCGCGCCCGATTGCCTGGGTGGTAACGCGCGATGCGCAGGGCCGCCAGAATGCCGCGCCCTACAGTTTCTTCAACGCGATGGGATCGGATCCTGCGCTGGTCGTGATCGGCATTGGCGGCGACAGTGTACGCGACGGCGAAATGCAGAAGGACAGCCTGCGTGCGATCCGCGAAACCGGCGAATTTACCATTGCGCTGGTGTGTGAAGCGGATGCAGAAAAGATGGTCCTGACTGCCACCGATGCGCCTGCCGGAGTGGATGAAGGTGCACTGGCAGGCATCGAAACCCGGCCCGCGAGCAAGATTTCTACACCGCTGATCGCTACTTCGCCGGTGAATTTTGAATGTCGTTTGTGGAAATTCATCGAAACGCATCCCGGCGGCGGCGTTGTGCTGGGAGAAGTGCTCGCCATGCATATCGACGACCGGGTGCTGGGCGAGGAAGACGGCAAATTACGGATCGACGCCCCGGCGATGAACCTGCTAGGCCGCGCACACGGTGCCGGTTGGTACTGGCGCGGCACCGACCAGATCAAGATCGACCGCAGGAGCTGGCAGGAAGTCTCGAAGGGGAAATAACTTCGAAGGCCGCCTTCGACCGCTGCCAGAAAATTGCGAAGGGGCTGCCTAAAGCGGATTTCCGTCCCGATCGCGGTAAATCTCCCGCCTACCCACATGGTTCGCGGGGCCGACCAGGCCTTCTTCTTCCATCCGTTCGATCCATTTGGCGGCGGTATTGTAGCCCACGCCCATCTGGCGTTGCAGCCAGCTTCCACTTGCCTTCTGGCTTTCGAACACCGACTGGCAGGCTTGGCGGTATTTGCGCTCGTCCGGATCGTCGCTGGCGGTCAGTTCATCGTCGAAGCTGAAGCCGCCGTCTTCGGGTTCCTCGGTCACGGCGTCGACGTAATCGGGCTTGCCCTGCGCGCGCCAATGACTGGCGACCCGTTCCACCTCGTCGTCCGACACGAATGGTCCGTGAACGCGGACCATCGCGCCGGTGTTTGGCTTATACAGCATGTCGCCCTTGCCCAGCAGTTGCTCGCTGCCTTGCTCGCCCAGAATGGTCCGGCTGTCGATCCGGCTGGTGACCTTGAAGCTGATCCGGGTGGGCAGGTTGGCCTTGATCACGCCGGTGATGACATCGACCGAC
>JBFEKH010000259.1:0-1901 GCA_041552775.1 Allopontixanthobacter sp.
GCCAAAGTGTTCATTTCCAGCGCCGATGCGATGTCACGCAACCTCAATCGCCGGGTCGAAAGCCTGGTTCCGATCCGCAACCGGACTGTCCATGACCAAGTGCTGCAGCAAGTATTGCTGGCCAATCTGCTGGATACCGAACAAAGCTGGGAACTGGAAGCGGACGGGAGTTACACGCGCATGGAACCGGGCGAAAAGCCGTTCAATTGCCACCGCTACTTCATGACCAACCCATCGCTTTCGGGCCGGGGCGATGCACTCGAACTGGGCGGCGTGCCCAATCTTGCCCTGCGCAAGGGAGCGGTCTGATGCCGCTCAGGGGCAGCAAAGGGGACCGCGAAGGCAAATTTTCCGGCCATACCGCGCAGCGCGCAATCATCGATATCGGTTCGAACACCGTCCGGCTGGTTCTGTATGGCGGTTCGCCGCGCGCGCCCATCACGCTGCTGAACGAAAAAGTCGTGGCCAAGCTGGGCCGTGATATCGGTCAGACTGGCCGACTGGCCGATGCCGCGATCGAAGTGGCGATGCGGGGCCTGGGCCGGTATGCGCTGATCCTGGATGATCTGGGGATTGTCGATGTGGAAGTGGTCGCGACCGCGGCTGTACGTGAAGCAGAAAACGGTCCGGAATTTCTCGAACAGGTCCGCGGCCTCGGGCTGTCGCCCCGCCTGCTATCGGGTGAGGAAGAAGCCCGGATCAGCGCAATGGGTGTGATCGGGGCATTTCCGGGCGCTTCGGGGGTGGTCGCCGATCTCGGCGGCGGCAGTCTGGAACTGGTGCACATATCAGACGGCGAATGCGGCGAAGGAGCAAGTCTTCCGCTTGGTACTCTACGCCTGCCGGAACTGCGGGGCGACAAAGTGATCGACCTCAAGAAAGCCGCCGCTCAAGTCCTGAAATCGGCCGGTTGGGACAAGGAAACGGATGCGCCGTTATACCTGGTTGGCGGGACTTGGCGCGCAATGGCGGTCTATGCGATGAATGCGCAGGACCATCCGCTCACCGACCCGCACGGTCTCGAAATTTCGCTCGATGATGCAGTTAGACTGGCCCAACAAATTGCGGAAAGTGATCCGGCCAGCTTGCGCCAGATCCCGCGCATATCCAGCCAGCGGTCAGCCACGATGCCCGATGCCGCGGCGCTGTTGATGGCGCTGCTCAAGAAACTCGAGCCGACCAAGATCGTATTCTCTTCATGGGGACTGCGCGAAGGATTGCTGTTCGACCGGCTGGCGCCTTATGCGAAGAGCCAAGACCCGTTGCTGGCCGGCATTGCGGTATTTGCAGCGCAGCGGGGCTGCCCTGCAACCTTGGCAACGCGTGTCGCCGGGTGGACGGTGGACGCCTTGCCGCCCGGGTGGCAGGGTTCCGAACGGCTTAGACTTGCCGCCACGATGCTGTCGCTCGCTTCGATGCAGACGGAGCCCAATTTACGCACCCCGCAGGCAATCGACTGGGCACTGCACAAACGCTGGATTGCGCTGGATTCGCATGATCGGGCGATGCTGGCAGCAGCAGTTTCGGCCAACGGCAATCAATGCAACCTTCCGGCGCGGATCACCGCTCTTGCTTCACCCGAACAGTTGGAAGTGGCTATCGCATGGGGGCTGGCCATCCGGCTTTGCAGACGTCTTGGGGCATTATCCCGCCGGACATTCCAGGCGAGCAGTCTGGCGATCAAGGACGGGCAGTTGGTGCTGACGCTGGAACAAGGCCACGCCAACCTGTTGGGAATTCCCAACGACAAGGACTTGCGGATGCTCGCCGATCGCCTCGGAATGGAAGCCAGGGTCGATATAGTGGCGGATGCCTCGATTGTGCGGATTAGCGAATATCTGCCAGTCGAAATCCATGCGGTGGCCTGAACTGGCCAAGCTGTTTCGATTGGCTAGCGATCC
>JBFEKH010000260.1:0-1885 GCA_041552775.1 Allopontixanthobacter sp.
AGTGCATGACCGGATCGTGCCCCTGGCGCGGGAGATGGAGAGCAGGCTGCTTGAACCGCTCGACAGCGATGAACGCCGGACCTTCGTGTCCCTGTTGGAGCGCCTGCGCGGCCAGTCTGAAAAGCTCGGCCCCGCAATCGTAACTGACGATTGCGGGGCCGAATAAGTCCCGAAGGGGTACAGTTCTGCCCGGTTGGGCAGTAGCCTTCTACGTCGGCGTGCCGTCTGCGAAAGCATCGGTAATCGAACAGGCCGCAGGGCCAAGGATCACGATGAACAGCACGGGCAGAATGAACAGGATCAGCGGAATGGTCATGATTGCTGGCAGGCGAGCGGCCTTTTCTTCGGCGCGCATCATCCGTTCGTTGCGGAATTCAGCCGACAGGACACGCAGCGCCGATGCCAACGGGGTACCGTAACGTTCCGTCTGGACCATTGTGGTCACCACGCCCTTCACCGATTCCAGATCGACACGGTATGCGAAGTTGTTGAAGGCTATTTTCCGTTCCGTCAGGAAGGACAATTCGATCGCGGTAAGCGCGAATTCGTCGCCCAGTTCCGGATAGGCCCGGCCCAGTTCCTTGGCCACGCGGTTGAACGCGGCATCCACGGTCAAACCGGCTTCGGCACAGATCACCAGCAGATCGAGCGCATCGGGCAAACCCTTGCGGACCAGGTCGGTACGCTTTTTCGCTTTGTTCTGCAGGAATACTTCCGGGCCCTTGTAGCCGGCAATCAGAGCCGCCGCGAACGCGCCGAAACGTTTGAAGCTGCCCCATTCGGGGAACAGGTCGGACACATAGAATACATAAGCGCCGATCGCGCCAAGCACGATGGGGAGCACCATCCGCGCAAGAATGACCACCACGGCCAGTTCCTTGTTGCGAATACCAGCGTGGGCCAGCTTTTGCTGGACCGCTTCGATCTGGCTTTGTTGCAGGACTTTCAGGCCCGCCAGCGTTTCCCTCACGCGTTCGGTGCCTTCGGTCTTGCGGACCAGACTACTGCGTTTCTTGGCATTGGACTTTACGATACCGGCCTTCAGCTCGTCGCGGCGTGCATTGAGCGCCTTGACGCGATTGGCCATCGGATCTTTCACGGTGACGGCTGCATAGATTGCTAAAACCACTGCAAAGGCTGCGATACCTGCTAGGATTGTGCCGACGAGAAGTACGTCGAAACCGAGCAGTGTTGGTCCTGGCGGGGTGTTGATCATTGTCTTGTTCCTCGCTCAGATTTCGAAGCTGACCATTTTGGCCATGATGAATGCGCCGAGAGACATCCAGACTGCGCCGCCCATTCCGATCACCATGAGGCGTTCGTCGGTAAAGAAGGTGCCGATGTATTTCGGGTTGATCCACCAGATCATGCCGAACACGATGAAGGGAAGGGCACCCACGATGTAGGCAGAAGCCTTGGATTCCGAACTCATAGCGCGGATCTTCAGCTTCATTTGCGAACGCTTGCGCAAGACATCGCCCAGGTTGGACAGTGTTTCGGCCAAATTGCCCCCGGTTTCGCGCTGGATGGCCAGCGTGATGCAGAAGAAGTTGAATTCGGCAATACCCAGGCGGTCGGCGGTTTCCTGAAGGGCTTCCTCCATCGTCCGGCCGATCTTGATGCGTTCGACCACGCCCTTGAATTCCGCGCCGACGGGCCCGGGAACTTCCTGTGCAACAACGCCCAGGGTTTCGGTCACGGGCAGGCCGGAGCGCAGGCCGCGCACGAGAAGGTCGATGGCATCGGGAAATTTGCCGTTGAACTGGCCGGTACGTTTCTTGATGTGAAAATTGACTACCATGTGCGGCAGGCCTGCGCCGACGACAAATCCAAGTCCCAGCGCCAGCAACGGTGCGCCGGATTGCAGGAATACCAGTACGGCGAT
>JBFEKH010000261.1:0-1877 GCA_041552775.1 Allopontixanthobacter sp.
TATGACAAATGAGCTTGGTACCACCTCGATTTTTCGGCGTCGCCCGGATCGCCAGCAGGTCGAAATGGTTGCGCATTTGCGTCACGACGCGAGAACCATCTCGGTAATGCTCAAAGATCTAACTCGTTTTGGCGCACGGATCGACTGCGCGGCAAGGCTCAACGTCGATGAAGCCGTGTCTCTCACAATGCCAGGTGCCAGGCCTGCACTAGCATTTGTAGCTTGGAGCAATGATCACAGCGCCGGCTTGGAATTCGCACAACCCTTGCCGGTGCACTCTTTTGATGTTTTGGTGGAGGCCTTCGCAACAGGCGCTCAGGCTAAAACTAAGCAACAAGTCCTAATGGCTGCATAATCCATCGCCGCATTCAATCAAATGGCGATAACCTTCCGACCATGGTTCTAGGCAGCTAGAGGCATTACTTTAAAAACCAGATGTCTTGGCTAAAAACATACCGTCGGTTTTCCACCCAGCTTTTGACGTTCCACCCGCCTATAATTGGACCTAAAAGCAGACCGGCAGGAAACGACCCACAGCCGGACACTTAATCTAAAGGGCAAAGGCGGCAGAGAACGGACGCGTAACTATGCAATCGCGTGCTGGGCTACGCTGCTACGCCGAATTGGCGCGCCAACACACTCTACTGCTTGCAAAAACGCCAAAGGCACCGCCGTCGTTCCGCCCGCAGAGCGGCCCGTCGGCAGTGCCAAGGATTACCTAAACTCTAGTTTAGGTCGATGGAGTTTTGCTGAGAGTAAAAGCGAAGATCTTACGGTCACCCTTTGCAGCAGCGATCCGGTTTGTTTCACGCTCGTTCAATTCTTCAGAAAGTTCATTGAATTGACGAGAATCTTTCGCGATGATGATGTTCGCCAGAAAGAGCTGATCGTTGGTCAACCCCTGTGGCAAAGGATGCAGCGAACGGATGTTCGCAACGGCTCTGCGAGCTTGCCGGCTTACACCGACATCTCCAGCCCTGCTATACATTTTGATGTTTGTGGGCTTTCCGTCCGGTCCGCATTCGAAGAGAACCTGAGCCACGCCGGTGCCTTCATTGAACGAACTACGGCTGAAACGGTTGAGCGACCGATCAAGGTCACGCGACACAGCTTCGACAAATTTATTAACGGAGCGGTCGGATGATACAACGATATCATCTGTCTGGGCCTGCATCCCGGTAGAGGTGAGGGCGAGTGAGGTTGCAATAGCAACAAAGAGTAGTTTTTTCATCGGATCATCCTTTGATTAAAGGGATGATCGGCCAGTGGGGAGTCCGCAATGTTACGACCCGTTGTTCTTCGCGGGCGACTCATGGTCGATCGGAAAGGCGGCATCTGCGGAATGCCACGTTCGGAAAAAATAACATACACTGATTTTTCGATAAAGATTGTAAAAAACCGACAGATTGAAATATAATAACACGCCAGCGCGACATCTGAAAATATTACGCTAGTGCATTGGATTGTCAGGCTCGTTGCTTGCGAGCTGGAGATCTGATGTACACACAAAAATGTGCCAGCCTTCGTCCGTCATGACGAAGTTGAAGGATGGTAGATTGCGCACGGGCCTCTTCGAAGAGTCTCAAGAGGGCAAATCGGAACTTCGAAGTACATCGACCGCCCTTTCGCAGCGCGGCTCGAACGAAAATACCAATCGCCTGCTGCGCCAATATCTCCCCAAAAGCACCGACCTGTCAGTGCACAGCCAGGCAAAGCTCAACGCCATCGCCAGAGCGCTGAACGAGCGTCCCAGAAAAACGCTGGACTACGATACACCAGCAATGCGATTTAATGCATGTGTTGCGATGACCGGTTGAACCCACCACCCAAAAGCGGACGTTGGCTACTGAATAACTTCGACTACGATATTACCGAGA
>JBFEKH010000262.1:0-1868 GCA_041552775.1 Allopontixanthobacter sp.
ATTAGCGGAGCCGACCCTGGTTTTCCTGCCCGGCTATATGTCCGACATGGACGGCGGCAAGGCGGGCGCGGTGTATCAATGGGCCCAGGCGCAAGGGCGCGGATGCCTGCTACTTGACTATTCGGGATGCGGTGCCAGCCCCGGCGAATTTGCCGATGGCACATTATCCCTGTGGCGCGATGAAGTGCTCGATCTGATCGCGGCGAAATGCCCCGGGCAGGCGGTGTTGGTGGGATCTTCGATGGGCGGCTGGCTGATGCTGCTGGTGGGCCTCGCCCTGGGGGACAGGTTGGCCGCGATGGTCGGCATCGCTGCGGCGCCCGATTTTTCCGAGTGGGGGTATGACGGGGCGCATAAGGCGAAGTTTCTGCGCGGCGAAACGGTGTTCGAGGACAATCCCTACGGCCCCGATCCCACGCCCACCCATGCGCGGTTCTGGCACGATGCACAGGCCCATCGGCTGCTTGGCGGGCCAATTGCGATCAATTGCCCGGTCCGCCTGCTGCACGGCCAGAACGACGCCGACGTGCCGTGGGAACTCAGCCTGCGACTGGCGGACAAACTTCGTTCGGACGATGTACAGGTGACCTTGGTAAAAGCTGCCGATCACCGCATGTCGCGCGATGATGATGTCGCACTGCTGCTGAGCATTATTGCCCGGCTGCCATCCACCGGCCCATGAAAGCACACCCATGTCAGTCCTGCCCATGTCAGTCTTGCTGCCAATCCTCCTCCAGGTTGGTGCCGCGCCGACCGTCCAGCCCTCCTCCCCCATTCCCGACGAATTGTGGGAACAGCGGCGGCTGAACCGCGAAGCGAGCCAACAGCGCGAACAGGCCGAGAGCATTACCGACAATCGGCTGGCGAATTGCGTCGCCCTGATCGAGATAAATCCCGAGGCGGCGCGCAGCGATGCCAGCCGCTGGTTCGATACAGCAGAACTCCGCCAGAAATCCGATGCCGCACAATGCCTGGGCATGGCGGAGGTGCAATTGGGCAAGTGGGATGAAGCAATCGCCGCCTTTACCAAGGGCCGTGACCTGACCTTGCCCGGTTCCCTCGGACCGCGCGCGCAACTTGGCGCGATGGCCGGCAATGCGCAATTGGCCGCAGGGCAAACCGCCCCCGCTCTGGAGACGCTGGAACAAGCGCAGGCCGATGCAGATAGTGCCGGAAACGAAGTTCTGAAGGGAGAGGTCGCCATTGATCGTTCGCGAGCTCTGGTAGCATTGGGCCGATCGGGCGAAGCGCAGGCTGCGCTGACAATGGCGCGGGCCGCGCTGCCTTATAATTCGCAGGCCTGGCTGCTGTCGGCCACATTGGCGCGGCGCCTGGGCGTGCTGGAGGATGCGCAGAAGTTTATCGAGCAGGCAGCCCTGCTGAAGCCCACCGATCCGGAAATCGGGCTCGAGGCCGGAGTTATCGCAGTCCTGTCGGGACGCGACGATGCGGCACGCAAAAGCTGGGATTCAGTAATTGAAATGGCACCCGAGAGCCCGTTCGCAGAGACTGCCGTCAGCTATCTGGCGCAATTGGAAGCTCCGTAAGCCCGGGTCTGCTAACCCTTTGTGAGCCAACCGGCCACTGAAGGGTAGGGCAAGCGGACCCGGGAAACCGACATGAATACCGGTCGGGTCGAAGAATCGGGCCTGCGACAATACGAAAGGGACGGTTACGTATTTCCAGAAGGCCCGATTGCATTTTAGAGAGATTTTCGATGGTCCGGCCGCAGCTGGTCTGAATTTGCCATGCACCATCTTGCCGCACGCCTGACATCGGGGTATCCGTGAATTTTTACTGCACGATGCAGCAACATTATAATAAGGCTGGAACGCAGCCTGCAGGAGCTGGACGGATGGGAACCAAGA
>JBFEKH010000263.1:0-1843 GCA_041552775.1 Allopontixanthobacter sp.
CGGCTGACCGGGCGCGCCAAGCCGTTCGACCTAGGCGATGTAGTCAAGAATGCGCAAGGCGACCCGGATAAATTGACTGCCGCCCTGGAGGCATTTCGTGACGGTGAGTGGCGGGATCCGACACGCGGGTTGATGGGCGATGTGCAGGAGGCGTGGCTCTATGCCGGGCTCAGGCAATCGCGCAGCGCGGGCAAGGTCTGGCAGGTGCTGGCGCAGCAAGTGGTGATGTCCAGCATGACCCTGTCGCTGCCGGGGGCCGACGCCCTGATCGAAACCTTGCCGGATTATCTCCGCCAGCGGCTGAGGGTGGCGCAGGCGACCGCAAAAGCCGGAATACCCTTCAACATGGATGCATGGGATGGCTACCCCGCAGCCCGAGAAAGGCTGCTAGGAGCGGCGCAGGAAGCGCAGGCAAACCTGTTGGTGCTGGCGGGCGATAGCCATAATGGCTGGGCGTCGAACCTTGATAATGGCGGCGCGGCCGCAGGGATCGAATTTGCCGGACATTCGGTAAGCTCGCCGGGCGCGGAAGCCTATCTGTCGTGGATCAAGCCGCAGGATTTCGCCGCACAGCAGGTCGCCAATAACCGGCAATTGCAATGGGCGGACACCGGCCAGCGCGGCTATATGGCGGTGGAACTGACCCCGACGCGGGCGACCACCGACTATCATTTCCTCCAAGGCATCGGGACCCGCTCCACCGCCCTGTCAGGAACGAAGCGCATCACCAGCGAGGCGGGCAGCCAGAAACTCGACCTTGGTTGAAGATTTAAGGACTCGCTGCTACATGGTTCGCATGACGCAACTGCGCACCCTGACCACGACCACTACCACCCGGTTCACCCCGGGGCGGATGGTCGCGGCCTAGTTCCCGCGACTGCCGCCCCCGGGTGACCGGAAGTTCGGGCGGCACGGTGTCACTTCCCGAACCTTTGCAATTCTCATGACACCGAGGCTTCCGGAGCGCCCATGATTCTGCCATGGGACCCGCAGACAAGGTGAGACAAATTCGATGAGTGAAATGCTGAAGATCAGCCTGCCAGATGGTTCGGTGCGCGAAATGCCGCAGGGCTCGACGCCTGCAGATGTCGCCGCGGCGATCGGGCCGGGGCTGGCGAAGGCCGCCCTGGCAGCGCGGATCAATGGCGAAGTGCGCGACATCATGCGCCCGTTCGACGGCGATACCGCGCTCGAACTGATCACGTCGCGGGACGAGGCCGATGCGCTGGAACTGGTACGCCATGATTATGCCCATGTGCTGGCCGAAGCGGTGCAGGCGCTGTGGCCCGGCACGCAGATTACCTTCGGCCCATCGACCGACGACGGGTTTTACTACGACGTGATGGCTCCGGCTGGCCGCGAACCCTTTGGCATGGATGATTTGCCCGCCATCGAGGAAAAAATGCGCGACATCATCAAGGCCGACAAACCCTTGACCCGCGAAGTGTGGAGCCGACAGCAGCTGATCGACAAATGGCAGGCGGACGGCGAAAGCTTCAAGGCCGAATGGGCGCAGGAATTACCCGAAGGCGAAGAACTGACGGTTTATCGCAGCGGTGAAGATTGGCTCGACATGTGCCGGGGGCCGCACCTGGCCAGCACGGGTAAACTCGATCCGCAGGCGTTCAAGCTGATGCGGGTGGCCGGGGCTTATTGGCGCGGCGACCAGAAGAATGCCCAGCTGACGCGGATTTACGGGACCGGCTGGCTCAACAAGAAACAGCTGAACGAACATCTCGTCCGGCTGGAGGAAGCTGCCAAGCGCGACCACCGCAAACTGGGCCGCGAGATGGACCTTTTCCATCTGCAGGAAGAAGCGCACGGCAGCGTCTTCTGGCATCCC
>JBFEKH010000264.1:0-1794 GCA_041552775.1 Allopontixanthobacter sp.
CGCACTGCGGATGCCAAGAATTCCAAGCGCAAGAAGGAACGCACCGCTGACGCGAATGCCGTTCCTGGCTTCAGCCTCAAGTGAGAAAGGTGAACACAATGCCTATTGCATCAAATCGCAAACTAGCTGGCGTTCTCGCCCTCTCGCTCGGGGTCACCCTTAGCGCATGTGGCGGAATGCCCACCAACCGCGGCCTCGAAAGCATGCGCCAACCGGTTGTCGAACGGACCAATTACACGTTCGATGTCCAGGCCGGATCAGGCGGGCTTTCGATCCCCGAGAAGCAGCGGCTGGCCGCATGGTTCGAATCGATGGATCTGCGCTACGGCGACCGGATCTCGATTGATGATCCGATGATGAGCAGCGCCACCCGCGATGCCGTCAGCAAGCTGGCCGGACGTCACGGAATTCTGGTCGATGAAGGCGCGCCGGTTACGGCGGGTTATGTCGAGCCGGGCGCTGCCCGCGTGGTCATCACGCGGTCGACCGCTTCGGTGCCGGGTTGCCCTGATTGGGAAGAAAAATCCGACATGAATTACAACAATGCAACAAGTGCTGGATACGGCTGCGCGACCAACGGCAACCTAGCCGCAATGGTCGCCAATCCGGAAGACCTGATCACGGGTCAGAAGGGCACTGGCGAGACTGTCGTGACGACGGGGACCAAGGCCATCGCCAGCTATCGCGGTCAGGCACCAACCGGTGAAAAGGGTCTCGCGCAGACCGCTTCTGGTTCAGGCGAATAAGGGGAAATATCATGAACGCTCCATGGAAACCTGGCTCCGCCAGCAACCGCGATCCCTTCGCCGCCTTCATCTGTGACGAGGCTGCGCTGGACGTATTGCGTCCGGTAGTAATCGAACTCGGCTGGCAGTCGGAAAAATGCGCCAAGGGCGGCCTGCGTAATGCAGTGCAGTCACTTTCGGTCGCGGCAAGCCCGAACATCCTGATGGTCGATTTGTCCGAAAGCGGCGATCCGCTGAACGACATCAATGCCCTTGCCGAAGTTTGCGAACCCGGCACGGTCGTGATCGCTGTCGGACAGGTCAATGACGTGCGGCTGTACCGGGATCTGCTCGGCAGCGGCATCCATGATTACCTGTTGAAGCCGCTATCTGCGGGCCAGCTGCGTGATTCCCTGACCCAGGCGCAGGCAGTATTTTCCTCGCCCAAGGCAAACGATCCCGATGCGGCCAAGCGCCACATCTCGACCGCGATTGTCGGGACCCGGGGCGGTGTCGGTGCCTCCACGCTGGCGACATCGCTGGCATGGCTGTTCAGCACCGATCACAAGATGCCAACGGCATTGCTCGATCTCGACGTTCACTTTGGAACCGGCGCCCTGGCGCTGGATCTGGAGCCGGGCCGCGGCCTGACTGATGCGATAGACAATCCCAGCCGGATCGACGGCCTGTTCATCGAACGCGCCATGATCCGTGCAAATGACAATCTGGCGATCCTGTCAGCAGAAGCACCGATCAATTCGCCGCTGATGACCGACGGTTCGGCCTTCGTGCAGCTGGAGGAAGAATTCCGCCAGGCATTCGAAATGACCATGATCGACCTGCCGCGCAACATGCTGATAAACTTCCCGCATTTGCTGGCAGATGTGAACGTGATTGTGTTGGCAACCGAAATGACGCTGGCTTCGGCCCGCGACACCATTCGGATCCTGTCCTGGCTGAAATCCAACGCTGCCCACGCCCACCCGGTGATCGTGGCCAACAAGGTCCAGTCCGGAATCATGGAAATCAGCAAGGCCGATTTCGAGGCATCGATCGAACGCAAGATCGA
>JBFEKH010000265.1:0-1789 GCA_041552775.1 Allopontixanthobacter sp.
ATGTCTCCAATGACCCGCGACCGCGCGGGCCCGGGCGATGCACCGAATGATATCATGGTCGAATATTATCGCCAGCGCGCAGGTGCAGGAATGATTGTGACCGAGGGCACACAGCCCAGCGCGGTGGGTAAAGGCTATTGGCGCACACCAGGCATATACTCCCAAGCGCAAATCGCCGGCTGGCGCAGAGTAGCCGATGCAGTCCATGCAGAAGGCGGCATGATCGTGGTCCAGTTGATGCATTGCGGCCGGGTTGTCGTGGCAGAGAATCGCGGTTTTGAGGCCGATGTGATCGCACCAAGCGCAATCCCCTGCCCGGTCAAAGTGCCTGGACCTGACGGTGTTCCGCTTGCAACGGCTGCACCCCGAGCTTTGGAAGCAAGCGAGCTACCGGCCCTCGCCGAGGAATTTGCACAAGCAGCAATCAATGCGCGCGAGGCCGGGATCGACGGCGTCGAATTACACTGCGCAAGTGGCTATCTGCTCAATCAGTTCCTGAACATCGCCAGCAACAGTCGAACCGACCAATATGGCGGCAGCCCTGAAAAGCGCGCGAGGTTCCCGATTGAAGTCCTCTCAGCGATTTCTGCTGCAATTGGTGCAGATCGGACAGGCCTCCGGATCTCTCCAGGCAATGGGTACAACGGGATGGATACCAGTGAACCAGAGGCCGCCTTTGCGCCGCTTTTGGCAGCTGCATCCAAGCTTGATCTGGCTTACGTCCATGTCGTCGATATGGGCGAGGAATGCCCCGAAACACTGCCTATGCTCCGCCGCCATTTCGCTGGCCCCATTATTGCGAACAACATGCTCAAAGCAGATACTGGGCGCACAATTCTTTCGGAAGGCAAGGCGGAGGCTGTATCCTTTGGCCGGGCCTTCATCGCCAACCCTGATCTGCCATACCGTATCGCAAACAATCTCACGCTGGCGAAACCAAGATATGAGCTTCTCTATCAAGGTGAAGCGGCGGGATACATTGACTACCCTGCGAGCGGAGAAACTGTCTCCAGCAATAACTGACGCAATCTGCGCTAACCGTTGGCTATCACCTGCAGCCCAATCACATCACATAGCTCGATGCGACCGTAGCTTACCCGGATAAGACCGGCACGCTCGAATGCAGACAAGTGAAAATTCACGGTCTTGCGAGTAACACCGACCATTTCGCCAAGCATTTCCTGGCTGATATTGATTACCGGGGCTTGGTAGACGTGGTCGTGCTTGGCGGTTGCCAGCAAACGCGCGGCGATCCGTTCGCGTGGGCGCAGAGAAATGACCTCCGCTGCCATGCGCAGCGCGCTCCTCATATGGGCATAAGCGAAGCCGGCAATTGCGCGCCAGATATCAGGCGAGTGAACGGCTACCCGGTCCAATGCGCTTTCGGAAATTTCCAGCAGAATGCTCGGCTCGACACAGATGGCGGTCACGAGCCGCGGCCCGCCACTATAGCGCGTGGCATGGCCAAGCACTGATCCGGGTTCGGCAAATCCGATCATGACCACTCGATCTCCCGGCGCAGCGCAGTACGAGTGCAGCAGGCCATCGATTACGACGAAAAGACCATTTCGGGTATCGCCTTCGGCCTGTGCCCATTCACCGACGTTCAGGTGCATCAGCCTTCCCTCAGATACAAGTCTTTCTGCCAACTCGACTGGATACTGCTTCAACCAATCAGCCTGCCGCAGCACCTGCAGCGCCATGTCTTGCTCATTTCTTTTCATTGATGAACTGTAACTATGGTGACAGTTGACCGCCAGTGCATTCTGTATCCTTGCACGATAAACTG
>JBFEKH010000266.1:0-1746 GCA_041552775.1 Allopontixanthobacter sp.
ATCTACCATACGACGCAATGGCCAAGCGAACCGCTTGATCTGACGGACAAGCGTGTCGGTATCATCGGCACAGGCTCGACCAGCATTCAAGCCGCTCCGCTGTTGGCTGAAAGCTGCAAACATCTCACCGTATTCCAACGCACGCCGGCGTTCAGTATGCCGTCCGGCAATCGGCCTACGGACGAGCAGCACGAGCGGTCTTGGAAAGAGAACTACAGCGAACGGCGCGCTCAAATGCTCGACACTTACGGAGTGTCTTTGATCGATTATCCAACGAAGTCCGCTCATGAATACACGCCCCAGCAGCAGACAGAAATCCTCGAAACAGGTTGGAATTCAAAAAGCGCCTTCCAGCTGATGGTCGCGTTTACAGACGTGATGACCGACCGCGACGCCAACGAGGTCGTCTGCGAATTCGTGCGCGGTAAGATCCGCGATATCGTCGATGATCCGGAAACAGCGGAAAAACTATGCCCGACAGATTATCCGATCGGGGCCAAGAGACTGTGCATCGATAACGGGTATTTCGAGATGTATAACCGCGAGAACGTGTCTCTGGTGGACGTGAAGAGCGCTCCGATTATCGGGTTTACTGAAACCGGACTCAAAACCACCGATGCGGTCTACGATCTGGACGTGATCGTCATGGCTACAGGGTTCGATGCCGTGACAGGCGCGCTCAAGCGGATCGATGTCGAAGGCATGGACGGCGTTAAACTCACAGACAAATGGCAGGAAGGGCCCACCAGCTATTTCGGTTTTCTGGTGGCAGGGTTCCCGAACCTATTCATGATCCACGGGCCACTCTCACCCGGCGCGCTCTCGCAGATGATCACATCGGGCGAATGGCAAGTCGATTTCACTGCGAAGGTTATCGATGATCTGGAACAAAGCGATTATTCGCGGATCGATACGACCGAGGAAGCGGAGCAGAATTGGGCTGCTGAGGTCAATGGCGCCGCAGCACACACCGTGCATAATCAGGCGGATTCCTGGTACAACGGAAAAAATATCGAGGGAAAAAAGGGCGGCTTCATGATCTATGTCGGCGGTTTCCCGCGATATCGCGAGCTCAGTGAAGGCGCAGTCCGCAATGATTACGAAGGTTTCGTGAGAAGCAAATGATCGATCCCCATATTGAAGGACTGCTGGCCGCGATGGCGGAAAGCGGGTTCCAATTGCCTGACCCGCTCGACGCGGCTTCGATGCGGACCATGCTGGATGCACCAATTCCCGCCCCACCTGTTGAAATAGCCGAGCGGCGCGATATTTCAATTACGGGTGGTGGCCAGACATTGGCTGGGAGGCTTTACCACCCTGCGCCCGGCGCAGCGTTGCCCGTGGTGCTGTTCTTCCATGGCGGGGGCTGGGTACACGGGACGCTTGATACTCATGACCGGCTGGCCGCCATTCTCGCGGTTCAGGCGCATTGCGCGGTGGTTTCGGTCGATTACCGGCTGGCACCCGAGCACCCCTTTCCAGCGGCTTGGGAAGATGCCCTGGCCGCGCTCCGCTGGCTTAAACATCAACAATGCGAACTCGGCATCGACGTCAGCCGCATCGCCCTCGCGGGTGACAGTGCCGGCGGCAATCTGGCCGCAGCATTGGCCCAGGGAGAAGCGGGCGATGCGGCGATTGTCCATCAACTGCTGTTCTATCCTGCTCTCGATGGAAACTGCGCAGCCCCCTCCTTCAATGTCGACCATCCCGGTTTCTTGTCGGCTGACCAGATGCGGTGGTATTGGG
>JBFEKH010000267.1:0-1728 GCA_041552775.1 Allopontixanthobacter sp.
CCGGTTTCGCAGTCGTCATTGCGCTGACTACCTATTTCAGTCTGGTAATCGGCGAGCTGGTGCCGAAACAGGTGGCCCTGCGCAATGCGATCCCGATTGCCTTGGTCATGGCCCGGCCAATGGCCCTGCTGGCCCGCGTGGCCGCCCCTGTGGTGTGGATATTGGATAAAAGTTCCGGGGTTCTGGTCCGCCTGCTGGGGGTCCGTCCTGCGGGCGAAGGCAATGTCACCGCCGAAGAACTGCACATGATCTTTGCCGACGCGACCCATCAGGGCGTGATCGAGGCGGAACAGCACCAGATCCTGGCCGGTGTGGTACGGATGGCCGACCGTCCAGTGCGCGAATTGATGACCCCCCGTACGGAGCTCGACTGGGTTGATGTGTCTGACGACACGGCGGCGATTCGCGCAGCGATCGAGGATAGCCCGCATTCGCTGCTGCCGGTAGCGGACGGAACCCCCGACAAGATCGTCGGCGTGGTGAAAGTGCGCGAAGTGCTGGCATTGCTGGTGGCAGGCAAAGCGGTTTCGCTCGCCGATCTGATGGGCAAGCCAGTGATAATTCCCGACCAACTGGATGCGCTCGACGCCTTGCGGGCCTTGCAGCAATCGGAAGTGGCGATGGCCGTCGTGCATGACGAATATGGCCACCTTGAAGGCATCGTTACGCCGGTCGACCTGCTGACCGCGCTGGTCGGCCAGTTCGCCAGCGATCAGGATGAAGGCGACGAGCCTGGTATAGTTGAACGAGCGGATGGTTCGCTGTTGGTGTCAGGCGCGTTGTCGGCTGATGACCTGGCCGACCGGCTGGGCCTCGAATATGGTGATGACCGCGAATTCGCGACTGCTGCGGGATATGTCCTTTCGGTGCTGAAAAAACTGCCGGTCGAGGGCGAGATCTTCAAGGCGCAGGGCTGGCGGTTCGAGGTGATCGACATGGACCACCGCAAGATCGATAAATTGCTCGTGACCGACGAACGGCCGGTCAAGTATGCGGGATTGGATTGAAAAAAGGGCCCGCGATCAAGCGAGCCCTTTTTGATTTCTGGCCAGTAATAGCCTGGGTGTGATGCCCTGAATATTGCGTTAGCTCAGCCCGGGATAATTGCCTGCGTCACCTGGCCATCACCCTCTGGCGCGGCGATAATGTCGCGCGTCACGCGGCCCTTGGCCACGGTGTTGGTTTCTGCATCACCAACCGAAGACCGGATGCCCGGATCGGCCGTGCCGGCCTTCTCGATTGCCGAACTTTCGACGCCGCTGCGCGCTGCGGGGCCGCCGAACAATGCGTCCAGCGCCTGCGATGACGCGGCATCTTCGGTCGGGCGCGGAGCGCCGGGGGCGGGCGGTACCAGATTGAAATCGGGCGGAACCACCAAGGGCGCCTGACGCTGGACGGCGAATTCATCGGGCCGGTCGCGGCCTAAAATACCGTTGCTGCCGCCGCATGCGGACAGCATGGCGCAACCAGCGCCCAGAAGGATCAGTGTGTTTATCTTACGCATATCAGCTCTCCGCGGCAGGGGCTGCCGCTTCATTGGTGCCCGCTTCGTTAGTGTCTGCTGCGTCCTTATCGCGGACGAACAGAGATCGGGCAAGGATGATGACCACGCCGATGGTAATAGCGGCATCGGCAATATTGAAAATCAGGAAAGGGCGAAAAGTGCCGAAATGCAGGTCGGCATAATCGATCACATAGCCCAGTTCGAACCGGTCCTTGATATTGCCG
>JBFEKH010000268.1:0-1719 GCA_041552775.1 Allopontixanthobacter sp.
GTGACCGTTCCGGTCCCTGTGCCGCAGATAAACATTCCTGGTCTGTGAGGTGGGCAAGGTCAGTTGCGTGGAACATGGGAGAGTTTCTGCGCGCACCGAACCGCTTGGGCCGATCAGTTTATTGGAGAGCCCGCTAAAGAGACTGGTTTTAGTGTTGGCAATCTCAATTCTGTCCAGCGTTCTCTGGGCGGCGAATGTATTCGAACCTCTCGAAGATCGTCTAACCGACCTGCGTGCGCACTGGATTGAAAGCGATCCAACTGGTGAGGTTGTGATCGTCGAAATCGACGCAAGAAGTATCGCCGAGCTTCAAACGTGGCCTTGGCCGCGAGGCTATCACGCTAGACTTATTCGCAACGCCCATCAGTCTGGCGCAGATATGATTGCCTTCGACGTGGACTTCAGTGCACTTTCGCAACCTGCCGAAGACCAAGAATTTGCGGATGCTTTGAAGGCGGCAGAGCCTGTCATTCTTCCAATTTACGAACAAAGAGCGTCAGGGCAGTCAAGCAAAGATGCGGTCATCGTGAACAGACCAGCCAGTGCCTTCGCAGCGGCCTGGAGTGGCGGTGTAAACATCTTTCCCGACCAGGACGGGACAGTGCGCGAATATGCTGCAGCGACTATCATAGACTCCCAGATCCAGCCCTCGATTGCGACTTTACTAGCCCACAAGACCAACATGGGGGATCAGAGCTTTCAGCCTGATTGGGGTATCCGCGCCCAACAAATACCTCGCATATCGTATGTAGACTTGCTCGAGGGACGCGTGCAGGAAAATTACATTCAGGGGAAACGATTGCTAATTGGCGCGACAGCGGTTGAGCTCGGCGATCGGTATGTAGTTCCTAGTTATGGCATTATACCGGGAGTCGTCATTCAGGCGCTCGCTACTGAATCCTTGCTCCAGGACCGCGCAATTCTTCGAACGGGACCATTGCCAACACTACTGGGTATCGGCTTGGTTGCGTTCGTGCTTGGGGGAGCGCGCTTCAGGCGGTTTCCTTGGTCATTCGGGTTAGCTTCAGCCGCAATTTTCGCGCTTCTGCTTTCGCTGCCTGTAATTGTCCAATCCACTTGGCCAGTTTCAATGCAATCGGCTGCTATGCTTTTTGCAGGGATTCTTTGTGTTGCAGTCCGTCTAGGCGTCGAAACACGTCGCCGCGTCGTACTGAAAAGCCTTTGTGACAACGAGACAGGCCTGCCTAATCGATTAATGTTGGAGGCGTATCTAAATCAAGCCAATGCCGGAGCCATCATCGTGGCGGCAGCAATCGAACGTTACGAAGCTATCCGCGACACTATCGGCATCAAGGGCATGGCAAGTGTCGTCACTGAAACGGCGCGGCGCATTGACGAAAGAGAGATGGGACCGGTGTTCAGGATCGCTCCTGATATGCTGGCCTGGACCTACATCAACTGCAAAGATGAGGAAGCTGATGCGAGGACTATCTCGCTCAGTGAAGCGTTCCGTACGCCGGTAGGACTGACAGAAGGAGAGGTTGATGTTACGCTATCCTTTGGCTTGTATCGTGCTTCGGCTGATGTCGTTCCAGTATTAAGAATTGAACATGCGATCGCAGCTGTAGGGTCGGCACGTTTTTCGGGCGACATCTTTCAATGGTATGGCGGCGTCAATCCCGATGCGCGGCGCGAACTTTCTTTAATGGGTGAATTGCGCCGGGGCATGGTCCAGGGCGATGTAACGCTTGCATACCA
>JBFEKH010000269.1:0-1699 GCA_041552775.1 Allopontixanthobacter sp.
AGGCGCGCGAATCTGGCGCGCTCGACGCTACATCGCCCCTACTATGGGTCGGACCGGGCTGTGCTCGCCGAAGCTGCCATCATGGGAAAATTCATCCGGGTCGAGGAAGCGATCTTCTACAATCGCGAACACGGACAGCGATCGATCAACATAGATGACAAGGTCCAGCGTAGCCTGTGGCAAACCGGCAGGAAGAGCCGGGGAGCAGCAGCTGAACATTTGCAACTCGCGCGCCATCTCTTCCAGATTGCATCTCGCCACAGCGGTATCACTTCACCCTGGCCGCTGCGTGCCGCGCTGATCCGGCGAAGTCTGCGTCCGATGGAATTGGGAAGATATGGCCTTGAGCTGGCCCATATGGTTTCACCCGCTGCTGCACAGGCTGCGAAGCGGGCTTTCATGAAGCTTCAACGCAACCAAGAAGCAAGCAAGGTGGTGTAGGACATGACAAGTTTTGACCTGACGAAAGTGAAGGTCGGCATACTCGCCGGTGGTCTCGGCTCGCGTCTTTCAGAAGAAACCGAGACCCGCCCAAAGCCGATGGTCGAAATCGGCGAAATGCCGATCCTGTGGCATATCATGAAAATATATTCGTATTACGGCTTCAACGATTTCAGCATCGCGCTGGGTTACAAGGGTGATTACATCAAGCGCTGGTTCCGTGAACATTTCAGTGTGTCAGGCTCTGTATCGATGAATACGCGCAGGGGCGGCGTTCTTCGACATTCTCCGGACTGCGCGCCCGACTGGAATGTCGATCTTGTCGAAACCGGTATGAAGTCGGGCACAGGCGGCCGGATCAAGAAGCTGGCCAATTGGCTTGGTGATCAAACCATGATGGTGACCTGGGGCGATGGTGTCGCCGATATCGACCTCGGCGCGCTTCTGGCTTTCCATAAGTCCCATGGCAAATTGGCGACTCTTACCGCGGTACGCCCGCCGGCCAGGTACGGTCATCTTCAATTTGAGGGGGACCGCATCACGGACTTCACGGAAAAGCCGCAAATCGGCGAGGGCTGGATCAACGGTGCCTTCTTCGTCCTCGAGCCGGAAGTGATGAATTACATCGATCACGAGGACGAGATGTTCGAGCAGCGCCCGCTCTCGAGGCTGGCCGAGGATGGGCAGCTCATGGCTTACCGCCATGAATCCTTCTGGCAGTGCATGGACACGATGCGCGAAAAGCAATTGCTCAACGAATACTGGTCGTCTGGCAAGGCGCCTTGGAAGATATGGAAGGACGAGATCAATGAAAGTTCTTTTGACTGGGCACCGCGGATACATAGGAACGGTGCTGACGCAACGCCTGTCAGAGCGCGGTCATGACGTTCTCGGTCTCGACAGCAATCTGTTTAGAGAATGCTTTTTTCTGCCCGACGTCTCCGAAGTTCCCACGATCGGCGGCGATGTAAGGGACTTCGTGCTTGATCCTTTTGCAGTCGAAAAGCTGCGCGGTCAGGACGCGGTAATCCACCTCGCGGGGCTATCCAACGATCCCCTGGGGGATTACCGCCCGGGCCTCACCCAGGAAATCAACGCCAAGGCATCGAATGACCTGGCGCGAATTGCCAAGGCGGCTGTTGTACCGCGTTTCATCTATGCGTCGTCGTGCTCAAACTACGGCGCATCGGGTGACGGATTTATAGATGAGGGCGGCGCCCTCAATCCGGTAACGCCATACGGCGCTTCCAAGGTTGAA
>JBFEKH010000270.1:0-1687 GCA_041552775.1 Allopontixanthobacter sp.
AGCGAACTAGCCGCGAGAGAAAACAGACATCCCAAACCGATAGACTAAGCACCCCCCGCCCTTTACAGGCACCGCATGATCAAGATTGCTACCTGGAACATCAATTCGGTCCGTTTGCGGATGCCGATTGTAGAACGTTTTCTGACCGAGCAGGCGCCCGACGTGTTGTGCCTTCAGGAAATCAAGACCGTCGCCGAGCTGTTTCCTTACGAGGCATTCAGCGCGCTCGGCTATACCCATCACGCGGTGCACGGGCAGAAGGGCTATCACGGCGTCGCCACTGTCAGCCGGATCCCGATGAAGGAACTGACCCGCTACGATTGGCAGGACAATGGCGAGGCGCGCCATGTCGGCGTGGAATTGCTCGGCCCGGGCAAGAACATGTTGCTGGAAAATGTCTATGTGCCCGCAGGCGGCGATATTCCCGACCGGACCCAGAACAGCAAATTCGGCCAGAAACTTGATTTCCTGGAACGGATGACGCGCTGGGCCGAAAACATCTCCGGCCCGACCATGATTGTCGGCGATTTCAATATTGCTCCGCTTGAAAGCGACGTGTGGAACCACAAGCAATTGCTGAAAGTGGTCAGCCATACCCCGCTGGAAGTCGAAACGCTGAAACGGTTCCAGGATGCGCATGGCTGGGTCGATGTCGGGCGCCAGCATATTCAGGATCCGGATCGCTATTTCAGCTGGTGGAGCTACCGGTCGAGCGACTGGCGGACCAATGATCGCGGGCGCAGGCTCGATCATATGTGGGCCAGCCCGGATCTGGCGGCGAAATCGGTCGGACACTATGTTTACGAAGACTGCCGCGACTGGGAAAAGCCGTCTGACCACGTGCCGCTGGTGACGGAGTTCGATCTCTGAGCGCAGCGCCGCCTCTTCCCTCCCCCGCCCGCCGGGTAGCGCAGGCAATCGATGCCTTGCGCCATGGCTGGCCGCTGATGATGGAAGGTGGAGCGGTGCTGTTGCCGGTCGAAACTGCCATCGCATCGGCCGCCCATGCCCCGCAGATGCTGATATCCTCGGCGCGCGCGGCAACACTCAAACTGATCAATCAACGCGAAGCGGCCGCGCCGCATGCTCCCGTGTTGATCCACGGGGCAGAGCCTTTTACCCTCACTGCTGCGCGCCCGATTGGCGATCCGGCACTGGATATGGAAAGCCCGCTGAAGGGACCATTTAAGGCGGAGGCCATTGCCTGGCTGGGCGAGGCGGAGGCCGCGCTGGAACTTGCAAGGCTCGCCGGCATCCTGCCCGCATTTCTGGTCAATCCAGAAGGCGCGGGTGAAGCGCAGCCGGTTGCAGCCAGCGATCTGGCGCACTGGGCCGATACAGCGCAACTGACTATTGCGACCCGCGCACATCTGCCAATTGCTGGCTGCGAGAATGCCGAAATCGTCGCCTTCCGAAGCGCGGACGATATTCGTGAGCATGTCGCTTTGGTGATCGGAACGCAGATGTCCGACCGCGCCCCGCTGGTGCGGCTGCATTCCGAATGCCTCACCGGCGATATCCTCGGCAGCCTGAAATGCGACTGCGGCCCCCAATTGGACGCGGCGCTTCAAGCGATGGCGGAGGAAGCGCAGCGCGGCGGCTGGGGCGTGCTGCTATACATGCGGCAGGAAGGGCGCGGGATCGGGCTGGTCAACAAGATGCGCGCCTACCGCCTGCAGGATCAGGG
>JBFEKH010000271.1:0-1661 GCA_041552775.1 Allopontixanthobacter sp.
CATCAGGAACTGGGCGGCAAATCGCCCAATCTTGTCCTGCCGGGCACCGACCTTGAAAAATTCCTGCCCGCAACCGTGGCGGGCGTGATGGTCAATACCGGCCAGAGCTGCATCGCGCCAACCCGCGTGCTGGTGCACAAGGACCAGGCCGCAGACGCAATCCGCGTTGTCAAAGGCATCGTCGAAGGCACCACGGTCGGCGATCCGATGCAGGAAGGTGGCCATATCGGACCGGTCGTCAACAAGACGCAATATGACAAGATCCAGGGTCTGATCCAGTCCGCTATCGACGAAGGCGCTACGCTGGAAACCGGCGGCACGGACCTGCCAACCGGCGTAAATCGCGGCTATTACATCAAGCCGACGCTGTTCAGCGGCGTGACCCGCGACATGCGGATTGCCAAGGAGGAAGTCTTCGGGCCGGTCGTGACGCTGATGAATTACGAAACACTGGATGAAGCGATCGATATCGCCAACGATACCGAATACGGTTTGTCTTCGGTCATTTCCGGCGAACCGGCAGAGGCCGCCAAGGTCGCGCCGAAACTGCGCGCGGGCATGGTTGCCATCAATGCCTGGGGTCCATCCCCGGGCGCGCCGTTCGGTGGATACAAGCAATCGGGCAATGGCCGTGAAGGCGGTGTCTTCGGACTGCGCGATTTCATGGAAGTGAAGTCAATCAGCGGACTCTGATCTTACCTCAAAATCCGTAAATGATGATAGGCCTGCGATGAGATCGCAGGCCCATTGTGTTTCCAACCCTTCTTATTCCCACCAATCGGCCGGATCACTCCCACCAGTAGGGAAGCCGCTTCGCAGTCCCGGTCTCGACCTCATTCATGGTCACGGCATCGTATAGCCGCCCACCCAGCATAACCTGGGCAATCTTGTCGCTGTTGCGGATATCGGCAGATGGATCGGCAGTAAGGACCACCAGATCGGCCAGCTTGCCAACTTCGATGCTGCCGATATCGCGGTCCATACCCAGTGAGCGGGCCGGGGCGATGGTACCTGCGCGCAATGCCTCGGCAGCGGTCATCCCGCCACGCACGAACGACCACAATTCCCAATGCGCGCCGATGCCCGCCTGTTGGCCGTGCGCCCCGATGGAAACCTGCACTCCTCGCTTCGCCAGTTTTCTGGCTTCCCGTGCATTATCGCCATCGACGAAGGCCCAGTCGGGGGCCTTCACGCGGCGGGCATTGGCGGCCAGCAGCATGCTGGGCGGCGTATGGATCATCAGCGGGTTGGTCCAGACATCAGTGGCCTGCCGCCAGTAAGGATCACCCGCCAATCCGCCGTAGGTGACCACCAGCGTTGGAGTATAATTGGTCTGGCTCTGGCTGAAGTACTGGAGGACATCCTCGTAGAAATATTCAAGCGGAACATTGTGCTCCAGGGTTGAGTTGCCATCGGCCACCAGTGCCATGTCCATGCCGAACAGCGAACCGCCTTCGGCCACCACCAGCATGTTCTCGGCGGCTGCCGCACTGACAACCTGTTGGCGCTGTTCGCGGCGGGGCTGGTTGTAATTCTTTACCGAGTTGCCGCCCTGCGCCTTGATGCGCTTCACATGCGCCAGTGCATCTTCGTAACTGTTGATCTCGGCATAAACATCAGGCGATTTCGCGCCGTAGATGATTTCTCCGGTCGAGAATATC
>JBFEKH010000272.1:0-1655 GCA_041552775.1 Allopontixanthobacter sp.
ACCGCTGGGCAGCATGGCCGGCGTCCCTATCGGGATGAAGGATCTGTTCGCCACCCACGGCGTCCAGACCACGGCGGCCAGCCACATATTGGAAGGGTTCATCCCCCAATATGAAAGCACCGTGTCCAGAAATCTGTGGGCTGCGGGCGCGGGCATGCTGGGCAAGCTCAATCTCGACCAGTTCGCGATGGGTTCGTCCAACGAAACCAGTTATTTCGGCAATGTCATCAGTCCGTGGAAGCGCGCTGGTGGCTCCAACGCCCAGATGTCTCCCGGCGGATCGTCGGGCGGCAGTTCCACGGCGGTGGCCGCGCGGCTCGCTCCGGCAGCGACCGGCACTGATACGGGCGGATCAATCCGCCAGCCCGCCGCCTTCACCGGCATAACGGGCATCAAGCCAACCTATGGCCGCTGCAGCCGCTGGGGCGTGGTGGCATTTGCCTCCAGCCTCGATCAGGCCGGCCCAATGGCGCATGACGTGCGCGATTGCGCGATCATGCTGGGCGCGATGGCCGGGTTCGATCCCAAGGATTCGACCAGTCTCGACATGCCGGTTCCCGATTGGGAAGGCGGCCTGTCGTCGGACATGAAGGGCAAGAAGGTCGGCATTCCGCGCGAGTACCGAATGGACGGCACCGATCCTGAAATCCTGAAAAGCTGGGATGACGGGATTGCGTGGCTGAAGGATGCGGGCGCGGAAGTAGTGGATATCAGCTTGCCGCATACCAAATATGCGCTGCCTGCCTATTACATCATCGCCCCGGCAGAGGCATCAAGCAACCTCGCGCGTTATGACGGTGTGCGATACGGCCTGCGCGATCTGCCCGAAGGTGCGGGGCTACAGGAAATGTACGCCGCAACCCGCGCCGATGGTTTCGGGGACGAGGTAAAGCGCCGCGTGCTGATCGGCACCTATGTGCTGAGCGCAGGCTTCTACGATGCCTATTACACGCAGGCGCAGAAAATCCGCACGCTGGTGGCGAAGGATTTCGAGAATGCATTCAAGGAATGCGACGTAATTCTCGCCCCGACCACCCCGACCGCCAGCTTTGGCTTGGGCGAGAAGTCGGACGATCCGTTGGCGATGTATCTCAACGATGTGTTCGCTGTGCCTGCCTCGCTGGCGGGATTGCCAGCGATGAGTGTGCCCTGCGGCGTTAACTCGGAAGGGTTGCCGCTGGGCCTACAGATCGTGGGCAAGGCGTTTGACGAACAGGGCGTGCTGAACGCAGGCCTCGCGATTGAAGAACGCGCGAACTTTACAGCCAAACCTGACAGGTGGTGGGCATGAGCAATTATCGTATCCAGGGCGCAACAGGCCAATGGGAGGTCGTGATTGGCCTCGAAGTCCATGCGCAGGTCACTTCGAAGTCGAAGCTGTTTTCCAGCGCCTCCACCGAATTCGGGGCGGAGCCGAACGCACAGGTCAGCCTGATTGACGCGGCGATGCCTGGCATGCTGCCGGTGTTGAACGCCGAATGCGTCCGTCAGGCGGTCCGAACGGGCATGGCGATCGAGGCGCAGATAAACAAATATTCGCGTTTCGACCGGAAGAACTACTTCTACGCCGATTTGCCGCAGGGCTATCAGATCTCGCAGCTTTACCACCCCATCGTGGGCGAGGGGCAGTTGCTGATCGAGAAGGACGAGAAGGC
>JBFEKH010000273.1:0-1649 GCA_041552775.1 Allopontixanthobacter sp.
ACACCGATGATCTCGTCGCCGTGGACGCTTCCGCTGACGAACAACACCGGGCCGGGCCGCTTGCCGTGCAGCACGCGCACACGCAGGCCCACGTCCGTATCCGTGGACAGACGGCTGACGGGAATGTCGATTGTTTCCGCCGTGCCCGCCGCAATCTTGTGGCCAGCCAGTTCGAACGGTGCCCGTATCGCGGAATTGGCCTTGGTCATGTAAGTCGGTTTTCCCGAGCGGTAAGCAGATAACACTGTGTGCCCGCGCTGCGCCCAAAAGGAAAGGGCTGCGAATCGCTTCGCAGCCCCGGACCGCCCTGATCGAAGGTTATCCGGTCACTTCCAGTACCATGTTGGTCGGTGTTTCGGATACCCGGCGGACGTTGGTGAAACCAGCTTCATTGAGCACTCCGGTCAGCCGTTTCTGCCCCGCCTGCGCGCCAAGCCCCAGCCCGACATCCTGTGCCAGCGAACATGGCGTACAAACGGTCGTCGAGAACGCGTAGTAGATCTGTCCCAGGGCATGCATGTTATCCGCCATGGAATCGCCGGCGATCGGTTCGACCAGCATGAATGTGCCGTCGTCACGCAAGGTTTCCCGGATATGGGCTGAGGCACCGACTGGGTCGCCCATGTCGTGCAGGGCATCGAAGATGCAGGCGAGGTCGAAATCTGCGCCCGGGTAATTCTGCGCACGTGCGACATCGAAATGCACATTATCCAGACCTGCAGCCTCGGCCTTGGCTCTCGCCCGCTCAATCGATGGCGCATGGAAATCAAAGCCATGGATGGTCGAATTAGGATAGGCTGCAGCCAACAGGATGCTGGATGATCCGTGGCCGCAACCAATATCGGCAATTTTCGCCCCTGCTATCAGCTTCGGCTCGACGCCTTCCAGCGAGGGGATCCACTCCTCGACCAGCATTGCCTCGTAGCCGGGACGGAAGAAGCGATCGACTCCGCAGAAACAGCATTGGGACTGATCACTCCAAGGCCTGCCCTCGCCTGACTTGAAGGTATTGGTCGCTTTCTCGTGGCATTCATATTGTGAAACGACAGCCTGGAAAAATCCCTGCATGCACGCGGGCTGTCCTTCTCTGCCAAAGACCAGAGCCTGTTCGGGCGAAATTGAAAATGTCTCGTCTTCCGGGTGGTAATTGACATATCCGGCAGCCGCCACGGAACCGAGCCACTCATGAAGATATTTCGGGTTGAGGCCGGTTTCGCCAGCCAATTGGTCGAGCGTGGCCCGCCCCATTCCATCGAGCGTGTCGAATATACCCGCCTGGTCGCCAAGATAGGCCATGAATATGCTCAGCGCGCTGGCAACATCACCAACCGCTTTCCCTGCCAGTTCTTCCAGACGGGCTTCGTTGATTGCTTCGGACATCGGGTAATCCTCCTTGAAACAAGAAAAAGATCGACCCTGCTGAGTAAAGTGAGCCGCGATTTCATTTCACGCGACTCCTGATGCCGGGAGAATATCACAACACCACCGCATAACAAAAGAGCCGCAGGGATCGCTCCCTGCGGCTCCTTCAATTTCAGTCAAGCAACGGGTTTAGTCGTCCTTGAGGAAGTCCGGCATGTGATCCGGGCTGCTGCTTTCACCGGATGGAGCGCGATCGCCATCCGAGCGATTGCCGCCGCCACGTGGAC
>JBFEKH010000274.1:0-1638 GCA_041552775.1 Allopontixanthobacter sp.
TATGGCTCGGCGTTCAGCGCGATCCCCGCGTGTCTGGGGATTGCTGAGGAGACGAAATGCGGCTGCGTTGAGCAAGGTCTGTTCGCGGCGGTTTTCCGATGCCTGATACAACAGGACGGCAGAAATCGACTGGGCCACCAGCAGGCCAATGGCCAGCGCCAGCAGCATTTGCCCTAGCAGGCTGCGGGGCCACAGGCGAATTTCAGGCAGGCTCATTGTCAGCGCGATTCCGGGACGATGCGGCGAACATCCGCAGCCAGTCGGTATCCGCCACCGCGAACGGTCTGGATGATTTCGGGATTGCGGCTATCGACCTCGATCTTGCGGCGCAGGCGACTGACCTGGTTGTCGACCGCACGGTCGAACATATGCGCCTCGCGTCCCTGCACCATATCCAGCAATCGGTCTCGGTCGAGCACCTGGCGGGGGTGATCGAGGAAGGCGCGCAGCAACCGGAATTCCGCCGTGGAAATCGCGATCATCGCGCCGTCAGAATCGATCAGTTTGCGTTTGAGCGGATCGAGCGTCCAGCCTTCGAAGCCGTAAAGCGCGGTTTCTTCCAACGGTGCGGGCGCGCGGTGGGCGCGGCGCAGGACCGAACGGATTCGGGCGACCAGTTCGCGGGGTTCGAAGGGTTTGATGACATAGTCATCCGCGCCGATTTCAAGCCCGATGATCCGGTCGGTCGGCTCGGTCTTTGCGGTCAGCAGGATCACCGGCAGGCCGCGACTTTCAATTAGATGGCGGCACAGCGACAGTCCGTCCTCGCCCGGCATCATGATGTCGAGCAAGACCAGGTCCGGCGTATGTTCGATCAATTTTGCGCGGGCCGCCGCAGCGCTTTCGGCTTCCTGCACCACGAACCCCTGGCGAGTGAGATACTCGGCCAGGGGCTCGCGCAGGACGGTTTCGTCATCGACCAGTAATAGCCGGGTAGGCGTGTCTTCGATCATATCGCTGCTTCGCCTACCCGTTTGAGTGCGCCCTAATCAAGTTGCGCTCAGTTTCCGGGGCCAGCACCCTGGCTCTTCGCTTCGCGATTTGCTTTCCGTTCTGCGCGCATCGCATCACGGGCAGCCTTGCGTTCGGCCTCGGTGATGCTGCCGTCATTGTTGGTATCGGCCTTGGCAAAGTGTGCTTCCATGGCTGCATTGAATTCGGCACGGCTGATGACTTTGTCGCCATTGGTGTCGGCCTGCATCATGTGGCCCATTCCGCCGCGCATGCCGCCTTTCATGCCGTGATGAGCGTGCGCGCCGCGACCTTCGCCGCGCATTTGCTTGCCTTCGCCGCGCTCGCCTCTCATTTCACCGCGCATTTCACGGCGCTCGCCGCGCTTTTCCATATGGGCTTTGCGGGCGGCAGTCAGTTCGGCTTCGGACAATTCGCCGCTGCCATCGGTATCCATTGCAGCGAATTTTTCAGCGCGTTTGGCTTCGCGGTCTGCGGCATTGATCACGCCGTCCTGATTGACGTCCATCCGGACGAACATTGCGTCGGCATGGGCGGCGGATTCGGCCTTGGTCACCACGCCATTGCCATCGGCGTCCGGTCCGTGTCGGCCCTGGGACTGAGCGGCATAGGCGATGCTGCCGGCGCCAACTGCCAGGGCTGCTGCGGCCGAAAGGGCGAGGGGGA
>JBFEKH010000275.1:0-1628 GCA_041552775.1 Allopontixanthobacter sp.
CCATTACCCGTCTTGATCGGCATCCTTTCCGTGCTTGCCATCGCCGCTATTCCGCTCGGTACATTGCTGGCGCAGGAAAAGAGCCCCTTCTCGATTGTGGAAAATGGCCGGAGCTTTTCGAGCTTGCAGCAGGCCGTCAACGCCATCGGCAATGGCAGCGGAACCATCGCCATCGCGCCGGGGACCTACCGCCAATGCGCGGTGCAGACCGCCGGATCAATATCCTATCTTGCGGCGAAACCGGGCAGCGTCACTTTCGACAGCGTGACCTGCGAAGGCAAGGCTGCGCTGGTCCTCCGGGGCCGCGAAGCCAGCGTATCCGGGATCGTCTTTCGCGGGATGGCCGTCCCCGATTTCAATGGAGCCGGTATCCGGCTGGAGAAGGGCAATCTTACCGTCGCGCAAAGCTGGTTCAGTGACAGCCAGCAAGGCATCCTGTCGGGCGATGATCAAAACAGCCGGATCGTGATCGACAAATCAACATTTTCCGGCCTTGGCACCTGCGAAGGCGCGGGCGGCTGTGCGCATTCGATCTATATCGGCGATTACGGCCACCTTCGCGTGACCCGCAGCCGGTTCGAGAAAGGCAATGGCGGTCATTATGTGAAAGTACGCGCCGCACGGGTCGATATCGCATCCTCCAGTTTCGACGACAGCGCGGGCCAGGAAACCAATTACATGATCGATCTGCCCGCCGGGGCAATCGGCCAGATCACCAACAATTGGTTCGTCCAGGGGCAGAGCAAGGAAAACTACTCTGCCTTCATCGCGGTGGGTGCAGAGGGAAAACTGCACTCGTCCGAGGGGTTGGCAATTACCGGGAATGACGCCCGCCTGGCTCCAGCAGTTCGCCGCAACACGGTCTTCGTGGCCGATTGGTCGGGCGCACAATTGTCCGTTGCCAACAACGCCCTCGGCCAAGGTCTGAAAGCCTTCGAACGCCGCTAGTTTGGGAACAACTGCCCCTGCTGCCGGATTGTATCGATGAAGGAGCAAGCAAATGGCTGGCGGTTGGGCGCGTGATGGCGCCGTGCAGGATCAAATTGATGATACGGTGAGTGACGCGGTCAAGGCTGCGAGGTCACGCATTCCGCACGGAGAAAGCGCCGAATATTGCGATGTATGCGGCGAAGAAATCCCCGAAAAACGCCGTGCGGCACTGCCCGGCATCCGCACTTGCGTTTCTTGCCAGTCCGATCGCGACAGCGCGGTCAGGCATTCCGCCTTCAATCGCCGCGGCAGCAAGGACAGCCAACTTCGTTGATCCTGCTATTGCGAGCAGCTAGGGCGTAAGCTTTACGATTGCCGGGAGATTCCGGCCCAAAATCAGGAAATTTCATGGCGAACAGCCCCTTTATCTGGTTGCAGCACCTAGCGCCGCAACATGGCCTGTCGCGCCTGGCCGGCTCGCTGGCGAGCAGCAGGGTTCCGTGGCTTAAAGACATTCTGATCCGCCGCTTTATTCGCGCTTACAATGTCGACATGGGCCAGGCTGAACGGCCCGCCAGCGATTACACCTGCTTCAACGATTTCTTCACGCGCGCGCTGAAACCTGGTGCGCGGCCGCTTGCCGATAGCGAGACCCACATTCTTTGCCCGGCCGATGGCGCGATCAGCCAGTTGGGCCG
>JBFEKH010000276.1:0-1607 GCA_041552775.1 Allopontixanthobacter sp.
GATCAGATCGTTGATATGATCGATGTCCTGGACCTCGCGCAAAATCTGTACGAGCTGGATCGAATCCGATGGGGTCGGCACATCCGGCCCATTTCGCCGCAACAGATGTGTCGAAACCCAATCGCGAACGCGCGAGTCGTTCAGATATCTTGAAGAACTGACCAAGACGCTGCTGTTTGTTGAAACCTTTTGAATTCCCTGCATGAGATAGGAATAATCGGGTTTTTCGTTATCCATTTGCTCGGGTGCTTTCGTTGAGTTGGACTGCGAGTTCGTATGGAACAGCCACCGGGAAACGAAGTAGCATTTGCGCCATTCCCTTGGCTGCTGGATCGAGCTGGGTGCTCGCATTGATCCCGCCTTTGAGAGCGTCGTGAATTACAAAATTCAATGCGAGAAGCCCGGGAGCATCATAGCCATCAACGTGCGGAGGCTTTCCGTCTGGCCCCAGATGGCGATACCATTCAGCCACAGTTTCGGGCGTTAGTGCAGCCTGCAAATATGACAGATATTCCGGTTTGCGCGCGATGACAGCTACGTTGAACAAATGGCCTTTGTCTCCGCTGCGTGCCCAGGCGAGCCGGATCAGGTCTACAGCCACGCTATTGGTTTTTGTCGGCGTCGGTCTTGGTTTTGGTCTTTGCCTTGTCGGCCGAGCCTCCGTTGCAGGCACCCCGTGGTCCGTTGATAACTCGTGCGTCACACCGCCGAACGTCATCGTGGGCGTAAGGCTCTGTTTGTCGAGCAGGAACAGAAACACACCTGTCATCGGTATTACATTTGTTGCCAGATTAATCGAAGTGCCGACTGACATTCCTGAAATGCCTGCCCATTGCTCCCGTGCAAAAAGCGCTGCCCCTTCTTGGTCGGGATGATCGACAATCAATTTGCTTATTATTTCACGCGTGTCGCGATTGTTTGCGTGCGCGCCAAAACTGGCTTCTCCGCCGATCAACACATTTTCTGTGAGCGTGAAATCGGCTAGATTACGTGCACGCAGCAATGCCCGACCTCTCGCGAACAAGGCTTGCGCCTGACGGGCGGCCTTCTCAGCGGCATCTTCGCCAATGATTGGTTGGTAAGCGATTGTGCGCCAGCCACCGTCAAAGGTGATACAGGCCTTATAGGTGTCGGTCGGACCCCGACCTTTGGCGCCGCTGACGCGAACCCGGTCGGGAGCGATTTGCTCCAAATGCACTTGGCTGAAATCGCACCTTACGTCGGCAACGATATAGTCAGCGGGGTCACTCACTTCATAAAGAATTTGTTCGGCCACCGTTCCGATCGAAACCAATCCGCCTGTTCCGTCCGGCTTCGTAATTATTACCGTGCCATCGGAATGGCATTCGCCAATCGGGTATCCGATATTCGCCCAATCGGGTACGTCGCGCCAGTCTGTGAAAGTCCCGCCAGAAACCTGTGCGCCGCATTCCAGCAAATGCCCCGCCAGCGTTCCCGCTGCGAGCAAATCCAGATCGCTTCTGCCCCAGCCGAATTCATGGATCAGCGGCCCCAAAACTACTGCGCTATCAACGACGCGTCCGGTGATCACGATGTCCGCACCCTCTGCCAGCGCGGCGGCGATGGGAAAGGCGCCCAGATAGGCA
>JBFEKH010000277.1:0-1602 GCA_041552775.1 Allopontixanthobacter sp.
CGATTACGATGTCGATGGCGCGACCAGTGCGGCGCTAATGATCCGCCTGCTGAGGATGCTCGGGCATGACGCGCGCTACTACATCCCCGACCGCCTGCTGGAGGGATACGGCCCCAGCGGCAAGGCCTTGGTCCAGCTTGGTATGGAAGGGTCCAGCCTGATCGTGACAGTCGATTGCGGCGCTATGGCGCATGATGCACTGGCACAGGCGCATGCCGCAGGGGTCGACGTGATCGTGGTCGATCACCACAAATGCTCATCCGAATTGCCCAAGGTGGCGGCGATGGTTAACCCCAACCGCCTCGATGAAAGCGACATCGGCGCGGCGCATGGCCATTTGGCAGCGGTGGGTGTGGCATTCCTGCTGTCAATAGCGGTCGTGCGGACACTGCGCGGGCATGGCTATTTCAAGGACCGCGAGGAGCCCAATCTGATGGCGTTGCTCGATCTGGTGGCTCTGGGCACGGTGGCCGATGTGGCGGCGCTGCACGGCCTCAACCGCGCCTTCGTCGCGCAGGGCCTCAAAGTCATGGCAAGGCGCGACAATGTCGGCATGTCAGCGCTGATCGACGCGAGCCGCCTGAAACGCGCGCCCGCCTGCAGCGATCTTGGCTTTGCGCTCGGGCCGCGGATCAATGCGGGTGGCCGGGTTGGCGAATCGACCCTCGGGGTACGGCTGCTGACAACCGAGGACCCAGACGAGGCCGCCGCGATTTCCGCCCAGCTTTCCAATTTGAATGAGGAACGCCGCGCAATCGAGGCGGAAGTGCAGGAAGCCGCTGAATTGCAGCTCGACCGCCAGCATAACCGCTCGGTCATCGTGGTATCCGGCAAAGGCTGGCACCCCGGCGTGATTGGTATCGTCGCGGGACGAATCAAGGAAAAGACCGGCAAGCCAACGCTGGTGATCGCGCTCGATGTCGAAAACGGTGACGGCGAACTACAAGGCAAAGGATCCGGGCGTTCCATATCCGGCGTCGATCTGGGCGCTGCGATCATTGCAGCCCGCGAACAGGGCCTGCTGGTTGCGGGCGGCGGACATGCGATGGCAGCAGGCCTGACAGTGAACGAGGATCAGGTCGACCAATTGGCGGATTGGCTGGACGAACGCCTGGCCCGGGTTGTTGGACTGGCGATGGCGGAACAGACCATGCAACTTGATCTTGCCCTCGCGCCGGGCGGATTAACCCCGTTGTTGGTGGAAACGATGGATAGTGCAGGTCCGTTCGGCATTGGCTGGCCCGGCCCGCGCGTCGCGGTTGGTCCGGTCCGATTGATCAAGGCCGATATTGTCGGCACTGATCATGTCCGGCTGATCGCGGCTGGTCAGGACGGCAAGAGCTTCAAGGCGATTGCCTTCCGCGCGGCCAATAGCGACATGGGCCAGGCATTGCTCCACGGATCACGCGGCAGGTCGCTTTGGCTGGCTGGCCGCGCCAAGATCGACGATTGGGCGTCGCGGCCACAGGCAGAGCTTCATCTGGAAGATGCAGCCTGGGCAGACTAGCGGCGGATCCGGGGCTGATTAGCACCTGTTTCCAGCAATAAGTTGGATTTCGGCAAAACTCGCCTTGACGGATAAGCCAACCCTGCCTAATTGCG
>JBFEKH010000278.1:0-1589 GCA_041552775.1 Allopontixanthobacter sp.
CAGTTCGGTGCCGGCATATTTCATCATGTTCGGCTGTGCGGGATGCGCCTTGCCGACCTTGATTTCATCGAGGAACTTCTCGCCCATAGCTCCGTAGGCAAGCGCATCGATATCGAACATCGCGAGATCAGTGCGCAGCATCGGATCAAGCCCGCCAGCATGGCGCAGCATTGCAGCGCCAATGGCGCTGGTACGATCGCCGCCGCCCGCGCCGGAGATCATCTCGCGTTCGTGACCGAGCAGATATTTCGCTACATCCCAGCCGCGGTTGATTTCGCCAACGTGCTGTACCTTTGGCACCTTCACATCGTCGAAGAAGGTTTCGCAGAACGGGCTGTTGCCGCTGATCAGCAAGATCGGCTTGGTGGTGACACCCGGCGTTTCCATGTCGAACAACATGAAGGTGATGCCCTGGTACTTGTCCGTCTTGTCAGTGCGCACGAGGCAGAAAATCCAGTCGGCTTCATCGGCATAGGATGTCCAGATTTTTTGGCCGTTTACGACCCAGTGATCGCCCTTGTCCTCGCCGAAAGTCTGCATCGACACCAGATCGGAGCCGGAGCCCGGTTCCGAATAGCCTTGGCACCAGCGTATTTCGCCGCGGGCGATTTCACCCAGATAATGGACCTTCTGTTCTTCGGTCCCGAATTTCAGAAGTGCGGGGCCGAGCATCCAGATACCGAAGCTGGAAAGCGGTGGGCGCGCGTTGATGCGGGACATTTCCTGACGAAGGACCTTGGCTTCCTCTGCCTCCAGACCGGCACCGCCATATGCCTTGGGCCATGCGGGCACTGTATAACCCTTCGCAACGCAGGCTTCGAACCATGATTTTTGTGCATCGCTTTTGAAGGTGGCCTTGCGGCCTCCCCAATAAACGTCTTCCTCGTCACGCGCCGGCTGCCGCATTTCTTCGGGGCAATTTGCCTCCAGCCAGGCGCGGGTTTCTGTGCGGAATGTATCCAGGTCAGCCATCAATCGGGTCCTCTGCAAATCGGAATCGGGGGGCGCTTCGACGCGTCGCCATATCATGGAAACTAGGGTGATTCGCCCTCTTTACGCAAGCGTAAGCTGAGCATTTCGTGCATCGGCCCCATTGCCGTAGCGTCACAACGCGCGCGTTGACCTGATCACCGTTGCGCCTAAGCTAGCGACGTGTCTTGGAGAGGACCAAAACCCATGTGTACCGCGCCAAAAATCATGCCGGTAGCCGCCGCTTGACCGCTGCTGCCGTTCCCAAATCGGCTCCGCTGCCGCTTGGTCTCAAGCTGGTTCACGGCTTTGGTGCGATGGCGTTCGGCGTCAAGGACAGCGGCTTTTCCGTTTTCCTGCTTCTGTATTACAATCAGGTGCTGGGCATGGATGCCAGCACCGTCAGCCTGGCACTGTTTCTGGCGCTACTGGTCGATGCGTTGATTGATCCCATACTGGGTAACCTGGGTGACCGGACTTATACCAGATGGGGCCGCCGCCTGCCTTGGCTGTACGCGGCCGCATTACCGCTGGCAGTGGTCTGGGTCATGCTGTGGTCTCCGCCCACGCAAGCCGCCCCCAGTTTCCTTGGCCTGCTGGGTATTGCCATCATGGTACGA
>JBFEKH010000279.1:0-1515 GCA_041552775.1 Allopontixanthobacter sp.
GTCCCAGTTCATGGGGGAAAGCAACGCGCGCTACTATGCGGGGAAGGATCCGCTGGGGGCGGGCGGCGATTTCGTGACTGCGCCGGAAATCAGCCAGATGTTCGGCGAACTGATCGGTCTGTGGCTGGCCGATATGTGGATCGCCGCCGGACGTCCGCAGCCGGTTCATTATGTCGAACTTGGCCCTGGGCGCGGCACGCTGGCGAAGGATATTCTGCGCAGCGCCAAGCGGTACGGGCTCGAACCGTCGGTCCATCTGGTCGAAGGATCGCCCGCCTTGCGCGAATTGCAGCGGGCTGCTGTGCCCGGCGCTATCTTTCACGATGATCTAACCAGCGTGCCGACTGACGCGCCAATGTTGCTGGTTGGTAACGAATTTCTCGATGCCCTGCCGGTCCGGCAATTGGTCCGCTCGGCGCATGGCTGGCGCGAACGGATGGTCGGCCTGGAAAGCGAAAAATTCGTCTTTGTGGCGGGCGGTCAGCCGATGGACGCTGCGGTCCCGCGCGACTGGCGCGAGGCGTCGCAAGGCACATTGATCGAAACCTGTCCCGGAGCGGCGGCGGTGATGCAAGAAATCTCGGCCCGTCTGGCGGCGCAGGGCGGGAGCGCGCTGCTGATCGATTACGGCCATGCCGAACTGCGCGGCGGATCGACCCTGCAGGCAGTGCGGGATCACAAGAAAGTCGATCCGTTGGCGATGCCGGGGGAAGCAGACCTGACTGCCCATGTCGATTTTGAAACCCTGGCGCGGATTGCGCGCGCACAGGATGTCCGCTGGATGGGGACCGTGCCGCAGGGAAAATGGCTGACTAAACTCGGCATTGATATGCGCGCAGAGGCGCTCGCCCGCATGGCACCGGAATATGCAGTCAGATTGCAGCAGGACAAGAACCGGCTGGTCGCGGATGACCAGATGGGATTGCTGTTCAAGGTCATGGGGCTGGCCGGTCCGGGCTGGCCAGGCGGTACCGGTTTCGGCGCCGATTAGGGGGCGATCTTTTTCGCCAGCTCGTGCGCGGCCTGCGTGGGCGAGCGTTTGTCTTCCAGTCGGTCGACCGCAAAATTCGCCTCCCGCATGTCCTCCACCGTGATTGCGCCGATCAGCGGTTTCAATGCGCGCACCAGCCGCTTATCGCGGGCCGCCTCCGGCGCAATCAGCAGCACCGCATCATAGGACGGGAACGCGCCGCGCGTATCCTCGATCACCCTCAGCCGGTCCGCCGCCACCCGCCCGTCTGACGTATAGGCAGAGATGACATCTGCTTCGCCGCCGGTCAGCGCATCATACATGAAGGTGCTGGTGAAAGTGCGCTGCCGGGCGAAATTCAGGTCATAGACACCCTGCACCGCGATCCACTCAGGCCGCTCGAAAAACTCAACATCCCCGCCGATGGTCAGGCGCGGTGCCTGCCGGGCGAGATCGTCCAGCGTGGTGATCCCCAGCTGAGCTGCGCGGTTTTCCTTCATCGCCAGCGCATAGGCATTTTCGAACCCGAGCCGCCCCAATATCAC
>JBFEKH010000280.1:0-1508 GCA_041552775.1 Allopontixanthobacter sp.
GGCGGCGATCTGTTGGATTGTTTGCGCGCTTTCGATTGCAAGGTGTTCTTCGGCCTGCTTGTGCCAATCGGTTTCCTGATAGCTGCTGCGCTGCTGCCCGGTGCTCGCGATGGTCCGGCCGGGGCTATCCGTACCCAGTTCGCTGCTGCGCGGACTTTCGAGCCTGCGATGTTTCAAGGTTGTCAGGACAGGAGTGTCTGCGTCACCATCATTCCTGAATGCGAGCAGTTTCTGCCCGTCGAGAACAAACACGAGGGTTCCTGTGCGTAGCCACATGGCCTTTCCTTTCCATTGTTTCGACCACCTCGGTCAGCATCGGTGAAGGGAATTTCTGCACGGCAGGGCAATTGCCGCAAATCAGGATACTCACGTAATCCTGCGCCACCTGGAGACCGCTGAAATTTTTTCGCTATGAAGAAATGGCAGGCTCCCGCTGCCTGCGACAACCACCGTCTTCGTCCCGCCCAGTTCGACCCCAGCAACTCGCATCGATATCAACCCTTCACAAGCCTGGCGCTTTTGCCACGCAGGTCGATACGCAAGAATGGTGCGAAAGTCCCCCCTCCCGAACCTCATAGACCACGGCTCGACACGGAGTGATTGAAGCCAATCTTTCAAATTCGTAAAATGGACTTGGGTTTTGGAAGGGCTGACTCTACTTTGCGCCGCAAGAGGAGATCCTATTGGGAGCGCAAGCCAGTCTCGAGCACCTGACTATCCCTATCAATGGTCTAGACATGCAGATCACCTTGGCGGGTCAGGGCGAAGCATTGTTGCTCCTACATGGTTTTCCCGATTCCTCGAAATTATGGCGCAAGATGATACCCGGCCTTGCTGACGCCGGATTTTGGGTGATCGCGCCAGATCAACGCGGCTTCGGCGAGACGACCGCGCCCGAACATGTAACGGACTATTCCATTGCCCAGATCGCGGCCGACGCGATCGCCGTGCTCGACGCATTGGGGATCGAACGCGCGGCATTGATGGGGCATGATTGGGGAGCACTTATCGGCTGGCGGCTTGCGGCCGATCATCCGGACCGCTTCAGCTGTTTCGTAGCCCTGTCGGTGGGACATCCGAAAGCGATGATCGATGCCGGTTTCCGCCAGAAATTGAAGAGCTGGTATTTCATCTTGTTCCTGTTGCGCGGCATCGGTGAGGCGGTTGTCAGCGCCGCCGATTTCAAGGCATTTGGCTGGATGACCCGGCAAGATCCTGAAATGGCCAATTGGCGGCGCGACCTGTCGCGGCCTGGCAGGCTGACAGCGGGAATGAACTGGTACAGGGCCAATATCACGACCTTGTCCAAAGCCGAGTTTCCATCCTCCCGCATTCCCGTTTTCGGCCTGGTCGGAAGCGCCGATGTTGCGCTGCGTCCGGAGCAGATGAGGGATTCCGCCAATTACGTTGATGCACCCTTCCGCTACGAAGTGATCGAAGGTGCTGGGCACTGGTTGCCGCTGTATGCGGCGGGCAAAATCGAACTGCAGATTATCGACTTTCTAAAA